>NZ_LRQV01000038.1 GCF_001567585.1 Micromonospora rosaria
GGTCAGGAGGTGGGGGTGGGGGTGGGGGCGAAGGGGATGGTGGGGGTCGGGGTGGGGGTGGGGGCGCCGGTGGGTGGGTGCCAGAGGCCCCGGGCGCGCAGGATGGGCAGGACGCCCTCGCCGAACCAGTACGCCTCCTCCAGGTGCGGGTAGCCGGAGAGTACGAACTCCTCGATGCCGAGCGCGTGGTACTCGGCGATCCGGTCGGCGATCTCGGCGTGGCTGCCCACCAGGGCGGTGCCCGCGCCACCCCGGACCAGGCCGACGCCGGCCCACAGGTTGGGCGCGACCACCAGGTCGTCCCGGGAGCCGTGGTGCAGGTCGAGCATCCGGCGCTGCCCCTCGGACTCGCTGCGGCGCAGCCCCGCCTGGACGGCCCGGACGTCGGCCTCGTCGATGCCGTCGAGCAGCCGGCGGGCCTGCGCCCAGGCCTCGTCGGCGGTGTCCCGCGCGATGACGTGCAGCCGGATGCCGAAGCGCAGCCGACGACCGGCCTCGGCGGCCAGGGACCGGATCCAGTCGAGCTTGCCGGCCACCTGGGCGGGCGGCTCCCCCCAGGTCAGGTAGACGTCGCTGTGCCGGGCCGCGACCGGGCCGGCGGCGGCCGACGACCCGCCGAAGTAGACCGGCGGGACCGGGTCGGGCGTCCGGCTCAGCCGGGCCCCCTCGACCCGCAGGTGGGGCCCGTCGTGGTCGACCGTCCCACCGCCCCACAGGGAGCGCACCACGTGCAGGAACTCGTCGGTACGGGCGTACCGGGCGTCCTTGTCGAGGAAGTCGCCGTACCCGCGCTGCTCGGCCGACTCGCCGCCGGTGACCACGTTGAGCAGCAGCCGGCCGCCGGAGAGGCGCTGGTACGTGGCGGCCATCTGGGCGGCCAGGGTCGGGGAGAGCAGCCCGGGACGGAAGGCGACCAGGAACTTCAGCCGTTCGGTGACCTCGGTCAGCATCGCCGTGGTCAGCCAGGCGTCCTCGCACCAGGCGCCGGTCGGGGTGAGCACGCCGACGAAGCCGAGCTGCTCGGCGGAGCGGGCGATCTGCCCGAGGTAGGCGACGCTCGCCGGCCGGACCGCCCCGGCGGCGCCGACCGGTACGCCGTGTCCACCACCGACGACGCCCCGGCTGTCGCCGGAGGTGGGCAGGAACCAGTGGAAGGTGAGCGACATCGGGGGCTCCTCCGGATGAGCGGGTGGGGTCGGGGTGCGGTCGACGGGCGGGCGTTCCTGATGGCCGGGACGACCACCCGAACAGACTATCGATAAAACCTACCGGATTAGTAGGCTACTGATCCGCGCCGACGCCCGTCGATCCGGCGCCCGACACCGACATCGATACGACAGACCGTTGAGGAGTCCGTATGCGTACCCCGCCCTGGTCCCACCCGATCTCCCGGCGCCGCCTCGGCACGGCCCTGCTCACCGCCGTGACGCTGGTCGCGGTCGGCGGGGCGGCCGGCTGCGGCGACGACGCCGGGGCCGGCGACGGCGACCCCGGCCCGCTGCGCATCGGCTACCAGCGCTTCGGCGGGCTGAGCCTGGTCAAGGCACGGGGCGCGGCCCCGGACGCGCAGTGGTCGCTGTTCGAGAGCGGGCCGGCGCTGACCGAGGCGCTCAAGGCCGGCTCGATCGACCTCGGCGAGGTCGGCGAGGCGCCCCCGGTCTTCGCCGCCGCCGGCAGGATCCCCTTCTCCGTGGTCGGCACCTCCGCGCCGGTCCCCCAGGGCGAGGCGGTGCTGGTCAAGGCGGACAGCCCGTACCGCACCTTCGCCGACCTGAAGGGCCGCACCGTCGCCCTCAACAAGGGCTCCAACGTGCACTGGCTGCTGGTCAGGCTGCTGGAGGCGAACGGCATGACCCTCGCCGACCTCGAGGTCCGGTACCTCAAGCCGGCCGAGGGGCGACCCGCCTTCGACAACGGGCAGGTCGACGCCTGGATCATCTGGGACCCGTACTTCGCCCTCACCGAGCGGCCCGACGTGCGGATCCTCGCCGACGCCACCGGCCTGGCCAGCAACCGTCAGTACCTGCTCGCCTCCCCCGAGGTGCTGGCGAGCAGGTCGGCCGAGCTGGGCACGTTCCTGCGGACGTTCCGCGAGGTCACCGACTGGGGCATCGCCAACCCCGACGAGCGGGCCAAGGTTCTCGCCCCCGAGCTGAAGATCCCCGAGGAGACCGCGCACCGGGCCCTCGCCCGCAGCGCCCAGCCGCTCGCCCCGGTCACCCCGGCCATCGGCGACGAACTCCAGGCCATCGCCGACGGCTTCGTCGCCCTGGAGCTCGTACCCGGTCCGGTCGACATCCGCTCCCGCATCGACGAGCGGTACGGCGAGGTCCTGCGGTGAGCGGCACGGTCCTGGCCGAGGCGCCGGAGCGGGCCGCCCGGCCCGCTCCGGTCCGCCCCGGCCGCCGGTACCGGCCGGGTGGGCGGTGGCGGCGCGCCGCCAGCCCGGTCCTGCTGGTCGCCGTCTGGGAGGCCGCCGCCCGGTCCGGGGTGCTGTCGCCGGAGAAGCTGCCCGCGCCGAGCGCGGTGCTGGCCACCGGCTGGCGGCTGGCCCGCGACGGCACCCTCGCCACCCACCTGCTCGACTCGCTCACCCGGGCCGGCCTCGGCCTGCTGATCGGCGGCGGGCTCGCCCTCCTGCTCGGCGCCGTGGCCGGGCTGCTGCGCCTCGGTGACGACCTGGTCGACCCGCCGGTGCAGATGGCCCGGATGCTGCCCCACCTGGGCCTCGTCCCGCTGCTCATCATCTGGGTCGGGATCGGCGAGTCGCTCAAGATCAGCCTGGTCGCGCTCGGCGCGTTCTTCCCGATCTACTTCAACACCTACGCCGGCATCCGGGACATCGACGAACGGCTGGTCGAGGCGGCCCGGACCTGCGGGCTGGGGCTGCTCGCCCGGCTGCGGCACGTGGTGCTCCCCGGCGCGCTGCCGGCGCTCTTCCTCGGGCTGCGCCTGGCCATCGGGGCGGCCTGGCTGAGCCTGGTGGTCGGCGAGCAGGTCAACGCCCAGACCGGCATCGGGTTCCTGATGATGGAGGCCCGCGAGTTCAGCCAGACCGACGTCGTGGTGCTCGGCCTGGTCGTCTACGCCCTGCTGGGGCTGCTGTCCGACCTCGCCCTGCGGGTGGCGGAGAGGAGGACGCTGACGTGGCGACGCGGACTGCGCGCGAGCTGACCCCGGCCCCGCCGGTGCTCACCGCGCGGGCGGTACGCCGGGCGTTCGGGCCGACCACCGTGCTGGCCGGGGTGGACCTGGACATCGCCGGCGGCGAGGTGGTCGCGCTGCTCGGCGGCAGCGGCTCCGGCAAGAGCACCCTGCTGCGGATCCTCGCCGGCCTCGACCGCGAGGCCACCGGCGAGACCACCGTGCACGGCACCGCCGCCGTGGTGTTCCAGGAACACCGGCTGCTGCCGTGGAAGCGGGTGGCGCACAACGTGGCCCTCGGCCTGTCCGGGCCGGACGTGGCCGGGCGGGTGGACCGGGCGCTGGCCGAGGTCGGGCTCGCCGACCGGCAGCGGGCCTGGCCCGCCGAACTCTCCGGCGGGCAGGCGCAGCGGGTGGCCGTGGCCCGTGCCCTGGTCCGCGCCCCCGACCTGCTCCTGCTCGACGAGCCGTTCGGCGCGCTCGACGCGCTCACCCGGCTGCGGATGCAGGGCCTGCTGCGCCGGCTGCGCGCCGAGCACGGCTTCGCCGCCCTGCTGGTCACCCACGACGTGGAGGAGGCGCTGCTGCTCGCCGACCGGGCGCTGGTCCTCGACGGCGGGGTGATCGCCGAGGAACTGCCCGTGCCGCTCGGCCCCACCCGCACCCCGGACGACCCGGCCTTCGGCGCGCTGCGCCGCCGCCTGCTCGACCGCCTCGGCGTCCCCACCCCCTGACCGAACGGAGGCTTCGATGACCCGCTGGACCCCCGACCCCACCTTCTACCCCTCCCCCGGGCAGGCCGCGACCGCGCCGCCGGAGAAACTGGCGTACGTGGCGGCGTTCGACCGCTCGGCGCGGCGGCCCGACGCGATCGTGGTGCTCGACACCGACCCCGACTCCCCCGACTACGGCCGCGTGGTCGGCTGGACCGACCTGCCGCACACCGGCGACGAGCTGCACCACTTCGGCTGGAACGCGTGCAGCAGCGCGCTCTGCCCGACCGCCCCGCACCCGCACGTGGAACGGCGCTACCTGATCGTGCCCGGCCTGCGCTCGTCCCGGGTGCACGTCTTCGACACCCAGCCCGACCCGCGCCGGCCCCGGCTGACCAAGGTGATCGAGGCGGACGAGCTGGCCGACCGGGCCGGCTACTCCCGGCCGCACACCGTCCACTGCGGACCGGACGGGATCTACCTCTCCGCGCTCGGCGGCGCCGACGGGCGCGACGGCCCCGGCGGCATCGCGGTGCTCGACCACACCACCTTCGACGTGCGCGGCCGGTGGGAGGCCGACCGGGGGCCACAGCACCTGGCGTACGACTTCTGGTGGCACCTCAACCACGACGTGCTGGTCACCAGCGAGTGGGGCACCCCGTCGATGATCGAGGACGGCATCGTCGGCGAGCTGCTGCTCGGCCGCCGGTACGGCCACGCGCTCCACTTCTGGGACCTGGCGACCCGGCGGCACGTGCAGCGGGTCGACCTCGGCGACCAGTACCAGATGCCGCTGGAACTGCGCCCCGCGCACGACCCGACCCGGACGTACGGCTTCGTCGGGGTGGTGGTCAGCGTCGAGGACCTGTCCGCCTCGGTCTGGCTGTGGCACCGGGAGGTCGGCGGGGACGGCTGGGCGGTCACCCGGGTCATCGACATCCCCGCCGAGCCGGCCGACCCGGCCGACCTGCCGGACCTGCTCAAGCCCTTCGGGGCGGTACCGCCGCTGGTCACCGACATCGACCTGTCGGTCGACGACCGGTTCCTCTACGTCTCCTGCTGGGGCACCGGGGAGCTGCGCCAGTACGACGTCAGCGACCCGTTCCACCCGGTGCTCACCGGGTCGGTGCGCCTGGGCGGCATCGTCGCGCGCACCGCCCACCCGGCCGCCCCGGACGAGCCGCTGGCCGGCGGCCCGCAGATGGTCGAGGTGAGCCGGGACGGCCGGCGGGTGTACGTCTCGAACTCCCTCTACGGCGCCTGGGACGACCAGTTCTACCCGGACGGGGTGGGGGCCTGGCTGGCCAAGCTCGACGTCCCCACCGACGACGGCGGGCTCGTCCCGGACCCGCGGTTCTTCCCGCGCGGGGAGGAGTTCCGGGGGCTGCGCGTGCACCAGACCCGGTTGCAGGGCGGGGACGCCTCCTCCGACTCGTACTGCTTCCCGTGACCGGCGCGGCGTGGGCGACGCTGGTCGCCCTCGGCGCGTTCCACGGACTCAACCCGGCGATGGGGTGGCTCTTCGCGGTGGCCCGGGGGTTGCAGGAGCGCAGCCGGGCCGCGCTGCTGGGCTCGCTGCCCCCGGTCGCCCTGGGCCACCTGGCCTCCGTCGCGGTGGTCGCCGCGCTGGTCAGCGCCACCCGGTCGGTCACCGCGAGCACGGTGGTGACGGTCGTCGGCGGGCTGCTGCTGGTCGGGTTCGGCCTGTGGCGGCTGCTCTCCGCACGTCACTTCCGCTGGGCCGGGATGCGGCTGTCGGCGGCGCAGCTCGCCGGCTGGTCGTTCCTGATGTCCTCGGCGCACGGCGCCGGGCTGATGCTGCTGCCGGTGCTGCTCACCGACCCGGTGGGCGACGCCGGCGGGCACGTTGGGCACCCGGCCGGTGGGTCGGCGGGCGCTCTGGTCGGCGACGCGGCGGTGGGGGCACTGCCGGGCCTGGCGGCGGCCGGGGTGCACACCGTCGCCATGTTCGGCACCGCGCTGCTCGTCGCCGTGCTGGTCTACGAGGTGCTCGGGGTGGGGGTGCTGCGCCGGGCCTGGTTCAACGTGGACCGGCTCTGGGCCGGGGTGCTGGTGGCCGCCGGGCTGGTGACCCTGCTGCGCGCCTGACGCGGGCCGGGCCCGACCCGGGGCGCGGGGTGGCGGCCCCGCGTCCCGGGTCAGCCGCCCTGCGCCCACTCCTTGGCGAGCAGCTCGTACGAGGCGACCCGGTCCCGGTGGTCGTGGGTGATGGTGGTGATCAGCAGCTCGTCGGCGCCGGTGGCGTCGCGCAGGGTCCGCAGCCGCTCGGCCACCACCTCCGGGGCGCCGACGAACTGGGTGTCCACCCGATCGGCGACCAGGAGCCGGTCCTCCTCGGTCCAGGGCTGCGCGGCGGCCTCCTCCGGCGTGGGGTACGGGATCGCCCCGT
Source organism: Micromonospora rosaria (assembly GCF_001567585.1). GTDB lineage: Bacteria > Actinomycetota > Actinomycetes > Mycobacteriales > Micromonosporaceae > Micromonospora > Micromonospora rosaria. The sequence goes on from NZ_LRQV01000038.1 coordinate 6,268, forward strand.
CGCCGCTGCGGATGCTGCGCACCCAGAGCCCGTACGGGGCGGCCAGCCGGCGGGCGGTGTCGTCGTCCGGGGCCACCACGACGTCGGCGGAGACCACCACGTACGGCTGCGCCAGCCGCGCCGAGGGGCGGAACGCCGCCCGGTACGCCCGCACCGCGTCCAGCACGGCGGCGGGCGCGACGTGGTAGTTGGCCGCGAACGGCAGGCCCAGCGCGCCGGCCAGTTGGGCGCTCTCCCCGCCGCTGCTGCCGAGCAGCCAGACCGTCAGCTCCGCGCCCTCCCCCGGCACCGCGTGCGCGTCCAGGCCGGTGGCGTCGGTGTAGTCGCCGCGCAGCAGGGCCAGGATGTCGGCGACCTGCCGGGGGAAGTCGGGTGACTCGGCGCCGGGCGGGTGCAGCAGCGCGTTGTGCAACGCGAACCGGGGCGAGGCGAGCAGCTTGGCGAAGGAGAACGGCGGCGGGATCAGCAGCCCGTCGACCACCCGGTACGGCTCCGGGGCCGGTGGCTCGACCGGCGGTTGCGGTGCGCTCAGGCCCCGGCGTTGGCCGGAGCGGCCCAGCCCCAGGTCGACCCGGTCCGGGTAGAGGGCGGCGAGGGTGCCGAACTCCTCCACCACGGACAGCGCCGTACGGTGGCCGAGCTGCACCGCCGCCGACCCGACCCGGATGTGGCCGGTGGCCGCCGCCACCTGGCCGATCAGCACGGCCGGGGCGGAGCTGGCCACCCCCCGGGCGAGATGGTGCTCGGCGAGCCAGTACCGGTGGTACCCGACCTGTTCAACCCGCCGGGCCAGGTCGATGGTGTGGCGCAGGGCGTCGGCGACCCCGCCCCCGGTGGGGACCGGCGACAGGTCGAGCACGGACAGCGGCGTCGGTGACATGGGTTCCTCCCGTTCGGATCAGACAGGGGCGGACAGCGGCGGCGGGCCGGCCCGACCGTCGGCGGCGACGGTGACGGCGGCCGGCGGGCCGGTGACGCCCGGCCCGGGGGACGTCCCGGCGGGGTGCAGCGGGCGGCTGGGGATCTCGCGGCGCAGCACCGGGGCGACCTCGGCCTGGAACAGCTCCAGGCTGCGCCGGTGCTGGTCGTCGGTCAGCCCGTCCCGGTCGGCGGTCAGGTGGATCACCTCGTGGCCGAGCCGCTCGTGCTGGCGCAGCACCTTCTCGGCGATCTGCTGCGGGCTGCCGACCAGCATCGAGCTGCGCTCGAGGGCGTCCTCCAGGGTCGGGAAGACCGGGTCCACCCCGGCCCTGCGGAACGCGGCGAGCCGGGCCTCGAAGATCGGGCGGTACCGCTCGACCGCCTCCTGCGAGGTGGGCGCGGTGTGGAAGCCGGCGGTGCCGGCGCCGACCAGGGCGTCGGCGGGGCCGTGCCCGTGGTGCGCCCAGCGGTCCCGGTAGTGGCGGACCAGTTCGGCGTACGGCGCAATGGGGTTGGTCACGTTGGCGGAGAAGAGCGGGTCGCCCCAGCGGGCGGCCAGCTCCACGGACTCCCGGCTGGTGGCGCTGCCGTGCCAGACCCGGACCGGCCGCTGCAACGGGCGGGGCCACACCTCGGCCTCGTGCAGCGGCGGGCGGAACCGGCCGGACCAGGTGACCTTCTCCTCCCGCCAGAGCCGCCGGAACAGCTCGTAGCCCTCCCGGTTGCGGTCCCACTGGTCGGCGGCGGTGACGTGGAAGAGCTCGGCCTGGGCGGACCCGTTGCCCTTGCCGATGATCAGTTCGAGCCGGCCGCCGGAGAGGTGGTCCAGGGTGGCGTAGTCCTCGTAGGCGCGGACCGGGTCGAGCAGGCTGAGCGTGGTGACCGCGGTGAAGAGCCGGATGGTCCGGGTGCGCGCGGCGATGTGGCTGAGCACCACCGGCGGCGAGGAGGAGATGAAGGGGTACTCGTGCCGCTCGCCCACGCCGTACCCGTCGTAGCCGAGCTCCTCGGCGATCACCGCGTTGTCGACCACCTCGCGGAACCGGTCGGTGGTGCTGCGCCGGTGACCGGTGACCGGGTCCGGCAGGTGGGTGATCAGGGTGATCAGCAGGAACCTCACGCCGGCACCGGCCCCCTCCCGGCCGGCGCGGGCACCGGCAGGCCGAGGTGCTCGCGCAGGGTGGTCCCGGTGTACCCGGTGCGGAACACGCCGCGCTCGCGCAGCAGCGGGACCACCCGGTCGACGAACTCGTCCAGCCCGCCGGGGGTCAGGTGCGGCACCAGGATGAAGCCGTCGGCGGCATCGGACTGGACGGCGTGGTTCATCTGCTCGGCGACGCTGGCGGGGGTGCCGATGAACGACTGCCGCCCGGTGACCTCGATGACCAGGTCACGGATGCCCAGGCCCTTCTCCTGCGCCAGGGCCCGCCACTGCCGGGCGGTGGCGACCGGGTCCCGGGAGAACCGGGTCCGTCCCTGGCTGATGGTGTCGGCGGAGACGTCCGGGTCGTGCGCCGGCAACGGCCCCTCCGGGTCGTACCCGGACAGGTCCCGGTTCCAGAGCTGCTCCAGCAGCAGGATCGCGGTCTGCGGGCTGACCTGCTGGCGGCGGATGTGGTGGGCGCGTTCCTGCGCCTCGGCGTCGGTGTCGCCGAGCACGACGGTGGCCCCGGGCAGGATCTTCACCGCGTCGGGGGCGCGTCCGTTGCGGACCACCCGGGCCCGGACGTCGGCGTGGAACGCCTGCCCGGCCTCCAGCGTGCCGTGCCGGGAGAAGATCAGGTCGGCGTGGGCGGCGGCGAAGTCCCGCCCGTCCGGCGAGTCGCCGGCCTGGATGACCACCGGGTGGCCCTGCGGGCTGCGCGGCACGGTGAAGTGCCCGCTGATGTCGAACTGCTCGCCGACGTGGGTGAACGCGCCCGGATCCGCCTCGGCCAGGTACCGCCCGGTGGCGCGGTCGCCGGGCACCGCGTCCGGTGCCCAGGAGTCCCACAGCTCGCGGGCGGTCCGGACGAACTCGCCGGCCCGCTCGTAGCGCAGCGCGTGGTCGAGGTACCCGCCCCGGCGGAAGTTCTCCCCGGTGAACGCGTCGGAGGAGGTGACCACGTTCCACGCCGACCGGCCGCCGCTGAGGTGGTCCAGGGTGGCCAGTTGCCGGGCCAGTTCGTACGGCTCCCGGAAGGTGGCGTTGAGGGTGCCGGCCAGCCCCAGGTGGGTGGTGACCGACGCCAGGGCGGCCAGCACGGTGAGGGTGTCCGGCCGGCCCACCACGTCCAGGTCGTGGATCCGGCCGCGCTGCTCGCGCAGCCGCAGCCCCTCGGCGAGGAAGAAGAAGTCGAACGTCCCCCGCTCGGCGGTCCGGGCCAGGTGGGTGAAGGAGGCGAAGTCGATCTGGCTGCCGGCGGCCGGGTCGCTCCAGACGGTCTGGTTGTTCACGCCGGGGAAGTGCGCGGCGAGGATGATCTGCTTGGGCACGGTCGTCTCCTCCACGTCAGGCGGGCACCGGGGCGTACCGGTTGACCGGTCGGGGCAGGCCGAGCAGGTCGCGCAGGGTGCCGCCGGGGTAGCGGTCGTGGTACAGCCCCCGGTCCCGCAGCGCCGGCACCAGCGCCCGGGTGATGGTGGTCAGGTCGTCGGGCAGGACGGCGGGGCGCAGCCGGACGCCGTCCACCCCGGCCCGGTGCCACTCGGCGATCAGGTCGGCGAGCTGTCCGGGGGTGCCGGTGACGACCGCCGCGTCGCTGGTGAGCGGGGCGCCGTCGAGGGCGTCGAGCCGGTCCCGGCGATGCCGGGCGGCCGACGGGGTGTCGCCGAGGACGACGACCAGGTCGGCGAGGATCCGCAGCGGCGGGCCGGTCCGACCGGCGGCCCGCTCGGCGGCGCGGACCGCGGCGACGACGGCGGCGGCGTGCCCGGCGTCGGCGGGGGTGACGAAGACCAGGTCGGCGCTGCCGGCGGCGAAGGCGTACGGCACCGTGTCGTGCGCCAGCGCGGCGACGACCGGCTGCCCCTGCGGGGGCCGGGGCACGATGGACGGTCCCTTGACGTCGAACCAGCGACCGGCGAAGTCGACGTAGTGCAGCCGGTCCCGGTCGATGAAGCGGCCGGTGGCGACGTCCCGGATCACCGCGTCGTCCTGCCAGCTGTCCCAGAGCCGCCGGACCACCTCGACCACGTCGGCCGCCTCGGCGAACAGGTCGGCGAGGAGGGCGGCGCCGGCCGGGGTGTCGAGCTGGTCGGGCCGCAGCTCGGGCACCTCCCGCCGGCCGAAGAGCCGGGCCTCGCTGCGGCGGAACGAGACCCGGGGCTGCCAGCCGGCCCGCCCCTGGCTGACGTGGTCGAGGGTGGCGATCGCGGTGGAGACGTGGAACGGCTCGCTGTGCGTGGTCCCGGCGACCGGGACCAGCCCGATGTGCCGGGTCAGCGGGGCGACCCGGGCGGCGACCAGCACCGCGTCGAGCCGCCCCCGGACCTGGTCGGTACGCCCGTCCGGGCCGTCGGGGCGGGTCGACTGCAACGCGAGGGAGTCCTCGACGGTGACCAGGTCCAGGGTGCCCCGTTCGGCCTCGGTGACCAGCCCGGCCCAGTAGCCCGGGGTGAACGGCGCGTCGGCGGGGGCGGTCGAGAGCCGCCACGCGGCGGGGTGCCAGCCGAGGCCGTCGAGGGCCACGGCGAGCAGCGGATACGGTCGGGGCATGGTTCTCCTCCTGGCGGTCAGCCGACGGCGGTGAGCGTGGGCAGCGCGGCGAGCAGGCTCCTGGTGTAGTCGTGGCGGGGATGGGTGAAGACGTCACCGACCGGGCCCTGCTCCACCACCGCGCCGTCGTGCATGACCAGCACCCGGTCGCTGAGGTGGTGGACCACGCCGAGGTCGTGGGAGATGAACAGCAGGGCGGTGCCGTCGGCGGCCTGGATGTCGGCGAGCAGGTCGAGGACGTGGGCCTGGACCGAGACGTCGAGGGCGGAGACCGGCTCGTCGCAGATGATCAGGGCCGGTCGGCAGGCGATGGCGCGGGCGATCGCCACCCGCTGCCGCTGCCCGCCGGAGAGCTGGCGGGGGTGGCGGTCCAGCACGTCCGGGCCGAGGCCGACCCGGTCCAGCAGTTCCGCCACCCGGTCGCGGCGCTGCGCCCGGCCCGCCGGCCGGTCCAGGTTCTCGGCGACGATGCGCTCCACCCGGTACCGCGGGTCGAAGGAGCCGAGCGGGTCCTGGGAGATCAGTTGCAGCCGGCGCCGCAGCGGCCGGCGACGCCGCTCCGGTACGCCGGACCAGGGCTGCCCGGCGAACCGGACCGTGCCGGCGTCGGCGGGCAGGAGACCGAAGAGCAGTTGCGCGACGGTGGTCTTGCCGGAGCCGGACTCGCCCACCAGCCCGACGGTCTCCCCCCGGCCGACGGTGATCGAGACGCCCCGGACCACCTCCCGGGAGCCGTACCGTTTGACCAGGCCGTCCGCCTCGATCACCGGGTCGTCGGCAGCGGCGGTCCGGGTCGGCAGGGCGATCCGGCGCAGCGCCGGGACCGTGCACTCCACGCTGAGCCGGGCCGGGGTGGCGAGCCGGCGACCCCGGGAGGAGGCCGACGGCACCGCGTCGAGCAACTGCCGGGTGTACGGGTGCCGGGGCGCGTGGAGCAACTGCCGGGGCGGGCCCTGCTCGACCACCTCCCCGGCGCGCATCACCAGCACCCGGTCGGCGAGTCGGGCGACCACCGCCAGGTCGTGGCTGATCAGCAGCAGCGCCGAGCCGGCCGCCCGGCGTTCGGCGAGCAGCCGCAGCACCTGCGCCTGCACGGTCACGTCGAGCGCGGTGGTCGGCTCGTCGGCGATCAGCAGGGACGGCTCGCCGGCGATGGCCGAGGCGATCAGCGCCCGCTGGCGCAGCCCGCCGGAGAGCTGGTGCGGGTACTGCCGGGCCCGCAGTTCCGGCTCCGGCACGTGCACCTCGGTGAGCAGCCGGGTGACCCGGGCGGGCCGCTCCCGCCGGCTGGCGATGTCGTGGGTGCGCAGCACCTCGTCGATCTCCGCGCCGACCGTGCGCAGCGGGTCCAGCGAGACCAGGGCGTCCTGGAGGACCAGGCCGGCGACCCGGCCGCGGATTCGCCGCCAGTCCCGGGGCCGGTGCCCGCGCACGTCGACGCCGGCCAGGTCGAGGCGGGCGGCGCGGACCGTGGCGGTCGGGCCGGCGAGCCCGACCAGGGTCCGGGCGGTGACGCTCTTGCCCGACCCGGACTCCCCCACGATCGCCACGCACTCCCCCGCCTCGACGGTGAGGTCGACCCCGCGCACCGCCGCCACCGTCCGCCCACCCGGGGCGGCGAAGTCGACGTGCAGGTCCGCCACGTCGACCAACGGGCCGGCCATCAGTCCTCCCGCCCGTCGAAGCGGCGCTGCAACCGGCGGCCGAGGACGGTCAGCGAGATCACCGTCAGGGTGACCGCGACGCCCGGCAGGATGGTGCCCCACCAGGCCACCCGCAGGTAGTTGCGCCCCTCGGAGAGCATCGCGCCCCACTCGGGGGACGGCGGTTGCGGGCCCATGCCGAGGAAGCTGAGCCCGGAGGCGGCGAGGATCGCGTCGCCCAGCCCGATCACGGCGAGCACCGGGATCGGGCCGACGACGTTGGGCAGCACGTGCCGCAGCACCAGCCGCGGCCGGGACAGGCCGAAGGCGACGGCCTGCTCCACGTACCCGGCCCGACGCACCAGCAGGGTCTGGGCGCGGACCACCCGGGCCAGGTGCGGCAGCAGGGCGATGCCGATGGCGATGGTCAGGCTGGCCGTGCCGGGGCCGACGATCGCGATGAACAGCAGGGCCAGCAGCAGCATCGGGAACGCCGACAGCGCGTCGAGGCTGCGGCTGAGCGCCTCGTCGGCGAGCCGGTGGGCCAGGCCGGCGAGCAACCCGACCAGCACCCCGGCGGTGACCGCGATGCCGGTCGCGGCGGCGCCGATGGCCAGCGAGTGACGGGCGCCGTGCACCACCCGGGTCCACACGTCCCGGCCGAGGTGGTCGGTGCCGAACCAGTGGGTCGCGTCGGGTGGGGCGAGCACCCGCAGCGGGTCGGCGGCGAGCGGGTCGCCCGGCGCGATCAGCTCCGGCCAGGCCGCCGCCAGCAGCACCAGGGCCAGGTACGCCCCGGCGACGACGAGACCGGGCCGGACGCCGCGCCGCCGGGCCGGCCGCGCCGGTGTGCTGGTCAGCGCCGGGGCGAGCAGGCCGGGCGACTCGGGCAGGGTGACGGTCATCGTCAGCTCCTTCTCAGGCGCGGGTCGACGAGCAGGTACGCCAGGTCGGCGAGGGTGTTGACGGCCACGTAGACGGCGGCGGAGAGGGTCACCACGGCCAGCACCACCGGCATGTCCCCGGAGGTCACCGCGTTCAGCACGACCTGGCCGAGGCCGGGCCGGCCGAAGACCTGCTCGACGATGATGGTCGAGCCGATGAGCAGGCTGAACTGCCAACCGGCCAGGGTGACCACCGGCAGCAGGGCGTGCCGGAGCACGTGCCGCAGCAGGACCACCCGTTCGACCACCCCCCGGGCCCGCGCGGTGAGCACGAACGGCTCCTCCAGGGCCCGGTCCAGGCTGTCGCGCAGCACCTGGGCGAGCAGGCCGGCGATCGGCAGGGCCAGGGTGACCGCCGGCAGCACCAGGGCGGCCAGGCCCTGGTCGCCGGAGACCGGGAACAGCCCGAACCGGAACGACAGCACGCTGAGCAGCACGATGCCGATCAGGAACGCCGGGGTGGAGACCAGCACCAGCTCCACGGTGGAGACCCCCCGGCGCAGCCAGGGGCGACGCGGTCCGGCGGTGGTCAGCGCGGCGAGCAGGGCGAGCAGCACGCCCAGCGCGGCGGCGGCAGCGGCCAGCGTGAAGGTGGGGCCCACCTGCTCGCCGATGACCTCGGCGACCGGCCGCTGCAACAGGTACGACCGGCCGAGGTCGCCGCCGGCGAGCCGCCACAGGTAGTCGAGGTACTGCACCAGGGCGGGCCGGTCCAGCCCCCACTCCCGCATGATCTCGGCGCGGATCTCCGGGGTGTCCGGGCCCTCGCCGACGATGCTGTCCACGATGTCGCCGGGGGCGGCCAGCAGGGCCAGGTACGCCGCGGTGGCGGCGATCCAGAGCACCAGCAGGCCGGCCGCCACCCGGCGCAGCACCGGGCGCAGGGTCGCGCCGCTCACGTCACTTCCCGAGCCACAGGTCGTACGCGCCAGCCGGCACGCCGGCCGTGGGTTCGAACGTCACACCCCCGACCGCGACGCTGGCGGCGATCTGGTCGGCCGGGGCGTACAGCGGCAGGAACAGGGCCAGCTCCCGCACGGCCCGCTGCTGGATGTCGGCGTAGATCGCGGCCCGCCGGGCCGGGTCGCTGGCGGCCTGGCCGGCTTCGAGGAGGTCGTCGAGGCGCGCGTCGTTGATCTTGGTCCGGTTCACCGTTCCGTCGGTGTGCAGCAGCAGGTTCAGCGACAACCCGGCGTCGGTGTCGGCGCGGGAGTTGTCGAAGACCTCGTACTCGTTGTCGGCGAACGCCTGGTTCCAACTGCCCAGGTCGACCTGGGCCACGTCGAGGTCGATGCCGGTGCTCTGCTTCACCGCCGCCTGCACCGCCTGGGCCAGCACGTCGCGGCGGTCCCGCAGGTACGGCGCGGCCTGCAGCAGCCGGACGGTGAGCCGCGTGCCGGCCTTGGTCCGGAAGCCCTCGGCGTCCCGCGCGGTCCAGCCGGCCTCGTCGAGCAGCCGGTTGGCCCGCGCGACGTCCCCGCTGAGGCCACCCTCCAGGCGCTTGTCGTACAACCTGCTGGACGGGCTGACGACGCTCCACGCCCGGGTGGCGGTGCCCTGGTAGACCGCCTGGAGCACGGCGTCGACGTCGACCGCCTCCTGGAACGCCTGGCGGACCCGGATGTCGTCGAAGGGCGGCCGGGAGGTGTTGAGGTAGTAGCCGTACGACGAGCCGGAGTTCAGCTCGCGGGTCAGCCGCAGCGCGGGGTTCCCGGTGATCAGGGGCTGGTCGGTGGCGGGCACCCCCTCGATGAGCTGCACCTGCCCGGAGGTGAGCGCGCCGACGCGGACCGCGGACTCCTTGAGGAACCGGTACGTGATGGTCTCCAGGTGGGCCGGCCCGGTGTGCGTGGCGTGCGGCGGCGGCGTGGCGTAGTCGGGGTTGCGCCGGTACCGCAGCTCCTGCCCGGGGACGTAGGCCTCCAGCACGAACGGCCCGGTGCCGGCCACGTCCACCCCGCCGGCCTTGAGGTTCTTGGCCTCCCGCAGCGACTTCGGCGACACCTGGGCGCCCTGCGGGGAGGCCAGGAAGTCGAGGATCAGCACGTCCGGGGTGCTGAGCACGAGCCGGACCGTACGCGGGTCGACCACCTCGACGGTCTTGAGGTTGCGCAGTTGCACGGCGGAGACGGCCGGGTTGTACTCCGGCTCGCGGAGCTTGTCCAGATTGGCCTTGACGGTGGCGGCGTCGAAGGTCTCCCCGTCGGTGAACCGGATTCCGTCGCGCAGCCCGATGGTGTACGTCAGCCCGTCGGGCGAGACCTGGTAGCCGGTGGCCAGCCAGGGCACGACCCGTCCCTCACGGTCGTAGGTGAGCAGCGACTCGAAGCTGTTCCACACCAGCAGCCGGGCCTTGGCCTGCGAGTACTGGTGGGGATTGAGGGTGATCGGCTCGGTCTCCACCGCCCAGGTGAGCGAGCCGCCGCTGCGGGGTTGGCCGGCGTCGGTGGGGGCGGCCGATCCGGTCGAGCAGGCGGCGGTGAGGACGAGCAGGGGTACGAGCGCGGCGACGGCGAGTCGACGCGGGCGACCAGCGGGCATGCGTGGATGCTCCTGTCGGGCAGGGGTGATGGCCACCAGGGACCGCACCGGGTACCGGGCGGTGTGCGGCGGGCCGGAGGAGGCGACGGTGGGCTGCTCGACGCTGAGCCCCACCGGTGACGACGTACGGGTCCGGAGCGCAGGCGGGAACCACACCGGTGCGGGGCGGTGCGGCCCGCACCGGGCGACGGTGCCGGGCTACGGCGCGTTCCGGGCGGACGTACGGGACGGGAGCAGACGTGCCGGGGTGACGCGGACGGACCAAGGTGGTGGTGCCGGAGTGGACGTGCCAGGGTGGAGCGAAACGTGCCGGGCGGAGCCGAGGTGCGGGGCGGTGCGGATGTGCGGGGTGGGCGCGTGAGGTGCGCCGGACGGCAGGGCACAGCCGGGCCGGGACAGGGGCGAGCGGCGTTTCGGGGCACAGCACACCGACGCGGAGCCGGTGGTGGAACGCGGGCGAGCCGGGCGGTCGGGGTCGCCGACCGGTCAGGCTACGGCCGGGCAGGCCGGGGTGGCGCAGGCCGGGGTGCGGCCGTCGGGCCGAGCCCGGCGTACCGACCCCGATGATACAGCAGCGGCGAGCCGGGACCGGCGTGCCGAACCAGCTCCGGCTCGGCCAGCACGATCGCGTGGTCCCCGGCGACGACCCGCTCCACCACCCGGCAGAGTAGCCAGGCCAGGGTGTCGTCGAGAATGGGCACGTCCTGCGGCCCCGGCTGCCAGCGGGTCCCGGCGAAGCGGTCGACGCCGCTGGTGGCGAAGCGGCTGGCGAGGGCCTGCTGGCGGTGGGAGAGCAGGTGCACCGCCACGTGCCGGGCGCCGGCCACGGTCGGCCAGCTCGACGAGCCGAGGTCGAGGCAGAACGAGACCAGCGGCGGGTCGAGCGACACCGACGTGAACGAGGTGGCGGTGAAGCCGACCGGGGGCGGGCCGGGGGCGGTCACCACCGTGACGGTGCTGGCCTGGTGCCGCAGCAGGGCGCGCAGCGAGTCGGCGTCGGCGTCGACGGGTGTGGCGGAGTGCGGGTCGAGGGACAAGGTCATCACGGTCCTCCCGGTGGCGGTGACCCCGCCGGCGCGGCGGGTGAGGGAAGAGTCGGCGGTCAGCCGCGTTCGTACGGGATCCGTTCGCCGGCCGTCACGGCGACCGGGAGCCGGTTCTCCGCCGGGGGCAGCGGACAGGTGGCGTGGTCGGTGTACGCGCAGGGCAGGTTCACCGCCCGGTTGAAGTCCAGCACCACCCCGCCGTCCGGGTCCGGGGCGTCGACCTGGAGGGACCGGTTCGCGGCGTACGTGGTGACCCCGGAGGTGGCGTCGGTGAACAACACGGTCAGGCTGCCCGGCGTCCGGCCGTTGAAGGCGGTCAGCGTCAGCGGCGTGCCGTCCACGGTGAACTCGATCCGGCCGGGGGCGTCGTAGACGTGGCTGAGCCCCGCCACGGCGGCGCCCACGGTGGTCGGGCGGGGCTCGGGGAAGGCGACGTACCGGCCCGCGAGCACCCAGCGCGGATCCGGCTCGAACGCCGGGGTGCCCCGGTAGTCGACCCGCAGCGGGTTATCGGGGTGGCGGGGGCGGAGGATGTCCCGCCCGCCGCGGCGGGCCACCTCGACCACGGCGTCGCCGAAGGCGGCGGTGACCTCGGTGCGCTCGGCGAGGACGCCGAAGCTGTGCGCCCGCTCGACCGGCGCCCCGTCGACGAGCAGCACCTCCCCCTCCGCGAGGGTCACCACCACCCCCTGCGGGCCGGTCCGCCACTCGCCGGGCGCGTCCGGGAAGCGCTGCGGCGTCGCGGACAGCCAGTAGAGCCCGGTGACGGCGAGGAACCCGTGCGGGTCGGCGAGGGCGGTCTCGTGCCGCCGGTGCCACTGCGCCCACTCCCGGGCGAACGCACCGGTCTCGACCTGGTCGATGCTCATGATCCTCCTCGCCTGGCGCATCGGCGGCTGGGAATCGAATCTAACCCGCACCCCCAATTCTGCGCAATCCCTACAGGATAAGTAGGTAATTCCTCACCGGGTAATTCGGGGCAGAACGAACCGTCGCCGCGCACAGCAGGCGGGCGACGGTTCGGGTGGGTGGGTGAGCGGACCGGGTGGGCGGGTCAGGTCGGCGCAGCGCCGCGCTGGCGATCCTGGGTGATCCGGTCGATGTGGGCGGCGAGTTCGTCGGTGAGCAGCAGGTCGGTGCGGATCTGCTCGTCCGGGTACGCGGCCCGGCCGACCATGTGCGCCGCCACCGGGGCGGTGGCGAGCTGGAAGAGCCCGACCAGGACCAGCGTGGTGATGTCCACCCCGGTCCGCAGCCGCAGGCCGCAGCCGACCAGCACCAGCAGCAGGCCGAGGACCTGCGGCTTGGCCGAGGCGTGCATCCGCGAGAGCAGGTCGGGGAAGCGCACCAGGGCGACCCCGGCGGCGAGGCAGAGCAGCGCGCCGGCGATGAGGCAGCCGGCGGCGACGATGTCCAGCACGGTGTCCACGCTCATCGGCTGTTGTTCTTCCGGGCGGCGAAGCGGGCCACGCTGACCGAGCCGATGAACCCGAGGATGGCGAGGACCACCAGCACCGGCAGGGCGGTCGTGTCCCGGCTGTACGCGGCCTCGGTGGCGATGCCGGCGACCATGACCGCCAACAGCACGTCGGTGGCGACCGCGCGGTCCAGGGTGGACGGCCCGCGCATCAGCCGGACCATGGTGAGCCCGCCGGCCACGGCGAGCAGGGCGGTGACGATCACGGCGACCACGGTCATCTCGCGGCTCCTTCCACGTCGGCGGCGGTGGACGGGGTGTTCGGGGCGGGCTCGGCCAGCCGGCGGCGCTCCTCCGGTGAGCCGATGGCGTTCACGATCCGCGCCTCCAGCTCCAGCACGCTGCGGCGGAACCGCTCCACCTCCTCCCGGCTGCGCACGTTGATCACGTGCACGTAGAGGGTGCCGGTGCTCCGGTCCACCTCCAGGATGAGGCTGCCGGGGACCAGGGACAGCGCCTCGGCGGTGAGGGTGAGGTTGAGGTCCGAGGTGACCCGCAGCGGCACGGCGATGATCGCGCTGCGCGGGGTGTGCCCGAAGCGCAGCGCCAACCAGGCGATCTCCGCGCTGGCCACCACCAGGTCGTAGCAGAACCGCAGCACGAACCGCAGCGACGGCAGCAGCCGGACCCGGCCGGAGAACTTCACCGGCGGCAGCGGGAAGACCGCCAGCACGATCAGCGCCACGACCAGGCCGCTGAGGATGTTCGCCCAGCTCAGGGTGCCCCAGAGCAGCACCCAGATGACGATCAGGCCGATCACCGCGGTGACCTTGTTGCGCCGCCGGTCGCGCGGGGTCAGCGGCGGGTTCGGCTGCTCGATCGTCTCCTGCGTCACGGTCGACTCGGCGCTCACGGCGTACCACCCGGGTAGACGGCTTCCACGTACGGTGCCCGCCGCATCAGGTCGTCGGCGGCGTCGGTGCTGATCTCGAAGAGCGGACCGGCCACCACGGTCAGCGCCAGCCCGAGCACCACCAGCGCGATGGTCGGCGCGACCATCAGCCGGGGCAGCATCGCCCCCGAGTACCCCTTGTCCGGCTCCTCGTACGGCTCGAGGGCGCCCGCCGAGCGGGTGGTGTGCGTGTCCTGCGGGCCGGGCATGTCCGGGTGCGGCGCCCGCCAGAAGGCCAGGTTCCACACCCGCGCGGTGGCGTAGAGGGTGAGCAGGCTGGTCAGCAGGCCACCGGCGACCAGCGTCCAGGCCAGCGGCCCGCCGTCGTCCACCCCGGCCTGCACCAGGCCGAGCTTGCCCAGGAACCCGGAGAACGGTGGGATCCCGGCCAGGTTGAGCGCGGGGATGAAGAACAGCACGCCGAGCAGCGGGGAGAGCCGGGCCAGGCCGCCGAGCCGGTCCAGGGCGGTGCTGCCACCCCGGCGTTCCACCAGACCGGCGGCGAGGAACAGGGTGGTCTGGATGGTGATGTGGTGCACCACGTAGAAGATCGCGGCGGAGAGCCCGAGCTGGGTGGTGAGCCCCACCCCGAACAGCATGTACCCGATGTGGCTGATCAGGGTGAACGACAACAGTCGTTTGATGTCGGACTGGGCGACCGCGCCGAGGATGCCGACGATCATGGTCAACCCGGCCACGACCAGCAGCAGGGTGGCGGTGCGCCCGCCGGGGAAGAGCAGCGTCTCGGTCCGGATGATCGCGTACACGCCGACCTTGGTCAGCAGGCCGGCGAAGACGGCGGTGACCGGGGCCGGCGCGGTCGGGTAGCTGTCCGGCAGCCAGGCCGACAGCGGGAAGACCGCCGCCTTGATGCCGAAGGCGAGCAGCAGCATGCCCTGGAGCAGCAGGCGCAGGTTGTCCGGCAGCGCGTCGAGCCGGTCCACGAGCTGGGCGAGGTTCAGCGTGCCGGTCGAGGCGTAGACCAGGCCGATCGCGATCAGGAAGATCAGCGAGGAGAGCAGGCTCACCACCACGTACGTGGTACCCGCCCGGATCCGGGTCTCGGTGCTGCCCAGGGTCAGCAGCACGTAGCTGGCGACCAGCAGGATCTCGAAGCCGACGTAGAGGTTGAACAGGTCACCGGAGAGGAACGCGTTGCAGACGCCGGCGGTCAGCACCAGGTACGTCGGGTGGTAGACCGACATCGGCGTCTCCTCGTCGCCGTCGGCCATACCCTGCCCGATGGAGTACACCAGCACGCAGAGCGTCACCGCGGCGGAGACCACCAGCATGAGCGCGGCGAGCTGGTCGGCGACGAGCACGATGCCCAGCGGGGCCGCCCAGCCGCCGACCGCCACCACCTGCGGGCCGTCGACGGTCGCGTAGAACAGCAGCAGGGCGGCCACCGCCACGGTGGCGGTGAGCACGGTGAGGCTGACCAGCCGTTGCAGCCGGGGCCGGCCGGCGAGCAGGAGGGCCAGCGCCGCGCCGAGCAGCGGCATGACCACCGGCAGGGGTACCAGGAACGTCACCGGGACCTCCCCGCGTCCTCGGCCGGGCGGCCGGCGCCGACGGGCCGGTCGGGGCCGTCGGTCGGGTCGCCGTCGAGGTCGTCGCCGTCACCCTCGCCGATGTCGGCGGTGCCGGGGCCCTCGTCGCGGTCGGCCAGTTCCATGATGCGGCGGTCCTCCACGTCGTCCTGCACCTCGTCGTGCCCGACCAGGTGCCAGCTGCGGTACGCCAGGGCCAGCAGGAACGCGGTCATGCCGAGGGTGATCACGATGGCGGTGAGCACCATCGCCTGGGGCAGCGGGTCGCTCATCTCCCCTTCCGGGGTGGTGCCGACGATCGGCGCCCCGCCGGCCTTGCCACCGGTGAGCAGCAGCAGGTTGGCGCCGTTGCCGAGCAGGATGACGCCCATCAGCACCCGGGTCAGGCTGCGTTCCAGCAGCAGGGTGACGCCGGCGGCGAAGAGCACGCCGACCACCAGGACGTAGGTCAGGTTCGGGGTCACACCAGCTCCTTCGTCCGCACGTCGTCCTGCTCGGCCTCGGTCTGACGGTCCATCTCGGCGCCGAGGCTGCGCAGGATGTCCAGCACCAGCCCGACCACGATCAGGTAGACACCGATGTCGAAGAACGCCGACGTCACGAAGTGGACCTTGCCGAGTACCGGTACGTAGAAGTCCAGCAGGGCGCTCTGCAGGAACTCGCCGCCGAGCAGCATGGCCGTCAGGCCGGTGCCGACCGCGACGAACAACCCGGCGCCCAGCACCGCGCCGGCGTCCACCGGCGCGGCGGCGTTCAGCTCGGTACGCCCGCCGGCCAGGTACCGCACGGCCAGCGCGAGGCCGGCGACCAGCCCGGCGGCGAACCCGCCGCCCGGGGGCGTTGTGCCCGGAGAAGAGCAGGTACACCGAGAAGAGCACGATCGCGTGGAACAGCACCCGGGTGACCACCTGGAGGATGACCGACTGCCGGCGGGCCTCCGGGCCGGTGCCCATCTTCAGCCAGCGCGGACCGCCGGCGGGCTGCTCCCCCGCCTGGTGCGGGATGGCGCTGCGCTGGCCGAGGTCCCGGGTGCGCCGGAAGATCAGGCTGGCCACGCCGGTGGCGGCCACCACCAGCACGGCGATCTCGCCCATGGTGTCCCAGGCGCGGATGTCCACCAGGGTCACGTTGACCACGTTCTTGCCGCCGCCGTACGACACCGACTCCTCGGGGAAGGCGACGGAGATGGGGGTCGCCAGCCGGCCGCCGGCCGCGACGTACGCCATCCCGGCGGTCACCGCGCCGACCGCCACGCCGATCGCGATCCGGCCGCGCCGGCTGGAGCGGATCGGGCGTTCCGAGAACTTCGCCGGCAGTCGGCGCAGCACCAGCACGAACATCGCGATCGTGACGGTCTCCACCAGGAACTGCGTCAGCGCGAGGTCGGGAGCGCCGTGCAGGATGAACATCAGCGCGATGCCGTACCCGGAGACCCCGACCAGGATCATCGCGGTCATCCGGCGCAGCGCGCGGGCGGCGGAGACCGCCGCGACGATGATCACGGCGGCGGCGACCGCCTGCAACGGGGTGTCCCAGAGCTGGAAGTTGCGCGGCCACGGGCTGCCGGCCAGCAGCACCCCGCCGGGCAGGACGACCAGCACGACCAGGATCACGCCGAGGTAGAACGGCAGCGAACCACGCTGGGTGGCACCGGTCAGCTCCACCGCCAGCCGGTCCACCCCGCCGATCACCTTGTGGTAGACCGAGGCGCCGTCGAACGGCAGCCGCAGCGCCGGGTGCAGCCGGTGCCGGTGCAGCAGGTAGAAGATCCCGACGCCGGTGGCCACGGCGAGCACCGACAGGCCGAGGGCGAGCGTGGGCCCGTGCCAGAGGGCCAGATGGTAGGGCGTCTCGACGCTCGGGTACTGGTCGGCGTACGGGGCGAGCAGCCGGTCGATCGCGGGGGCGAACGCGCCGACGCCCAGGCTGCCGACGGCGAGCAGGGCCGGGGCGGCCAGGAACGCCCACCCGGGGCGGCCCGACTCGGTGGGCTGCACCCCCGGCTTGGTGGCGAAGGCGCCCCAGAGGAAGCGCAGCGTGTACGCGACGGTCAGCGCGGACCCGAGGATCAGGCCGGCCAGGACCAGCCGGTCACCGGCGTTGCCGTGCAGGAAGCCCTCGAAGGCGGCCTCCTTGGCGACGAACCCTGCCATCGGCGGCAGCCCGGCCATCGAGGCGGCGGCGAGCGTCGCCGTGATGGCCAGGGCGGGCGCGCGGCGCCCGAGCCCGCTGAGTTCCCGCACGTCGCGGGTGCCGGTCTGGTGGTCGACGACCCCGACCACGAGGAAGAGGGTGGCCTTGAACAGCGCGTGGGCCAGCACCATCGCCACGCCGGCCAGCGCGGTGTCCCGGGTGCCGGCGCCGAGGACCACCATGAGCAGGCCGAGCTGGCTGACCGTGCCGTAGGCCAGCAGCAGTTTGAGGTCGACCTGGCGCAGCGCCGACCAGGCGCCGAGGAACATGGTGATCAGGCCGCCGGCGAGCAGGGTCACCCGCCACGACGTGACGCCGACGACCGCCGGCCCCATCAGGGCGACCAGGAAGACACCGGCCTTGACCATGGCGGCTGCGTGCAGGTACGCGCTGACCGGGGTGGGCGCGGCCATCGCGCCGGGCAGCCAGAAGCTGAACGGGAAGATCGCCGACTTGCTCAGCGCGCCGAGCAGGATGAGCACCAGGGCGACGGCCAGGTACGTGCCGCCGGGCAGGTCCTGGGCGACCTCGGACCACCGGTAGGTGCCCGCGTGCTGGCCGAGCATGATGAAGCCGGCGAGCATCGCCAGGCCGCCGAGGGTGGTCACCAGCAGGGCCTGCATCGCCGCGCGACGGCTGGACCGCTTGGCCGGGTCGTACCCGATCAGCAGGTACGAGAAGACGGTGGTCAGCTCCCAGAAGACGTAGAGCAGCACCAGGTCGTCGGAGACGACCAGCCCCAGCATGGCCCCGGCGAACGCGACGAAGACGGCGGCGAACCGGCCCAGGCCGGGATCACCGGCGGTGAAGTACCGGGCGCTGTAGGCCAGCACCAGCGCGCCGACGCCGCCGACGAGCACCACCATCAGCCACGCGAGGGTGCCCATCCGCAGGGCGATCTCCAGCCCGACCTGCGGCACCCAGGGGATGGTCTCGACCACCGGGTCACCGCCCCGGACCTGGCCGGTGTGGGCCAGCGCCCAGCCGAACGTCGCCGCCGGGGGCAGCGCCACCAGGTACAGCGCCCGGGGGCCCCAGCTACGCACCAGCGCCGGGGCGACCACGGCTGCCAGCGCATGGACCGCCACCAGAACCAGCACACAACCTCCCCAGAGATCAACAGACGGTGCCACTACCCTACCGGGGTACACCCCGAACCGCACAGGTCGTGACCCAGGTCATCGGTGTGAAGGTTGTTAAAGAGTTGGGTCGGGCCGGAAAACCGACGGTACCCGGGACCGGTTCCGGTCAGCCTCCCGGCCGCCGGCGGGGCACGGTACGCCGGGTGGGCACGGCGGTGGCCGGGTCCGCCGGCCACGGGTGCCGGGGGTACCGTCCCCGCAGCTCGGCGCGCACCTGCGGGTACCCGGTGCGCCAGAAGGAGGGGAGGTCGCCGGTGACCGCCGCCGGACGCCCGGCGGGCGAGAGCAGGTGCAGCAGCAGCGGCACCCGGCCGTCGCCCAGCCGGGGCGCCTCGGTCCAGCCGAACACCTCCTGCACCTTCACCGCGAGCACCGGCGCCTGCGGGTCGGTGTAGTCGACCCGGATCCGCGAGCCGCTGGGCACCTCGACCCGCTCCGGCGCCACCTCGTCCAGGTGGGCGGCCTGCGGCCAGGGCAGCAGCCGGCGCAGCGCGCCGACCAGCTCCACCCGGGCCAGGTCGGCGCGACGGCGGGCCCGGGACAACTCCGGGGCCAGCCACCGGTCGGCGGCGGCGAGCAGCGCGGCGTCGGAGACGTCCGGCCAGGGTTCGCCGAGGGCCGCCCGGCAGAAGGCGAGCCGTTGCCGCAGCGCCACCGCCTCCCGTGACCAGGACAGCAGGCCCGTCCCCTCGGTGCGCAGCCCGGCCAGCAGCGCCGCGCGGAGCAGCTTCGGGTCGGGTTCCGCAAGAGGGCGTTCGACCAGGGTGACCGCGCCGAGCCGGTCCACCCGCCGGGCCACCACGTCCCCGTCGACCCAGGCCACCTCCGTGGTCTCGGCCCGCAACCCGGCCCCGGCCTGCCGGGCGGTCGCCTCGTCCAGCGGCGCGGCGAGGCGGATCCGCGCGGTGGGCGCGCCCGGCGCCCGGTCCGCGGCGGCGACGGCCAGCCAGTCGGACCCGGCCAGCCGGGTGCCCGGCGCCAGCTCCGCGGCGGTCCCGGCGGCCATCAGGTACGCCGTGCCGCCCGGCTGGCGGCGGCGGGCCAGCCGTTCCGGGTACGCGAGCCCGACGACGAGCGCGGCGGCCAGGTCGTCCGGCAGCGGCGTACCCGGGACCGAGGACAGCAGCCGGGTCAGTCGCCGTACCTCCTGCCGCCAGGGGCCGGACCGCTCGGCCCGGCGTCGCCGCAGCGCCGCGACCAGGTCGTCGCCGTCGGTGCCGGAGCCCTCCTCGGCGAGCAGGGCGACCACCTCGGCGGCCCGCTGGGTGCCCACCGCCGGCACCCCGTCGAGCAGCGCGCGGGCCAGCCGGGGGTGGGTGCCCGCCTCGGCGATGGCCCGGCCCCGCCCGGTGACCCGACCGGCGTCGTCCAGGGCGCCGAGGGCGTGCAGGCTGCTCCGGGCGGCCCGCAGCGCACCGGCCGGCGGCGGGTCCGGCAGGGCCAGCCCGGTGCCGTCGGGGTGCCCCCACAGGGCCAGGTCGAGCGCGAACCCGGTGAGGTCGGCGACGGCGATCTCCGGCTCGGGCTGGGCGGGCAGCCGCTCGTGCTGCGCCGCCGACCAGCACCGGTAGACCCGGCCGGGCTCCTCCCGGCCGGCGCGGCCGGCCCGCTGCGTCGCCGACGCCCGGGAGACCGCGACGGTGACCAGGGTGCCCAGGCCCCGGGCGTGGTCGGTGCGTGGCACCCGGCTGAGTCCGGCGTCGACCACCGCCCGGACCCCGGGGACGGTCAGGCTGCTCTCGGCGACGGCGGTGGCGAGCACGACCCGGCGGCGCGGGCCGGGCCGCAGCGCGGCGTCCTGGGTGGCCGACTCCTGCCGGCCGTGCAGGGTGACCACCGCCACGTCCAGGCCGGTGAGCCGGGCGGCCACCGCGTCCAGCTCCCGGGCGCCGGGCAGGAAGACCAGCACGTCGCCGGGGCCGTCGCCGAGGGCCCGCCGGACGGTCGCCGCGACGTGCTCCAGCAGGCGGGGGTCGACCCGGGTGCCGTGCGGCGGGTCGACCGGCCCGGCCGGCGGGCACCAGTGCACCGCCACCGGGTACGTCACCGCCCGCGCCTCGACCACCGGGGCGTCGAGCACCTGCGCCAGCCGGGTCGCCTCGACGGTCGCCGAGGTGGCCAGCAGCCGCAGGTCGGGGCGGAGGGTGGCGCGGACCTCGGTGGTGAAGGCGAGCGCGAGGTCGGAGTCGAGGTGCCGTTCGTGGCACTCGTCGAGCACCACGGCGTCGACCCCGGCCAGGTCCGGGTCGCGGTGCAGCCGCCGGACCAGGACCCCGGTGGTGACCACCTCGACCCGGGTCGCCGGCCCGACCCGGCGGTCGCCCCGCACCGTGTACCCGACGAGCCCACCGACCGGCTCGCCGAGCAGCGCCGCCATCCGGCGGGCCGCCGCGCGGGCCGCCACCCGGCGTGGTTCGGCGACCACCACCCGTCCGGTGCCGGCGTCGGCCAGGGCGAGCGGGACCAGGGTGGTCTTGCCGGTGCCGGGGGGCGCGACCAGCACCGCCGCGCCGGCGGTGGCGAGCGCGTCGGCGAGGTCGGGCAGGGCGTGCCGGACGGGCAGGTCGGCGATCAGGTCGGCGGTGGGCAGCACTCAGCCAGTGTGGCGCAGCCCCACGTCGGCCCGGCGCAGGGCCGGGTGGCGCAGCGTGGCCAGGGCGGCGACGGCGAGCACGGTGGCGCCCCGACCGCCGGCGGCGCCGCCGCCAGCCCGGCCACCCCGCCGGCCGCGAGCAGCAGGCCGACCCCGGCGGCCGGGCCGAACCGCCACCGGGTACCGCGCAGGGTCAGCAGGACCGCGACGACGGCCAGCCCCGCCGCGACCGCCCCGACGACCAGCCCGGCGGAGCGGGCCGACCAGGACCGTTCCCGCGCCAGCAGGGGCAGCAGCAGCCCGGAGACCGGCAGCAGGAAGGCGGCCACCGTCGCGGTGAGCAGCAGTGCGGGCCGCAGCACCGCGTCCCGGGCGACGAGGCGTACCCCGTCCAGCGCGGCCCACCGGGGGTGCCGGCCGTCGGTGGTCGGCGCGGGCGGCGTGGCGGGCAGCCGGACGGCCACGACGACGAGCAGCAGCA
This sequence comes from Micromonospora rosaria, assembly GCF_001567585.1. GTDB lineage: Bacteria > Actinomycetota > Actinomycetes > Mycobacteriales > Micromonosporaceae > Micromonospora > Micromonospora rosaria. Next base: position 27,388 of record NZ_LRQV01000038.1, read on the forward strand.
CCGCGGAGGCCGCCGCGCCCACCAGCGCCGCCCCCGTCAGCCCGGCGGCGACCACCACCACGCCACCCACCGGTGGTCCGGCGAACACCGCCACCTGACCGACGACCTGCCGGGCCGACATCGCCGGGACCAGCGCGGCGGGCGGGACCAGCAGCCGGGGTACCGTGCCCGAGGCGGGCAGGTGGAAGGCGTCCACCACGCCGATGGCGAACCCGGCGGCCAGCAGCAGCACCGCCGGGTCGCCGACCCGGCTCGCGCCGACGGCCAGCGCCCCGGTCACCACGACCATCGCCACGCCGGTCCCGACCAGGACCCGGCCGGGGCCCACCCGGTCGGCCACCGACCCGCCGACGAGCACCAGCAGCACCCGGGGCAGGTTGGTCGCGGTCAGCACCAGCCCGGCGAGCAGCCCACCCCGCCCCGCCGCCACCCAGGCGGAGGCGAAGGCGAGGACCTGGGTACCGATCAGGGCGAGCCCGGTGCCACCCAGCCACGCCCGGTACCCGCCGGGCAGCCGTCCGCCCGGCCCCGCTCGCCGCCCCGCCATCCCGGTCCCCCGCCCCGTCGTCGCCGTCCCTGCGGGACTCTGCGACCTCGACCGGGTCGAGGGTCAACCCGACAGGCGATCCGTGACGGGGGCAGGCGGTGAACCCGCCCCGTGACCGGGCGGGGCGGAAGCGACGGAGCGGGCCGGGCAGCCCCTGGACGCAGGGCCGTCGCCGTCCGGTGTACGGATGTGGCCGTCCTTTCGAACTGCCCCGTCGGTGGGACCGCGCCGGCGCGCTCGTCGGGTCGCCCGGTGACCGCCGCGCGCTCCCCCGGTCCGGTCGGCCTCCGCAACGGCGCGGCGGCCCGGAGAGTCCGCCCCGTTTTTCGGGGCAGTTCGACAGGCGGTACCCACCGATACCGGTGGCCGCCAACGACCGACCGTAGGGCCGGGTTACTCCGGGTCGGGCAGCAGGCCCTGGGCCCGCAGGTGCGCGCAGTGCGCCTCCGGCGGAGGCTCCGGGTCGTGGTCGGACGGTCGGGGCCCCTCGGGGCCGTCGACGCCGAAGCGGAGCAGGATCTCGATCCGGGTCACCCGGAACCGGCGGCCGAGCACGGTCACCTCGTCGGCCCGGGTCGCGTCGACGTCGGCCGCGGCACGCGCGTACGCCCGGGTCTCCGCCGCCGTCGGGGTCCGCAGCCGGGGGACCAGGTACCGGAAGCCGAAGGTCATCAGGTCCCGGGCGGCCTGCGGGCTGGCCACCGCCGCGCTGTCCGGCTGCCACCGCCCGTCGACGTACTCGGCGACGGCGTACCGGGTGGGGAGGATGACCGCCCCGGGGTGGGTACGGACGGCGCGGACGCTGTCGGCGTACACCTGCGCGGGCACCCCGGAACGGGGATAGTGCGCGGTCAGCACCTCGGCCTTGAGCAGCGCGTGGGCCAGGCCGGTCGGCTCGTCGGGGCTCACCACCAGCCCCTCGGTCCGGCCCGGGTCGGCGCCCGCGCCGCCGGGCGGCAGCGGGTCCGGGTCGGTCGGCCGGGGCGGCTCCGGCCCGTCGGCGCCGAACCGGGCGAACGTGTCGGTCCGCACGATCCGGTACCGGCGACCGGCGACGGTCACCTCGTCGACCTTCTCCCAGTCGAGGACGTCACCGACCGCGTCGAGTTCCGCGGCGAGCGCCGGCTCGGTGACCGTCGTCCGGCGGATCCGCAGCCGCTCGGCCAGCGCGTCCCGGGCCCCCTGCGGGGTGTACTCGTCGAGCGCGTCCAGTCGCCACCGACCGTCCGCGAGCTCCTCGGCGTGCCCGAAGAGCGGCCCGCCCAGCCGGACCGTCGGGTAGTCGACGGCCCGGCGGGCGGCGTCGTCCTCGGTCACCGCGCTCACCGGGTCGTCCCGGCGGGCGACCCGGATCACCGACACCGGCGGCATCACCTCATCGTCACGCACGCCGTACAGTCTGTACATCTTCCGCGGAAAGGCCAACGCCGACGCGCCGGGCCGGGCGCCCGGGTGCCCAGGTCAGCGGCTCAGCGGGTCAGGAGAAGCGCTCCCGGGTGACCGGGACGAGCCCCTGCCGGCGCAGCGTGGCGGTCAGCGACCGCAGCACCGGCGCGACGCCCTCGTCGGACGCCCCGGCGAGGTCGACGGTGACGTCCAGGCACCACGCCGCGCCCGCGACGACACGGCGCACCTCCCAGGTGTACGCGTCGTCGCCGACCCGCAGCCGGGCGGTGCCGAGCACCCGGGCCTGCGGGTGCCCGGCGTCGTCCGGGATCGCCATCCGCCACGTCCGCTGCACCTCGGCCAGCCCGTCGGGGGTCAACGCGTTGGCGAACAGCACCCGGTACACCCGCGTGTCGTGGTACCCGGGGGTGACCTCGCCGCCCAGCCGCAGCGGCGGGCTGGTCGGCAACGGCGGGCCGGCACCGAGGTGACCGCGCAACGCCGCCTCGGCGGGCAGCCCACTGCCGGTGAGCCGGCGGTGCAGCAGGTCGGCCCCGTCCCGCTCCACGGGGACGATCCGGCCCCGGACCCCGGCGTCGGCGCGGATCGCCCGGCTGAACCCCGACGCGCCCCGCCAACCGGGCTCCCCCGCCAGCCAGCCGGCGCTGTCCAGCCGCACCGCCACGTGGTCGGCGCCGTACACGAACTCCTCGACGAGGATCCCGGTCGGCGGCCCGGCACCGGGACCACCGACCGGGTGGACCAGGTAGTAGTCCAGCCCGCCACGGCTGCCGGCGGGGCCGGACGGCCCGGTCGCCACCGTCGCGGGCTCGACAGCCACCCCGGAACCCTCCGCCGGGTGGTCCACCACACCGTCCCGCCCCACACACCACGTCCCCACGCCGGACATTCTGGACCACCGGAACGCGCCGAGAGCGCCGACACGGCCACGGCCCGACCGGCAACCCGCCACCCGAGGGACGCGGGATGGACCGGGAGGCCGCGCGGCGAGGCTGGGCACGTGGCAGGTTGCGGGGCGGCGCGGGGCCTGGGGTGCGGAGCGGGTGCGGCACGGGCGGTGGGTCGGCGCCGTCACGGCGTGGGGACGTCCTCGGGGAGCAGGCCGGAGCGTTTCAGGTCGGCCCAGAGCGCCCCCGGGATGTGCCACTCGAACATGGTGACGTTGTCGGCGATCTGTCCCGGGTCCCGCGCGCCGACCACGACGCTGGCCACCGCCGGGTGGCCGAGGGGGAACTGGATGGCTGCGGCCCGCAGCGGCACCCCGTGCCGGTCGCAGACCCGCCGGATGGCCTGGGCCCGTGCGAGCAGCGTCCGGTCGGCGGGCAGGTAGTCGTAGTACGCGCCGGGTCTCGGGTCGGCGAGCAGACCGGAGTTGTACACCCCGGCGGAGAGGACGGCGATGCCCCGGTCCTGGCACAGCGGCAGCAGGTCGGCCAGGCCGGACTGGTCCAGCAGGGTGTAGCGGCCGGCGAGCATGAAACAGTCGAAGTCGGCGGCGCGGGCCAGGTCCACCAGCATCGGGGCCTGGTTCATCCCGGCGCTGACCGCGCCGATCTCACCGGTCGCGCGCAGCTCGGCCAGCGCCGGGTACGCCCCGCGCAGCGCCTCGGCCAGGTGGTCGTCCGGGTCGTGGATGTGGGCGATGTCGATCCGGTCGAGGCCGAGCCGGTCCAGGCTCTCCGCGTACGACCGGCGAACCCCCGCGTAGCTGAAGTCGAAGCGCGGGGTCAGGTCGGTGGGCTCGGCCCAGAGGTCCTGGGTGTCGACGCCGCCGGGCACCAGCAGCCGGCCCACCTTGGTCGAGAGGGTGAACTCGGCGCGCGGTTTGCCGGCGAGCACCGCGCCGGCCCGCCGCTCGGACAGGCCGCAACCGTACAGCGGGGCGGTGTCGAAGTAGCGCAGCCCGAGGTCCCAGGCCGTCTCGACGGTCACCCGGGCGGCGGCGTCGCCGACCGCCTCGTACAGCCCGCCGATCGGGGCGAGCCCGAATCCCAGCCGGGTCACCGACACCCCGGTCCGTCCCAGCAGCGCCGTCTCCGTCGCCCGCATCCGGCCGCCTCCCGCCCCGTCGTGGCCTGTCCGCTGACCCGACGGGGGATACCGGCCCGTCACCGGCGCTGCAAATTTCCCATAGGGTATTGCTTGACCGTGTTTAGTCGGTCCAGTGAGGACAGTCAAGGGTCCCGGCGAACCCCCTGGCAGGGGCCGGCACCGTCGAGCGGACGTCCGCTGGCCCCGCTCGCCGGCGCGGGGCCGAGCCGGGCCGGGGTCGAGCCGGGCCCGGGTCGGGTGGACGCGCCGGAGCCCGGCCCGACCCGGCCGCGCGGGGCGGTGCGGTTCAGCGGGCCGGCAGCCAGGGCCAGGGCACCTCGCGGAAGGCCGCCTCGACCAGCAGTTCCTCGACCGCGCGCAGCAGCCGCTCGGCCCGGTCCGGCGGCAGGTAGCGGGTGTCGGCGGTGATCACCAGTTCCACCGCGCCGGGGGCGTCGACCACCTGGATGCGGCACCGCCAGGCGAACCTGTCCAGCGGGTTCAACCAGGTGAACGCGCTGCGGGTGGCGGCGGCCCGCAGGGCCGGCTCGTCCGGACCGGCCGGGTCGGGCTCCGCGCCGACGGGGAGCCGGATGTCGTTGAAGAAGCAGAACGGCGCGAGGGCCGTCCCGTAGTCGTGCCCGATGTCGGCGAAGCCCTTCTCCATCGCCCGGGGGTCGTAGTAGGCGTGCCGGTACCCGTCCAGTGCCGCCCGCCCGGTGCGGGCCAGCACCTCGGCGAAGTCGGGGCGGTCGGCCAGGTCGACCAGGCAGAACCCGAGCTGGTTCAGCTTGCTGATCGCCGTGGCGTACTCCGGTTGGAACCGGTTGTTGGCCATCGAGAAGATGCCGCAGACCTCCTGCCCGCCGGTCCCGGCGATCACCGCGGCGGTGGCCGCGAGCAGGACCGTCGAGGTGGTGACCCGGTGCCGGGCGGCGACCAGCCGGGCCGCCGGGTCGATCGCGGTACTGACCAGGGAACCCCGCCGGTACCGGGGGGTGGGCACCGCGCCGGCCGGCTCGACCGTCGCCACCGGCAGCCGCCCGAACTGCCGGGACCAGTACGCGACCGCCCGGTCGCAGCGGCGCTGCTCGATGGTCCGTTCCCGCTCGGCCACGTCCAGCGACTGCAGGCCGGGCGCGGTGGGGCAGCGGCCCCGCAGCAGGAGCATCCGCAGGTCCCGCAGGACCAGTTCGGCGGCGTGGAAGTCCACCGTCGAGTGGCTGAAGACGACCACCACGTGCCGGACCAGCCCGTCGACCACCACCAGCGCGGCCCGCATCGGCCAGTGCGCCGCGTGGTCGAACGGCGGGTCGCCGATCTCCTCGGCGAGCGTGCGGGCGGTCGCCCCGCCGTCCGGGTCGGTCGCCGCGTCGGCGGTCCACACCGAGATCGGCAGCCGCCCCTCGGCCTCGGCCACCTGGCACAGTTCGCCGTCGCGTACCCGGATCCGGGTACGCAGCGACTCGTGCCGGCCGACCAGGTCGCCGAGGGCCCGTACCGCCCGGGGCACGTCGACGGCCGCGCGACGGGACAGGGTCAGGGAACGGCGGAGGTTGAGCACGCTGCGCTCCGGCGACTCGAACTCGACCACGGCCCGCCACATCGCCCGCTGCCCCCAGGTGAGCGGGCCGGTCCGCGCGGTCCCGCCAGCGAACGGGGCGTACACCGGCTCGTCGGCCCCGAAACCGACCGGGCCGGTCGGTACCGTCCGGGTCGCGCCCGACCCGACCGGCGCGGTCACGACGGGTGGACCGTCGGCCCACCGGGCCGGTACGGGGCCGCCGGTCCACCCGGGAGCGGCCACGGTCCCCGCACCGCCCGCCTCGACCCCGTCCGGCCCGGCACCGTCCGGGCCGGCACCGTCCGGACCGACGCCGTCCGGACCGGCACCGTTCGGACCGGCAACGGGGGACTCGACGGTGGCCGGACCGGCGGGCTCCGGACCGGCGGGCCCCGGCGCAGCGGGCTCCGGACCGGCGGAACGAGGCTCGACGTGGTCCGGGACGGCGGGGCCCGACCCGCCTGCGGCGGGGGCCGAGAAGCCTGGCCCGCCTGCGGCCGAGGCGGCGGGGCGGGGCGGGGCGGGGGCCGAACCGGCGGAGGGCGGGGTCGGGGGCGGGCTGGCGTCCGAACCGGCGTCGACACCAGCGGCTGAGCCGGGGCGGGGTGGCCTCGGGGACCAGGGCCACGGGACGTCCCGGAAGGCCGCCCGGACCAGCAGCTCCTCCAGGTCGCGCAGGAACGGCTCGACGTCGTCGGGCAGGACGTGCCGGGTGTCGACGCTGAGCGTGACACCGACCGCGCCCGGCTCGTCCACGACGTGCGCGAGCAGGTGCCAGGAGGCCCGGTCCAGGCCCCGGACCCAGGAGAACGTGCTGCGCTGGGTCGCGGCCCGCAGGCCGGCCTCGGTCTCCCCCGTCGGGTGGGCTCCGGCCTCCCCGCCGGCCAACCGGACGTCGTTGAAATAGTGATACGGCAGAAAGGCGCTGCCGTAGTCGTACCCTAGATCGGTAAAGGCCCGGCGCAGCGCGGCCGCGTCGTAATAGGCGTGCCGATATGCGTCCAATGCGGACTGCCACACCCGGGGCAACAGGTCGGCGAAGGTCGGCCGCCCGGACAGGTCGACCACCCCGAAACCGATCTGGCCGATATTGGCGACCGCCTGCGCGTAATCCGGTCGAAATCGGTTGTGGGCCATGGGGAAGAACCCGCACGGGCCGGGCTCCCGGTCCCGCACCGTCAGCGCCGTCAGGCCGGCCAGCAGCACCGTCGACGTGGTGACCTGGTGCCGGGCGGCGACCAGCCGGGCCGCCCGGTCCAGCGCCGGTGAGACCAGGACGCCCCGGTGCAGGCGGGGGGTGAGCTCGGGGCCCACCACCGGCAGGTCGTGCCGGGGCAGCCGGTGGTACTCCCGGAGCCAGTACTCGATCGCCCGCTGCGACCGGCGCTGGTCCACGCCCTGCTGGTCCTGGGCGACGCGCACCGACTGCGGCCCGGCCGGCGTCCGCAGGGCGCCGCGCAGCAGGAGCAGCCGCAGGTCCCGCAGCACGATGTCGACCGCGTGCGCGTCCACCGTGGAGTGGCTGAACACCAGGACGATCTGGCGTACCCGGTCGGCCACCAGCACCAGGGCGATCCGCACCGGCCACTCGTCGGCGTGGTCGAAGGCCACGTCGCCCAGCCGGGTCGCGGTGGCCTGGGCCGCCTCGTGGCCGTCGCCCTCGCCGGGGACGACCAGCAGCGGCATCGCGCCCGCCGGCGCGGTCTCCTGGCGCAGGCCGTCCCCGCCGGGCCGGACCCGGGTCCGCAGCGAGGCGTGCCGGGCGACCAGCGCGCCGACCGCCCGGGTGACGCTGGCCAGGTCGGCGGCGACCCGCTCCGAGACGGCGAGGGTACGGCGCAGGTTCATGAACAGGTGGTTGGACCGGGACAGCGCGTTGGCCCGCCACATCACCTGCTGCCCCCAGGTCAGTGGCGCTGTCTCCGGACGTCCACTCTGGAATTGGGCATGGCGCAGCCATTCCGTGGCCCACTCGTCCGGCACTACGGCATCCGCGAATCGCATTCCTGACCGTACGATGACGGGCAACGGCGCAGATCGATCGTTTGGTTTCTCCGACATGCGCCGTTCAGGCCATACCGTTGCGTCGTTTGCAGTGGGCAGACTACTTGCTCCGCACGCCCCCGAGCGAAAAGGCCATCGGCGTGACCAATGTTGACGTACCGGCGCGGGTCACCCCTACCCCGCCGAAACGGACCATTCCCCGGAGTGGACAAACACCGTCAATGTCCTTCGGACAGGAAAGGATCTGGTTCACCGAACAGCTCACCCCGGGCACGTCCGGTTACGTCGTGTACGCGACCTCCCGGCTGCGCGGGCCGCTGGAGCCGGATCTGGTGCGGACCGCCCTGGACGAGGTCGCCGCCCGTCACGACAGCCTGCGGATGCGGTTCCTGGAGAACGACCGGGGCGAGCCGGTGGTCGAGGTGCTGGAGACGGTCCGGGTGCCGTTCACCCTGGCGGAGGCGGTGGACGAGGCGACCGCCCGGATGCTGGTGGCCGAGTGGGTCCGGACCCCGTTCGACCTCACCGCCGCGCCGCTGCTGCGGGCGCTGGTGGTCCGGCTGGCCGACGACGACCACGTGCTGCACCTGGACATGCACCACATCGTCAGTGACGGCTGGTCGATGAACCTGCTGCTCAACGAGGTGGCGACGGTCTACGGGGCGCTGCGGGACGCGGCGGAGACCCCGGCGGCGCCGGCCGTCCGGTACGTCGACTACGCCGCCTGGCAGCGGGACCGGATGGACGGCGCCGCCGCCCGCGACGGGCTGGCCTTCTGGACCCGGACGCTGGCCGGGGTGCCGCCGCTGGACCTACCCACCGACCGGCCCCGCCCGGCCGTCCAGTCCTACGCCGGGGGCACCCACCGGTTCCGGCTGGACGCCGAGCTGACCGAGGGCCTGCGGCGGCTCGGCCGGGCCCACCGGGCGACCCTCTACATGACCCTGCTCGCGGGCCTGCACGCGACGCTCTTCCGCTACTCCGGTCAGCGGGACTTCGCGGTCGGCTCACCGGTCGCCGGCCGGGTCACCCCCGAGGCGGAGGAGCTGATCGGGCTCTTCGTCAACACTCTCGCGCTGCGCGCCGACCTGTCCCGGGAGGCCCCGCCGGGCGGCGGCACCGGGGCGGCGGACGACGGCGAGCCCACCTTCGGCACCCTGCTGCGCCGGACCCGCAACACCGTCGTGCGGGCCCTGGCCAACCAGGAGATCCCGTTCGAGCGCCTGGTCAAGGAGCTGAACGTCACCCGGGACGTCAGCCGCACCCCGGTCTTCCAGGTGCTGTTCACCCTGCAGAACTACGCCCGTACCACCGGCCGGTGGCCGACGGGGCTGGTCGCCGAGGGGTTCGGCGCGGACGGCACCGTGTCCCGGTTCGACCTGTCGCTCTACGTCAGCGAGACCGACACGGACCTGCGGGCGATGCTGGTCTACAACAGCGACCTGTTCACGCCGGACACGGCGGCCCGGTTCGCGGACGCCCTCCGTACCCTGCTGCGGGCGGCGGTCGACCGGCCGGACCGCCCGGTGGTGGACCTGCCGCTGCTCGACCCCGCCGAACAGGCCCGGATGCTCGCCCTCGGCACCCCCGACGGAGCCGACGCCCCCGGCCGCGCCGACCCCGCCGACGGCGCTGACGCCCACAACGGCAATGACACCGACAGCGGCGCTGACCCCGACAGTGGCACTGACCCCGCCGGCGGCACTGGCACCGACAGCGGCGTCCGGTTCCTGGCCGGGACCGGCGGCGACGGTGTGGCCGCACCGGTGACGAGGTCGGCGCTGACCCTGGCCGACCTGGTCACCCCGCACGCCGCGACGAGCCCCGACGTGCCGGCGGTGGTCTGCGGCGCGGACACGGTGACGTACCGGGACCTGGACCGGCGGGCCAACCAGCTCGCCCACCACCTGCGCACGCTCGGGGTGGGCCCGGACGCCCTGGTCGGGGTGCTGCTGGAGCAGTCCGCCGACCTGGCCGTGGCGCTGCTGGGCGTGCTCCGCGCCGGTGGGGCGTACCTGCCGCTGGACCCGGAGCAGCCGAGGCAGCGGCTGGCCCTGATGCTCGCCGACGCCCGCCCGGCGGTGGTGCTCACCAGCACCGACCTGCGCGACCTGCTGCCGACGGCCACCGACGGGCCCGTCGACACCGGACACCCGACCGACACCGGGCAGCCGGTGGGCGCGCAGCGCCCCGCACCGGCCGGGGAGCCGGTCTGCCTGGACACGCTGGGCGACGTGCTCGCCGGCCGGCCGGTCACGCCGCCGGAGCCGACCGCCACCGGCGCGCACCTGGCGTACGTCATCTACACCTCCGGCTCGACCGGGCGGCCGAAGGGCGTCGCGGTCGCGCACCGGCAGGTGCTGCGCTACCTCGACGGGGTGGCCGACCGGTTCGGCGTCGTCCCGGGCAGCCGGTACGCGCTGTTGCAGTCGATGTCCTTCGACTTCAGCGTGACCGTGTTCTACCTGGCGCTGGCGACCGGCGGAACGGTGCACCTGCTTGACCGGCGGTGCACCGGCGGGGAGCTGGCCGACCGGTTGCGCCGGCACCGGATCGACTACCTGAAGATCACTCCGTCGCACCTGGCCGTCCTCGCCGCCGAGGTCGGCGAGGCGGCGCTGGTGCCGACCCGGGCCCTGATCCTCGGCGGGGAGGCGTCCGACCTGGACTGGGCGGCCCGGTTCGCGGCGGCCGGGCCGGGCCGGGTGTTCAACCACTACGGCCCGACCGAGGCGACCGTCGGGGTGACCACGTACGAGGTGACGCCCGACGCGACGGGGGACGGACCGGTGCCGCTGGGCCGACCGCTGCCGCACGCCCGGGTGTACGTGCTCGACGAGCGGCTGCGCCCGGTGCCGGTCGGGGTGCCCGGCGAGATCCACCTCGGCGGGGACCGGCTGGCCCGGGGGTACCTGCACCAGCCGGAGCTGACCGACGAACGGTTCGTGCCCGACCCGTACGGCCCGCCCGGGGCCCGGCTGTACCGCACCGGGGACCTGGGCCGGTGGCGGGCGGACGGGCAGCTCGTGTTCCTCGGCCGCCGTGACCACCAGGTGAAGATCCGTGGGTACCGGGTGGAGCTGGGTGAGGTGGAGGCCGCCCTGCGGGACCTGCCCCCGGTCCGGCAGGCGGCGGTGCTGCTGCGCGACGGGCGGCTGGTCGCCTGGCTGGAGCACGAGCCGGGTACCGGCCGGCCGGAGCCGGCCGAGCTGCGGCGGGTGCTGGGCGACCGGCTGCCCGACCACATGGTGCCGTACCGGTTCGTCTGGCTGGACCGGCTGCCGTTGCAGGAGCACGGCAAGGTGGACCGGCGGGCGCTGCCCGAGCCGGTCGACGAGGCCCCGAGCGGGGAGCGGATCGCGCCGGACGGTCCGGTGGAGACCCTGATCGCCGGGATCTGGCAGGTGGTGCTCGGCGTGCCGGAGGTCGGCGCGACCGACGACTTCTTCGACATCGGCGGTCACTCGCTGCTGGCCACCCAGGTGGTGGCCCGGCTGCGGCGGGAGCTGCCGGCGGTGGTCGCCGACGGGGACGCGCCGCCGGTGACCGTGATGGACCTGTTCCGCCACCGCACGGTGCGGGACCTGGCCGCCCGGCTGGCGGTGACCGACCGGGCCCCGGACGGGCTGCTGCACGAGCTGACCCCGCCGGTCGCCGGGGCCCCGGTCGCCACCCTGGTCTGCGTGCCGTACGGCGGCGGCAGCGCGGTGGTGTACCAGCCGCTGGCCGACGCCCTGCCGGCCGGGTACCGGCTGCTGTCGGTGGCCGTGCCCGGTCACGACATCGGGCTGGCCGACGAGCCGGCGCCGATCGACGAGGTGGCCGCCACCGTCGTCGCGGAGATCCTGGACCGGGTGACCGGGCCGCTGGTCCTGTACGGCCACTGCGGCCCCGGCGGCGCGCTGGCCGTTGAGGCGGCCCGTCGGCTGGAGGCGGCCGGCCGGGAGCTGACCGCCGTGTACCTGGGCGCGGTGTTCCCGTTCGGCCGGCCACCCGGTGGGCTGCTCGGCCCGCTGCTGCGGTTGCGGCTGGCCGAGCGGATCCGCAGCGACCGGATCTACCGGACCTGGTTGCAGGCGCAGGGCACCTCGATCGGGTCGCTGGACCCGGACGAGGTGGCGTTCCTGATCCGGGCGATGCGGCACGACGCCCGGGTCTCCGAGGAGTACTTCACCGACCTGCTGCACCGGAAGGTGGCCCCGCTGCGGGCGCCGATCATCTCGGTGGTCGGCGAGCAGGACCGGGGCACCGAGTACCACGAGGAACGCTTCCGGGAGTGGCACTTCCTCAGCGACCGTACCGCCCTGGCGGTGATCGACGAGGGCGGGCACTACTTCCTCAAGTACCGGGCCGCCGAACTGGCCGAGATCGTCACCGGCGTGCACGACCGGCTGGCCGGGCCGGACCCGGCCGGCACACCGGATCGGATCGCCGCACCGGACGCCGCCGCCGGAACGGGTCGGGTCGGCACCGGCGCGACCGGCCGGGAGCCGACCGGCACGGCGCCGGCCGGCGCGGCGGGACCGGGGGTCGTCGACGCGGACGGGCTGGACCCGGCGTGGGAGCTGGTCGCCGTCTCGGACCGCCGCGCCGACCGGTCCGCGCCGGCCGACGCCCACGACCCGGCCGACTCCCCCGCCGCCGGGGCGGCGGTCGGGCCAGCCGGGCCGGGCGGCGGGCGGCGGGTGCGGCGACGGGACCGCGTCCCGCAGCCGAGCATGGCCCGGTTCGGCCTGATCGCCGCCGGTCAGATCATGTCCGGTACGGGCACCGCGCTGACCAACTTCGCCATCCCGTTGTGGATCTACCTGGAGACCGGTTCGCTGGCCCGGTTCGCGCTCTTCGCCGTGCTCGGTCTGCTCCCCGGCCTGGTGGTGGCCCCGCTGGCCGGGGCGCTGATCGACCGCAGCAGCCGGCGACGGATCATGATCCTGGCCGGGCTGGCGGCCGGCGGTGGGAATGCCGTCCTGGCCGCCCTGGTGCTGACCGACCAGGCCCAGGCGTGGCACTTCTACCTGCTGGTCGCCTGGCTGTCGGTGGCGTTGGCGTTCCAGCGGCTCGCCTTCGTCTCCGCCGTGCCGCAACTGGTGCCCAAGCGCTACCTCGGGCACGCCAACGGGCTGGCGCAGACGGCCACCGGCATCACCCAGTTCCTGGTACCGCTGATCTCGGTCGCCCTGCTGGAGGCGGTCGGCCTGCGCGGCATCCTGATCATCGACGTGGTGTCGTACGCCTTCGCGATCGGGGTGCTGGCCGCCGTCCGGTTCCCCCGTACCCTGGCGCTGCGCCGCCGGGAGGGCATCGGCGAGGAGATCATGGGCGGGCTGCGGTACGCGCTGCGCCGCCGCGAGTTCCGCGCCATGCTGGCCTTCTTCGCCGCGCTGAACCTCTTCCTCTTCCCGGTGCTGTTCCTGCTCTCCCCGCTGGTGCTCGGCTTCGCCGACCTGGCGCAGGTGGCCCGGATCGCGCTCACCGGCGGCGTCGGCGCGGCCACCGGCGGACTGGTCATGCTGGTCTGGGGCGGGCCCCGGACGCACCGGATGCGGGCGGTGCTGCTGGGCACCCTGGGCATCGCGGTGGCCTGCGTGGTCACCGGGCTGCGCCCGAACCTGCTGGTGATCGGCGTCGGGGCGTTCGGCATGTACTTCGCCCTCGGCCTGGTCAACGGGGTCTACAACACCATCGTCCAGACCAAGGTGCCGCCGCGCTTCCACGGCCGGGTGTTCGCCCTCAACCAGATGGTGGCCTGGTCGACCCTGCCGCTGGGCTGGGGGGTGATCGCCCCGTTCGCCGCCCGGGTGGTGGAGCCGATGCTGCTACCCGGCGGGGCGCTCGCGCCCACCGTCGGCGCGGTGATCGGGGTCGGGCCGGGCCGCGGCCACGCTTTGCTGTACCTGGTCTTCGGGGTGTGCATCGCGCTGACCGCGCTGGTGTCGCTGCGGACCCGGATCCTGTCCCGGTTCGACCTGGAGGTGCCCGACGCGCCCCCGGACGACCTGGTCGGCATCGAGGCCCGGGAGGCCCGCGCGGCGGCGACCCGGACCGGGGGTGACCGGACGTGACCGGCCCGACCACCGGCCCGGGTGCCGGCCCGACCACCGGCCCGGCGGGGGTCCCGCCGGTCGCCCGGACCGTGCCGGAGCTGCTGGCCTGGCGGACCGCCGTGCACCCCGAGCGGGTGGCGGTCCAGGTGCACGGGGTGGACGAGGTGACCTTCGCCGCCTGGTCGGCCGGCGCCGGGGCGGTCGCCGGGGCGTTGCGGCGGCACGGCGTCCGCCCGGGTGACCGGGTCGGGCTGGTCTTCGGCCAGCGGGACTGGACCGGGTACGCGGTGGCGTACTGCGGGGTGCTGCGGGCCGGCGGGGTGGCCGTGCCCCTGTCCGACCGGCTCGCCCCCGCCCAGCTCGGGTACGCCCTCGACCACTGCCGGGCGGCGGCCGTGCTGCACGGCGGCGACGAGGCGCCCCCCGGTACCCCGGCCGGTCTGCCGGCCTGGCCGGCGGCGCGGCTGGCCGCCGAGGGCGGGGAGCCGTTCGACCATCCGGTCCGCCCCGGCGACCTGGCCCAGATCCTCTACACGTCGGGGACCACCGGCCGGCCCAAGGGGGTGGGCGCCAGCCACGCCAACCTCGTCGTCGGCGCGCCCCGGCACCCGCGCCGGCTGCCGCTGGCCCACTCGGAGCGGTTCCTGCACGCCTTCCCGATCGGCACCAACGCCGGGCAGACCATGCTGCTCAACGCGCTCACCGCCCGGCCGACCGCGCTGACCCTGCCGGCGTTCACCCCGGCCCGGTTCGCCCGGCTGATCACCACGGCGGGCACGGTCTTCGTGGTGCCGTCGATCGCGATCGAACTGCTCGACTCGGGCGCCCTCGCCGGGCGGGACCTGAGCGGCGTCCACCTGATCGGGTCGACCGCGGCGCCGCTGGCACCGGCGGTGGCGGCCCGGCTGGCGGCGGCGTTCCCGCAGGCCACCATCGTGAACTACTACACCTCGACGGAGGCGGCGCCGGCCCAGACCACGATGATCTTCGACCCGACCCGGCGGGAGGCGGTGGGCCGGCCGGTCGGTGGCCAGCTCATGATCGCCGACGCGGACGGGCGGGAGCTGCCCACCGGGCAGACCGGTGACGTGTGGCTGCGCTCCCCCCACCCGCGTTCCTACTACGGCGACGAGACGGCCAACCGGGCCACCTTCCGGGACGGTTGGGTCCGGATGGGCGACGTCGGCCGGCTCGACGCCGACGGGTACCTGCACCTCACCGACCGGCACCAGGACGTGATCAAGTCCGGCGCCTTCAAGGTCTCCACGCTGGAGGTCGAGGCGGCGCTGCACGAGCACCCGCAGGTCGCCGAGGCGGCCGTGGTCGGGGTGCCGCACCCGGTGCTCGGTTCGGCGGTCGCCGCCGCCGTGGTGGCCCGCCCCGGCACGCCCGCCGCCGAGCCGACCCTCCCGGCGCTGCGGGCCTTCCTCACCGGCCGACTCGCCGACCACCAGCTCCCGGCCCGGTTGCTGGTGCTGGACCGGCTGCCCCGCAACGAGGGCGGCAAGGTCCTCAAGCGGCAGCTCACCGACCAGTTCGACGCCTGATCCACCACCGACACACAAGCAGGGAGAGCACGTGGGCACCGTGGAGGCGACATCCGCACAGCACGCCGTCTGGTTCACCGAGCAGGCGGGGACCGCCGGGACGGCGTACCACATGGCGGTGGGCGTCCACCTCGACGCCCGGGTGGACCGCCGGGCGCTGCTGGCGGCCTGCGCGGCGGTCCGCGACCGGCACCCGGTCCTCGACTCCCGGGTGGTCACCGACGCCGACGGCGCGCCCCGGCTCGCCCCGCACGACGCGCGCCCGCCGGTGGCCCTCGCCGCGCTCACCGCGGGGCGGGTGGCCGAGGAACTCGCCCGGGGGTACGCCCTGCACGACGGGCCGCTGGCCCGGTTCACCCTGCTCACCGACGCCGACGGGCGGCACCTGCTGCTGGTCACCGCCCACCACCTGGTCTTCGACGGGATGAGCAAGGACGTGCTGGTCCGGGACCTGGCCGCCGCCTACGCGGCGGCGGTGGCCGGGCGGCCGGTGGAGCTGCCGCCGCTGCCCGACGGGTACGCCGGGCACGCCGCCGCCGAGCGGGACCGCATCGCCCACGACCTGCCGGCCGCCCGCGCGTACTGGGCGGGGCAGCCGGCGGTGCCGGCCGACGTGGTGCTGCCGGGCCTGGTCCGGGTACCGACCGGGGCCGAGCCGGGTGCGGTGGTCGACGTCGACCTCGGCGCGGAGCTGGTCGACGGGCTCGGCCGGGCCGCCGCCACCGCCGGGGTGACCCGCTTCGAGCTGCTCCTGGCCGTGCTGCACGTGCTGCTCCAGCGGTACGGCAACCGGGACACCCCGGTCGGGGTGGCGCTGTCCACCCGGACCCCGGAGCAGGCCGACCACGTCGGACTCTTCGTCAACGAACTCCCGGTCACCGCCCCGCCGGCCGGCGGCACGGTCGACGGGTACGCCCGGCAGGTCCGGGCCCGGCTGCGGGAGGTGTACCGGTTCCGGGCGGTGCCGCTGGCGCACGCCGTGTCCGGGCTGCGGCCGGCCCCGGCGCTGACCCCGGTCTCGATCGGCTACCGGCGGCGCGACGCCGAGGCGGTCTTCCCGGGGGTGGACAGCCGGGTCGACTGGACGCTCTTCTCCGGGGCGGCCCGCAACGCGCTGCACGTGCAGGTGGTCGACGCCCCGACCGGGATGACGGTGAGCCTGCAGCACAGCCCCCGGGTGATCGACTCCGCCGCGGTGGCCCGGATCGGGGAGCACCTGCGTACCCTGCTCGCCGCCGTGGTCGCCGACCCGGGGCGACCGGTGGCCGACCTGCCGCTGCTGCCCGCCGCCGAGCACGAGCGGGTGTTGCGGGACTGGAACGACACCGCGCGGGCGTACCCGGACGTGGACGTCCCGACCCTGTTCGCCGAGCGGGTCCGGGCCGATCCGGACGCGGTGGCCGTGGTGGACGGCGACCGTACCCTCAGCTATGCGGAGGTGGACGCGGCCAGCGCCCGGCTGGCCGACCTGCTGCGCGAGCGGGGTGTCGGGCCGGGCGCGCGGGTCGCGGTGGCGCTGGAGCGGTCCTGGCAGGCGGTGGCGACGCTGCTGGCGGTGCTGCGCTGCCGGGCCGCGTACGTGCCGGTGGACCCGGGTCACCCACGGGCCCGGCAGGACCTCGTGCTGGCCGACGCCGACCCGGCCCTGGTGGTCGCCACCGCCGACCTCGCCGCCGACCTGGACCGGCCGGTCCTCGTGCTCGGCGACGGCGCCCACCTGTTAGGAGGGGCCCCTTGTACTACCGGAAGCGTTAACAGGGGGCCCCTCCTTACCGGCGACCTGGCGTACGTGCTCTACACGTCGGGGTCGACGGGGCGGCCGAAGGGGGTCGCGGTCCCCCACGGGGCGCTGACCAACCTGCTGCTGGCGGTGCGGGACCTGCTGGACAGCCGGCCGGAGCACCGGTGGCTGAACCTCACCTCGCTGACCTTCGACATCTCGGCGGTGGAGGTCTGGCTGCCGCTGGTCACCGGCGGGCGGGTGGTGGTCGCCGCCGGGGTCGGCCCGCTGGACGGTGCCGGGGTGCTCCGGCTGGTGCGCGCGGCCGGGGTGACCCACGTCCAGGCCACCCCGTCCGGTTGGCGGGTGCTGGTCGAGGCCGGTCTCGGCGCGGGGACCCCGGAGCCGGTGGTCGCGGTGACCGGCGGCGAGGCGCTGCCGCTGCCCTTCGCCCGTGACCTGCGCTCCCGGGTCCACCGGCTGGTCAACGGGTACGGGCCGACGGAGGCGACGATCTACGCCACCATGGCGGAGATCCCGGCCGACCCGACCGAGGTGACCATCGGAGGTCCGCTGGCCAACACCCGGGCGTACCTGCTCGACGACGACCTGCGCCCGGTGCCGGTGGGGGTGCCCGGAGAACTCTGCCTCGCCGGGGCCGGGCTCGCCGCCGGGTACCTGGGCCGCGACGACCTCACCGCCGAACGCTTCGTCCCCGACCCGTACGGCGGGCCGGGTGAGCGGCTGTACCGCACCGGGGACCGGTGTCGGTGGCGGCCGGACGGGCGGATCGAGTTCCTCGGTCGCGCCGACGACCAGGTGAAGATCCGGGGGCACCGGATCGAGTTGGGGGAGGTCACCGCCCGGCTGTTGGAGCATCCGGGGGTGGCCGCCGCGACGGTGCAGGCGTACCGGGACCCGGAGACGGCGGAGACGAGCCTGGTCGGGTACCTGGTCCCCCGGGGTGACGCCCCCCAGCCGGCGGACCTGCGCCGGCACCTGGCGACCACCCTGCCGGCGGCGATGGTACCGGGCGACTGGGTGCTGCTCGACCGGCTGCCCACCGGGCCGAGCGGCAAGGTGGACCGGGCCGCCCTGCCCGCGCCCCGGCCCCGGACCGCGCCGGAGCCGACGACCGGGTCCGGTCCCCCGCCGGCCGATCCGCCGTCGGCGGCCGGGGACGGCGGGGCCGCGGCGGAGCCGGCCGCCGCCGACCCGCTGATCGAGGAGTTGCGGGTGATCTGGCAGGACGTGCTGCGCATCCCCGAGATCGGCGAGCACGAGGACCTGTTCGACCTCGGCGGTCACTCGCTGACCATCACCCGGATCAGCGGCCGGATCCAGCAACGGCTCGGGGTGGAGGTGCCGCTGGACACCTTTTTCGACACCCCGACCATCGCCGAGATCGCCGAGGTCATCCGAGCGTTCGGGAAGGATCGATGATGATGGAGCACACGGAGCTGCGGCAGCGGGTCGCCGAGCTGGTCGGCGCGGCCACCGAGGGTACGGTGCCGGTCGGGGCCGCCCTCGCCGGCGAGTCGCTGGTGGCGCTGGGCCTGGACTCGCTCGGCCTGTTGCGCCTGGTCGACGCGATCGAGCAGGAGTACGGCGTCGAGGTGGAGTTCGGCGGCCCCGGCCGGCTGGACACGCTCGACGAGGTGGTGGCGGCGGTGGCCGGCGCGGCGACCGCGACCCCGGGCTGACCCGCGTCGGGCCGACGGGCGTCGGGCCGCCCCAGGGTGGGGCGGCCCGGCACGGTCAGCGGGCGACCGCCTCGACGCTCTCCCGGACGAGCCGGGTGACCTTCTCGAACTCACCGGCGGCGAGGGCCGCCCGGGGCACCATCCAGCTCCCGCCGACGGCGAGCACCGAGGGCAGCGCCAGGTAGTCGGCGGCGGTGACCGCGTCGATGCCGCCGGTGGGCACGAAGGAGACCTGGCCGAAGGGCGCGGAGAGGGCGGCCACCGCCGCCGCGCCGCCGGAGGTGCCGGCGGGGAAGAACTTCAGCGTGTCGACCCCCGCGTCGAGGGCGGCGATGACCTCGGTGGCGGTGACCGCGCCGGGCAGGGCGGTCACCCCGTGCTCCTGGCAGCGCCGGACCACGGCCGCGCTGAACCCGGGCGAGACCACGAACCGGGCGCCGGCCCCGACCGCGACGTCCACCTGCTCCGGCGTGGTCACCGTGCCGGCCCCGACGGTGACCCCGCCGTGCGCGGCCATCCGGGCGATCGCCTCGGCCGCCACCGGGGTGCGGAAGGTGACCTCGGCGATCGGCAGTCCGCCGGTGGCGAGCGCGTCGGCGAGGGGTTCGGCGGAGGCGGCGTCGTCGAGGACGACCACGGGGACGAGACGGTGCCGGCGGAGCAGCTCGGGGATGGTCATGACACTCCCTGTGGGTGCGGGCGGTGGTCAGGCGGACGGGTACGTCGGCGTGCCCGGTGACGCCGGACCGGGCCGGGATTCGACACCGGACCGGTCGCCTCCGGCTCCGCGACGAAGCGTAACCGGCGGGTGATCACCGCCCGCGCCACCGCCGGCCGTGGTCCGACGGCCGGGACACCCGCACCCTCGGGCTACCGACCTGACGCGGTGAGGAAGGGGCCCCTGTACAACAGAAAGCGTTAACAAGGGGCCCCTCCTTACACCTCAGGCGAAGGCCTGCGCCTCCAGCAGGCCGACCGAGGCGGTGCCGCTGGTCAGCGCGATCCGCAGCCGGGTGGTGGCGACCGCCGGGAAGGTCACCTCGTTGTACCGGTCGAGCGCGGTCGGGTACCCGCTCGCGCCCGGCACGTCGGCGTACCCGTTGCCGGTCCAGTACTGGAGCCTCCAGGAGGCGGGCAGCCGTACCCCGCCGTTGTCGTCGAAGAAGTAGACCCGGGCCGACCGGAGGGTCTGCGGGGTGGGCCAGGTCAGCTCGGCCCACTGGGCGCCGGTCTGCGGCCAGGTCCCCCACCGGGGGTTGACCGTGTCGTTCGACGACGGCGGGTCGACCCCGTCGTTGAGCGCGGCGACGCTCTCCCACGCCGAGGTGTACGACGCGGACGGGGTCGCGGCGGTGGCGAGGTTCGTCCCCGGGCCGGGGCCGGGGCCGCCGCCGCCCCGCTGGTACACCTGCACCTCGGTCAGCCCGGTCTTCGCCCCGCTGGTGTGGGTGAGCTGCACCCGCAGCCGTGGAGTGGTGACCGGGGTGAACCGGACCCGGTTGAGGTTCGACCGGGCGGCCCCGGGGGTGCGGACCTGTCCCGGGGCGGTGACCCAGGTGCTGCCGTCGAGGTACTGCACGCTGTACGAGGCGGGTGGCCGATACCGGTTGCCGGCCCGGTCGTTGCGGACGAACAGCCACACGTCGTCGACGGTCCGGGCCTGCCCGAAGTTGATCTCGTACCAGTCGGTGGCGTTCGGCGAGCCGGCGGTGCCCCAGATCGGCTCGTTGATCGGGTACCCGTCGACCGCCGCCGCCGTGGACGTGCCCGAGGCGGTGTACGACGCGGTGGTGGCCGCGCCCCGGGCCAGGTTGGCCCCGGTACCGGTCAGGTCGGCGCCGGCCTTGGCGAACATGTCGACCATCCGGGCGGAGGTGTGCGTCACCTGCTGCGGCGCCTGGAGACCGGCGACGGCGGTGCGGTGGGTGGCGGTGCCGCCGGCCGGCAGGCTGACCGTGCCGGTGGCCGGGTCGTAGAGCACCCGGGTCAGCCGGTCGACGGTGAACGCGCGGGTGCCGTCAAGGTAGACCGAGTAGCCCTGCGGCACGCCGTCGTAGCGGGTCACCCCGTCGGCCGGGTCGTCCCACACGATGCTCAGGTCCATGTTGCGGTACCGCAGGTTGTTCACCGCGAAGTGCGACCAGCCGATGTCGATCGGCGAGAGTTCGATCTGGGTGTCGGTGCGGGGCCGCAGCCCGGCCACGTCCTCGACCACCGTCCAGTTGCTGCTGCCGAGGATGTTGTGGTGGATCCAGGACCGGTAGTCGATGGTCCGGGTGGTGGCGTTCCAGTTGGCCCAGAACTCGTTGGCGTCCGGCCACTGGGTGTTGCCGCCGACGTACTGCGCCCAGGTGTTCCAGTAGAGCAGCTTCTTGTAGTCCTCGGCGGACATCCACTGGTTGGGGTAGGTGCGCAGCACCGAGGAGTAGAGCCGGAACTGCACGGTCGAGTTGATGGTGGAGAAGTTGTTGCTGCCCGGCTGGCCGGCCGCCGCCGCGGCGGCCTTGTCCCGCTGGTTGGCGGTGAAGAACGGGAAGATCGGGTACTCGGCCGGGTCGGCGAACAGGCGCAGGGCCTGCCGGTACTGCTCGGTGGTGGGCATCAGCCCGACCGCGTACGGGTAGTAGTTGTTGATCTCCTTCCACGGCACGTGGGTGTTGGTTCCCACGTGCTTGTGCTCCAGCAGTTGCCGGGACGGGTTCCACAGGGTGGTGATCACCCCGGTGCGGATCCGGTCGGCCAGCGTCTGCATCTCGGCCGCCTTGGCGGTGTCGCCGACCAGGGCGTACGCCTGCTGCGCGGCGAGCGCGCCGCTGTAGACGTAGGCGGTCTCGGCGCGGTCCAGGTTGCCCGCGCGCCAGTGGAACGACACCGCGTCGGCGTCGTTGCCGGTCATCGCGCCCCAGTCGTACTCGATGACCCCGTTGTTGTTGGTGTCGTACGTGGCGAGCTGCCCCTTGACGTCGCCCTCGGCGTACCGGGCCAGGTGACCGGCGATGACCGGCTGCCCACCGTGGATCTGGTAGCTGCGCCAGGCCGCCTCGGCGATGTACTGGGTGTACGAGTTGGACCAGTTCTCCGGGTCGCCCGGGTTGTCCATGAACCGGCCGCCCTTCGACGACTGCCCCACCGACAGCCACGGCCCGTACGACCACACCGGGTTGCGCAGGTACTTCAGGTCGTCGATGTGCATCGGCTGGGTCAGCGCGATGGCGTTGTTGTAGCCGGTGACACCCTCGATGGAGACCGGGAACTGGAAGTCCTGCCCGGGGATGTCCACGTCGAGGTGGTTGAAGCGCATCAGCCACCAGCGGTAGTAGATGTTCTTCTTGATCGCCGGATCGGGCACGTCGACGTACGGGATGTTCTCCGCCCACCAGCGGTTGTACGCGCGCACGTGGGTGGCGAAGGCGGTGGCCGGGTCGTACTGCCGGTAGGTGTCGTACTCGGTGCGGGACTCGGGGATCTCCTCGGTGACGAAGCCCATCTGGACCTTGGTGGTGACCCGCTGCCCGGCCGCGAGGGTCACCGAGCGGTTCAGCCCACCGCTGGTCACGGTGAACCCGTCGCCGGACAGGCGCGGGTAGAGGGTGGTCAGGTTGTTCTTCACCGCGCGGGTGCCGGTCAGCTCGCTGCCGCTGCCGGTGGTCGCGTACGGCGAGGTGGCCCGAAGCTGCATGGTGGCGGCGGCGGTGCCGGTGTTGACCAGGGTCAGGTTGGTCACCGCCACGTTCTGGTGGGTGACGAACTTGCTCACCTCGACCCGGACCGCGCCGCTGGTGTAGACGCCCTTCCAGTGGCTGGGCGACTGCCAGCGGCTGGCCACCTGCTCGGTGAAGGTTCCCGGGGTGACCGCCACCGCGTAGGCGTTCTGGCTGCTGATGTTGTCCCAGTACGCGGCGTTGCCACCGAAGCCGATCACCGACGGGTTGTGGGTGTACATGAACATGCCCCGGCCCCGGGTCATCAGCCAGGGCCCGGCGGGGTCGTTGCCGGGGCGGGCGAGCAGCCGGTCCATCCAGAAGTCGGTGCCGCCGCTCTCGGCGTCGTAGATGGCGCGCATGGTGTCGCCGGTGCGCAGCCCGACCGGTGGGGCGGGCACGGCCGGTCCGGTGAAGGTGGGGTAGCCGATGGTCTGCGCGGCGTGCGCGGGCGTCGGGGCCGGCACGGTCAGCGCGCCGACGGCGAGGACGGCGGTCAGGGCCAGCGCGGTGGGCGCGCGGCCACGGGTGGGGACACGGAACACGGGGTCTCCTCCGCGGGGACGGGTGCGGACGGTGGTGGGGGCCGGTCAGGGCTGGTAGGCCAGCCACTCCAGCAGTCCGGTGGAGTAGCCGGCGCGGGCGGTGAAGACCAGCCGCAGCCGGGTGGTGCTCACCGTGGTGAAGGTGGTGACGTTGTACGTGTCGGCGGCGACGCCGCAGGTGGACTGCCCCGGCACCGGCGCGTACGCGCTGCCCGTCCAGTACTGCACCTGGCAGGAGGCGGGCAGGTCGATGCCCTGGCCGTCGTCGAACCAGTAGGCGGCGGTGCGGTTCACCGACCGGGCCGAGGGCCAGGTGTACTCGACCCACTGGGTGCCCTGCTGCGGCCAGTTGCCGTACGCCAGGTTGCTCCGGTCGGCGGAGTTCGCCGGCACTCCCCCGTTGTTGATCGCGGAGAGGTTCTCCCACGCCGAGACGTACGAGGTCGAGGCGGTCGCCGAGGGGGCCAGGTTGGTGCCGGCCGGCGGGCCGCCCGGGTTGCCCCCGCCGGGGTTCGGCGGCGGGCCGGTGGTGGTCTGGACGACCTTCTGCATGGTGCCGTCGGCGTTGAAGAAGAGCCGGTCCACCGCGACCGAGCGGCGGAAGTTGCCGCCGCCGGGGGCGTTGGCGTTGTGGTAGACGATGTACCACTGGCCGTTGAACTCGACCACGCCGGCGTGGTTGGTGGTGGAGGAGACCCGGTCAAGCACCACGCCCCGGTGGGTCCACGGGCCGAGCGGGTTGGTCGCGGTGGCGTACCGCTGGCAGGCGTAGTTCGAGTCGGTGACGCAGCCGGTGGTGTCGTTGGCGGCGTACATCATGTAGTAGAGGCCGTTGCGCTTGAACATCCAGGGGGCCTCCCAGAAGTTCGTCAGCCCCTGCGGGGTGAGCACCGGCCCGTCCAGTTCGATCATGTTGGGCTTGAGCTTCGCGGCCCGCGCGCCCCAGTAGCCGCCCCAGTAGATGTAGGCCTGGCCGTCGTCGTCGGTGAAAACGGTCGGGTCGATGTTCAGGCCGGAGGAGTTCGGGGTGCTGTCGCTGATCAGCGGGCCGCCCTTGGCGTCGGTGAACGGGCCGAGCGGGCTGTCGCCGACGGCCACCCCGATGTCCATCCAGCCGGCGCCCCGGCCGTTGACCGAGGTGTACCAGTAGTACCTGCCGTTGCGCGGCTCCACCTCGCTGGCCCAGGCGTCCGCGCCGGCCCAGCCGAACGTGCCGACGGTGGCCCGGGGGCCGTGGTCGGTCCAGGTGGCGGCGTCGGTGGAGGAGAGCACCCGCCACTCGCGCATGACGAAGGCGTTGGTGCCGGTGGGCGCCTCGTCCCGGCCGGCGTAGACGTACAGGGTGTTGCCGACCACCAGGGGCGCGGGGTCGGCGGTGTAGACGGCGGTGACGATCGGGTTCGCGGCGTGTGCGGGCACTGCGGGCACGGTCAGGCCGAGCACGGTGAGCGCGCTGGCCGCGGCGACCACGCGCCATCGGACGGACATCGGGTTCCCCTCTCCACTTGATCGACATATGTCGATATGTTTGCCCGGTTTCCCCCCGGGAGGACCGGGGACCGGTGGTCAGCCCTGGACCACGCCGGGAGCGGACCCCGGCGTGCGGTGGTGCGGCGCAACGACGCCGCGCGCCGGACCGGGTACGGCCCCGGGGTGCGCCCCGGCGGTCGGCGTGCGGGGGCGACCCGGACCGTGGCGCGCGACCCCGGTCGTG
>NZ_LRQV01000039.1 GCF_001567585.1 Micromonospora rosaria
GGGAGGCCGGGAGGCCCGGGGTGCCCCGGGGGCCCCGCCGGGACGGCGAGCCGACCGGCGAAGACGACCCGGCCGGTGGCGACACGCGGGGCCGGGAGGGCCTGCACAGCCGCGACGGCGAGCCCCCGCTCGGGGAGGAACACCCCGAGTCCCGGTGACCCCGGACGCCCCCCGACCGGCCACCGTCGGTGCTCCGCACCGACCCGGCACAATCGGTGCCGTGCAGATCTGCGTGCTCGGGCCGCTGGAGGTCCGGGTCGCCGGGGTACCGGTCGAGGTCGGCGGCGCCCGGCTGCGCCGGCTGCTGATCCTGCTCGCCCTGGAGCCCGGCCGCCCGGTCCCGATCCCCCGGCTGGTCGACGGGGTGTGGGGGGACGATCCGCCCACCGGCGCGGTGAACGCCCTCCAGGCCCTGGTCTCCCGGCTGCGCCGGGCCGTGCCGGGGCTCCCCGTCGAGGCCCGGCCCGGCGGGTACCGGCTGGCGCTGGGGCGGGACGCGGTCGACCTGCACCGCTTCGAGACGGCCGTCGCCGCCGGCCGGGCCCTGCTGCGCACCGACCCGGACGAGGCGTACCGGCGGTTGACCGAGGCGCTCGACCTGTGGCGGGGGCCGGCCCTGGCCGACGTCGCCGACACCGACGTCGCGCGGGCGCCGGTGGCCCGCCTCCAGGAACTCCGGCTCACCGCCACCGAGGAGGCCGTCGAGGTACGGCTGGCCCGGGGCGAGACCGACACCCTCCTGCCCCGGCTGCGGGAACTCGTCGCCGAGCACCCGCTGCGGGAACGGCTCACCGGGCAGGTGATTCGCGCCCTGCACCGCAGCGGCCGAATCCCGGAGGCCCTCGCCGAGTACGACCGGTTGCGCACCCGCCTGGCCGAGCAGTTGGGTACCGATCCCAGCCCCGAGCTGGCCGCCCTGCACCTGGCGCTGCTGCGCGGCGACCCGGCACCGCCCGCCGGCCCGACCGCCACCGCGCCGGGACCGGCCGGTCCGCCGCCCGCGCCGACACCGGCACCGACCGGACCAATGGCCACGGCGACACCGAGCGGACCACCGGCCGCACCGGTGCCCGCCGCGTCGGTGGCGGCCGACGGGGGTCGCCGGGGGAACCTGCCCGCCGGGCTGACCAGCTTCGTCGGGCGGCGGGAGGCCCTCGACGCGGTCGCCGACCTGCTCGGCCGGGCCCGGCTGGTCACCCTCACCGGGCCCGGCGGCGCCGGCAAGACCCGGCTCGCGGTGGAGGCCGGCCGGCGCGGCGGGGACCGGTTCACCGACGGCGTCTGGCTGGTCGAACTGGCCTCGGTCACCGACCCGGCCGAGGTGGCGCCGACCGTGCTGGCCGCCCTCGGGCTGCGCGAGACGACGCTGTTCACCCCGCGCGCCGCGCTCGCCACCAGTGAGGTCACCGACCCGACCGAACGGCTGACCGACGCGCTGGCGACCCGCGCCGTCCTGCTGGTGCTGGACAACTGCGAGCACCTGCTCGACGCCACCGCCGCGCTGGTCGACCGGCTGCTCGCCGCCTGCCCCCGGCTGCGGGTCCTGGCCACCAGCCGCGAACCGCTGGCGATCACCGGGGAGACGGTCCGGCCGGTCGGCCCGCTCGACCTGCCCCCGCCGGGGGTGGACCCGGGCCGGGCCCTCGACTACCCGGCCGTCCGGCTGCTCGTGGACCGGGCCACGGCGGCCCGGCCCGACTTCGTGGTGGACGCGCAGACCGTGGACGCGGTGGTCCACATCTGCCGGGCGCTGGACGGCATGCCGCTCGCCATCGAGCTGGCCGCCGCCCGGCTCCGCTCGATGACCGTCGGCCAGGTCGCGGCCCGGTTGGCCGACCGGTTCCGGCTCTTCACCGCGGGCAGCCGGACCGCGTTGCCCCGGCACCAGACGCTGCGGGCGGTGGTGGACTGGAGCTGGGACCTGCTCGACCCGGCCGAGCGGGCGCTCTGGCGACGGATGGCGGTCTTCGTCGGGGGTGCCACGCTGGGCTCGCTGGAACGGGTCTGCGCGGGCGGCGACCTGGACCCCGCCGACGTCCTCGACCGGCTCACCGCCCTGGTCGAGAAGTCACTCGTGGTCACCGTGCTCGACCCCGCGCCCACCACCCGCGGGACCGAGCCGGTGGGCGCGGGCGGCGGGGGCGAGGCGGAGCCCCGGTACCGGATGCTGGAGACCATCCGCGAGTACGGCCTGGCCCGGCTCGCCGAGGCCGGTGAGGCGGAGTCGCTGCGGCAGCGGCACGCCGCCGAGTTCCTGGCCCTCGTCGAGCGGGCCGACGACCACCTGCGCGGCCGGGACCAGCTCCCCTGGCTGCACCGGCTCCGGACCGAACACGACAACGTGCACACCGCGCTGCGCCGGACGATCAGCGCCGGCCAGACCGGTACCGCCGTCCGCTTCGTCGCCGGGCTGGGCTGGTACTGGTGGCTGCGCGGGCACCGGGCCGAGGGCGCCGACCTGGCCGAGGAGGTGCTGACCCGGGCCGAGCGGGAGCGGCTCACGCCCACCGCCGCCACCGTCGTGGCGTACGCGACCGGCGCGTCGAACCTGCTCAGCGCCCGGGCCGACCTGGACCAGAGCCAACGGTGGTTGCACCGGGGCGCCGAGGTGAGCGTCGGGCTGGACAGCAGCGCCCCGATGTTCCGGCTGACCCCGCCGATGGCGGTGGCCGCCGAGCCGGGCCGGGAGGCCGCCGGCACGGCCCGGCTGGCCGGCTTCTTCGCCGACGCCGACCCGTGGGTGGCCGGGGTGGCCCGGTTGATGCACGCGCACCTGTGTCTCAACCAGGGCGCCCCGACCACGGAGGCGGTGGACGGGTTCCGGGCCGCCCTGGAGCTGTTCGAGTCGGTCGGCGACCGGTGGGGCGCCTCGGCCGCCCGGTTCTCGCTGGCCGAACTGTGGGCCCGCGCGGGTGACCACGCCGGGGCGGTGGACACCGTCCGGTGGGCCATGGCGCAGGCCCGGGAGCTCGGCGCGTTCGAGGACCTGCCGGGCATGCGGGCCCGGATCGCCCACCAGCACTGGCTGCTCGGCGACCGGGAGACCGCGCTGGCGCTGCTGGGCGAGGCCCGGCAGGAGGCGGAACGGCTCGGGGCCACCGAGAGCTGGGCGGCGGTCGCCGCCACCTACGGGGAGGTGCTGCGGGACCGGGCGGACTGGGCCGCCGCCCGGGACTGGCTGGAACGCGCCCGCGACCGGCTCACCGGCCGCCAGGTGGTGCCGCAGTGGCTGGCCATGTTCGCGACCGGGCTGGCCCACTCGGCGGTCGGGGCGGGCGACCCGGCCGAGGCCCGTACCCACCTGGCGGAGGGGTTGGCGCTGGCCGTCGACGCCCGGGACGCCCCGGTCACGGCGATCGTCCTGGTGGGCTACGCCGACCTGGCGCTGCGCACCGGGTCGGCCGTCGGGGCGGCGTACCTGCTCGGGGCGGCGGTCGGCGTCCGGGGCGGGGTGGACCGGTCGGCGCTGGACGAGCTGCGGGTGACCCGGGCCGCGCGGGACGCGCTCGGCGAGGTGGCCTTCGCCGAGGCGTCCGCGCGCGGCCGGGACGTCCGCGTGGAGACCGCCCGAGAGGCGGTGCGGGTCACACTCGACGCCTGAGCCCCCGTACCGCCAGGGGGGCGAAGACGATCGCGATGGCGGCGGCCCAGATCAGCGTGGTGACCACGGGGCGGGCCACCGGGCCGGCGACCAGCAGCCCCCGCAGCGCGTCGGCGAGGACGGTGACCGGGTTGACCTCCACCCACGCCTGCAGCCAGCCCGGCATGGTCTCGGTGGGCACGAACGCGTTGCTGGTGAAGGTCAGCGGGAAGATCACCGTGAAGCCGAAGATCATCACCTTGTCCGGCTCGCTGACCAGCACCCCGACCAGCACCGAGATCCACGACGCGGCCAGCGAGAAGACCAGCAGCAGCGCGAACGCGCCGAGCAGGCCGAGCAGGCCGTTGCCGAGCCGGAAGCCCAGGATCATGCCGACGCCGATCAGCAGCGCCACCGACCAGGCCTGTTTGGCCGTATCGGCGATGATCCGCCCGGCCAGCGGCGCCCAGCGGGCGATCGGCAACGCGCGCAGCCGGTCGAAGACCCCCTTGGTCAGGTCGTGGTTGAGCCCGAACCCGGTGGACATGGTGGCGAAGAAGGAGTTCTGCACGATGATGCCGGGCAGCGCGAAGAGCAGGTACTCCCCGGGCGAGCCGGCGATCGCCCCGCCGAAGACGTAGGTGAAGAGCAGCACGAACATCACCGGCTGGATGCTCAGGTCGAGCAGTTCCATCGGGTTGTGCTTGATCTGGACCAGGCTGCGCCAGGCCAGCGTCATGGTGTGCCGCAGCCCGGCGACGGGACCCGGCCGACGCACGGGCGCCAGCGGGCCGGTGGTGGGGGCGGTGGCGGTGGTCATGCCACGGCTCCTTCCAGGTCGGTGTCGGCCGGGGCGTCCTGCTCGGCGCGGTGCCCGGTCAGGGAGAGGAAGACCTCGTCGAGGCTGGAGCCGCGCAGGGACAGCTCGGCGACCGCGATCCCGGCCTCGTCCAGGCGGCGCACCACGGCGGGGAGCACCCCGGGGTCGTTCACCGGCACCCGGACGGTCTGCTGGGTGACCTCGGGGGTGGCGCCGGCGGCCGCCCCCGCGACGGCCACGACGGTCGGCACGTCGGCCGGGTCGACCGGCCGGACGGCGAGGCTCTGCCCGCCCGTCTTGGCCTTCAGCTCCTCGGGGGTGCCCTGGGCGATGACCCGACCGTGGTCGACCACGGCGATCTCGCTGGCCAGTTGGTCGGCCTCCTCCAGGTACTGGGTGGTGAGCAGGACGGTGACGCCGTCGGCGACCAGCCTCCGGACGATGTCCCACAGCTCGGTGCGGCTGCGCGGGTCGAGGCCGGTGGTGGGCTCGTCGAGGAAGAGCACCTGCGGCCGGCCGACCAGGCTGGCGGCCAGGTCGAGGCGGCGGCGCATGCCACCGGAGTAGGTCTTGGCGGCCCGCTCCCCCGCGTCGGTGAGGTGGAAGTCGGCCAGCAACTGCCGGGCGCGGGCCTTCGCCTCGGCCCGGCCCATGCCGAGCAGCCGGCCGATGAGCAGCAGGTTCTCGCTGCCGGTCAGGGCCTCGTCGACCGAGGCGTACTGCCCGGTCAGGCCGATGATCTGGCGTACCCGGTGGGCGTCGCGCCGCACGTCGAAGCCGCCCACGGTGGCGTGCCCCTCGTCGGCGCTCAGCAGGGTGGCGAGCACCCGTACCGAGGTGGTCTTGCCCGCCCCGTTCGGGCCGAGCAGCCCGAAGACGGTCCCGGTCGGGACCGCGAGATCGACACCGGCGAGGGCGGTGGTGGCGCCGAACCGGCGCACCAGCCCCTCTGCCCGGATTGCGTAGTTCATCAGGTCTCCCGTCGTTCGATCGACCGTCACACCCTGCCCGGTGGGTGTGACAACCCGCCGACCCGTCGCTGACAGTACGGCGACCGGAGCTGATATTTCGCTTATTGTGGCTGCTCAGGGCCGGTCCTCAACCGGTGCCACACGCCGACCGCCGTCCCTCGCGGGGGCGGCGGCGGTCGGCGGCGGCGGTCGGCGGCGGGTCGGTCAGGCCAGGTTCGACGAGCGGGGGTACGCGTCGGTCGGGTCGGTCAGCACGTTGACCAGGTACGGCACCCCGGCGGCGAAGGCCCGCTTGAGCGCCGGCCCCAGGTCGGCCGCCTTGGCGACCGTCTCGCCGGCCCCGCCCAGCGCCTCGACCACCTTGTCGTAGCGGAGTTCGGGTTGCAGGTCGGCGGCGACGTCGTAGCCGTACATGGCGCGCATCGGGTGCTTCTCCAGCCCCCAGATGCCGTTGTTGCCCACCACGATCACCGCCGGCAGGTTCTGCCGGACCAGCGACTCCACGTCCATCAGCGAGAAGCCGGCCGCGCCGTCGCCCATCAGCACGCAGACCTGCCGGTCCGGGTGACTGACCCGGGCCCCCATCGCGTAACCCAGGCCGGTGCCGAGGCAGCCGTACGGGCCGGGGTCGAGCCAGGTGCCCGGCTGCGCCGGCTCCAGGTACTTGCCGGCGTACGAGACGAAGTCCCCGCCGTCGCCGATGGTGATCGCGTCGGCGGCGAGGACCTTGCGCAGTTCCCCGTACACCCGGGCGGGCCGGATCGGGTCGGTGTCGGCGGCCATCGCCTCGGCGTCGCGGGCCTTCGCGGCGTCCTCGGCGGCGCGCAGGTGGGCGATCCAGTCGGCGTGGTCGGCCCGGTCCCCGGCGTGGTCGGCGAAGGCGGTCAGCACGAGCCGCAGGTCCCCGGCGGGGCTGGCGGCCGGCTGCACGTGCTGGGCGCGCTGGCCGGGGGCGTCGACCACGTGCACCACCTGGGCGTCGCCGAAGTCGCCGAAGCCGAGCCGGAAGTCCAGCGGGGTGCCGACCACGACCACCACGTCGGCGCCGCCGAGGGCGACCCGGCGGGCCTTGGCGAAGGCGAGCGAGTGCGCCGGCGGCAGCGCGCCCCGGCCCATCCCGTTGGTGAAGACCGGCACCTGCAACGCCTCGGCGGCGGCGCGCAGCGCCTCGACCGCGTCGCCGCCCCAGACGTCGGAGCCGGCCACGATGACCGGGCGGCTGGCCCCGGCGATCAGCCGGGCCGCCCGGGCGACCTCGTCCGGGTCCGCCTCGACCGGCGCGACGGGGGTGGCCTCGGGCGCGTCGGCGTCGCCCACCGAGAAGACGACCTCCAGCGGGAGGTCGAGGAAGACCGGGCCCCGGTGCGGGGTGAGCGCGGTGGTCAGCGCGGCGGCCACCGCCCGGGGGATGTCGTCGGTGCCGAAGACCGTCTCGGCGTGCTTGGTGACCGGGGCGACCAGCGGCAGGTGGTCCATCTCCTGGAGGCTGCCGGAGCCCCAGCGGAACGCCGGGGCCCGGCCGCCCAGCACCAGCACCGGCGAGGCGTTGAAGTACGCGCTGGTCAGCCCGGAGATGCCGTTGGTCACGCCCGGGCCGGCGGTGAGCACGGCCAGCCCGGGGCGGCGCTGGAGCTTGGCCACCGCCTCGGCGGCGAAGACCGCGGACTGCTCGTGCCGGACGTCGTAGATCGGAAAGCCGCTCGTGTAGGCGGCGTCGTAGAGCGGGAAGACGTGCCCGCCGGAGAGGGTGAACATCTCACCGACGCCGTACGCGCGCAGCGCCGCGAGCGCCAACTCCCCGCCGTGACCTTCGATCCGCTCCGCCATCGCCACTCCCACCTCGTCGGCTCGCCGTCGGTTGACCGGAGTCACACGTTACTGGCCGGTAAGAGGAATGTGAACCACTCTCGGAACGACTCCGGTCGACGCCGCCCGGGTCAGCGGCCGGTGAAGTCCGGGCGGCGCTTCTCGACGAACGCCGCCATGCCCTCGCGCCGGTCGTCGGTGGCGAACAACCCCGCGAAGAGCTGACTCTCCCAGGCCAGGCCGGAGTTCAGGTCCATCTCCAGCCCACCGTCGACGGCCAGCTTCGCCGCCCGCAGGGCCTGCGTCGGCCCGGTCAGGAACGGCGTCACCAGCTCGACCGCGGCCGAGTACACCTCGGCGGCCGGGACGACCCGGTCGGCCAGGCCGATCCGCAGCGCCTCCTGGGCGTCCACCATCCGGCCGGACATGATCAGATCCTTCGCGCGGGCCGGGCCGACCAGGCGGGCCAGCCGCTGGGTGCCCCCGGCACCGGGGATGACGCCCAGCTTGATCTCCGGCTGGCCGAGCTTGGCGTCCTCGGCCACCACCCGCCAGTCGCAGGCCAGCGCCAGCTCGCAGCCGCCGCCGAGGGCGTACCCGGTGATCGCGGCGACCACCGGCTTGGGGATGCGGGCGAACGCGCCGAGGGCGCCGGACAGCTCCGCCGCCCGCTCGGCCATGTCCACATAGGACATGTCGGCCATCTCCTTGATGTCCGCGCCGGCCGCGAAGACCTTCTCCCCGCCGTACACGATGACGGCGCGGACCTCCGGATCGGCGGCGGCGGCCGTGGCCGCGGCGCGCAACTCCTCCTGGACCTGGGTGTTGAGGGCGTTCATCGGCGGCCGGTCCAACCGGATGGTGCCGATGCCGTCCCCGCTCCCCAGCCGCACGAACTCGCCCACGCCGGTCCTCACTTCCTCGTCGAAGCTGCGTGCCAACCTTACGGCCAGGATCGTTGGGGTACGTAGCCTGGATGTCAGCACCGGTCCGATCCCCGCCCGCGGAGCCGCCGATGACCACCTACTACGACGACCGCACCGTCCAGGTCACCACGACGGCGATCCGGGTGCACGGACGCACCTTCCCGCTCGCCGAGATCACCGCCGTGTGGCACCGGCGGGACAGCCGGTCCTGGCGGGTGCTCGCCGGCCGGGGCGCGATCGGCGCCGCGCTGGCCGCCCCCGTCGTCGCGGCGCTGCTCGGCATCGCGCTCGGGCTCTGGCTGGACGCCTCCCTGACCGTCACCGTCGCCATCGTCGGGGCCGCCATCCTGGTCGGGCTCGGCGTCGGCCCGCTCGCCGACGTCCTCTTCGAACACCTGGACCGCTCGTACGCCCGGGGCAGCCGACCCCGGGAACTCTGGGTCCGGTGGCGGGGCACCCCGGTCCGGCTGCTGCGTACCGGTGACGCGCTGCGCTTCGGCCAGATCTACCGGGCGGTGCAGCGCGCGGTGGAACACACCGCGACGACCCGGTACCGCTGACCCGGCACCACCGCCCGTGGTGACGCATGACCCGGCACCGCCGCCCCTGGTGACGCAGCGGGGCGGCGGGGTGACGGAAAAGCGGTTAGGCTTAGTGATGGCGCTCTATTACCGGGACGACACGGTGCAGGTGACCTCCGAGTCGATCCGCTCAGGTGGCGTGGCCATTCCGATCGACGAGGTGACCTACGTCTGGCACGACCGGGGGCGCAAGACCCTCGCCGTCCGGGGCCGGGTGATCGGCCGGGGCGTGCTGGTGCTGCTGCTCTCCCTGCCCCCGCTGGTGGCCCTGGTCTGTGTGGTCTCCCTGCTCTGGTCGGCGACGGACCGGGGCAACTGGACGACCGTGCTGATCGTCCTGGCCGCCTTCGCGGTCGGCGCGCTGGCCCTGGCGCCCTTCCTGGAGCTGCCGCTGAGCTGGCTGGACCGCTCGTACGAGCGTGGGAACCAGGTGCACGAGCTGTGGGTGCAGCACCGGGGCCACGAGGTGCTGCTGCTGCGCACCCCCGACGCGCTCCGGTTCGGCCAGATCTACCGCGCGGTGCAGCGCGCCATCGAGCAGCGGGGCGAGCACGGCTGACGGGGCGGTGCGGCGACCGCAGCGGGCCGGGCCGGCGACCGGTGACGGGGCCGGCCGGGGCCGGGCCGGCGACCGCTGGCGGGCCCGACGCACACTGGAACGCATGGCGATCCCCCTTCCCCGGCCTGCTGCGATGGTCGGCCTCACCCGGTCCGCTCTCGATCAGGCGCTCGGCTCGGCCGCGTCCCTCGCCGCCGTGCCGGCCCGCGCGTTCGCGGTGCTCGACGGCGTGGACGCGCTGCTGACCCGGATCAACGGGGTGGTGGACCGGATCGAGGAGACGCTGGACCGCACCGACCGAGTGCTGACCGAGGCCGAGGGCGCGGTCCGCGAGGTCGCGGTGATCAGCGCGGCGGCGACCACCGCGATCGAGAACGCCACCGAGGTCGCCACGGTCGCCGCCCGGGTGGTCGGCGAGGCGGAGCGGGTCTCGACCGCCGCCGCCGCGCTGGTGGCGCAGGCCGAGCAGGTGGCGTCGGCCGCCGGCACGGTCGTCGCCGAGGCCGACACGGTCGCCGGCCGCGCGGCCGGCACGCTCGCCACCGCGCAGGAAGCGGCGACCACCGCCGCCGACCTGCTCGCGGCGTACGAGCCAGCGCTGCGCCGGGCCGCCCCGATGGCGAACCGGTTCATCGAGCAGCTCAGCCACGAGGAGGTGACCGCCGCGATCCGCCTCGTCGACGAGTTGCCCAAGCTCAAGGAGCACGTCAGCGCCGACATCCTGCCGATCCTGGCCACCCTGGACCGGGTCGGCCCGGACCTGCACGACCTGCTGGAGGTGACCCGCGACCTCAAGCTCGCCGTGGCCGGCATCCCCGGTCTGGGCATGCTCCGGCGACGCGGCGAACGCCTCACCGACTGACCCCCTGAGCCACCCGCCTGCGCTGAGCGGCCGGTCAGCAGGCGCAGGCGGTGCCGGGGGGCGCGGTCAGGTCGTCCACCGGACGCCGGTGCACACCCTGCGGGGTACGGACCGGCAGGCCCTCGCGGGCCCAGTACTCGAACCCGCCGAGCATCTCCTTGACCGGGTACCCGAGGCGGGCGAAGGCGAGGGCGGCCCGGGTGGCGCCGTTGCAGCCCGGCCCCCAGCAGTAGGTGACCACCCGCGACCCGGCCGGGACGACCTCGGCCGCCCGGGCCGCGATCTCGTCGGTGGGCAGGTGCACCGCGCCGGGCAGGTGCCCCTGTCGCCAGGCGGCGGCGGAGCGGGAGTCGACCACCACCAGGCCGGGCGTACCGGCCTCCAAATCGGCGTGGACGTCGGCGACGTCGGTCTCGGCGCTGAGCCGGGCGAGGAAGTGTGCGGCGGCGGTCGCGGGGGACAACGGCTGGACGGCGAAGCTACGGGACATACCGACGATCCTGCGACCCGGCCGGCCGGCGCGGCAGTGGCGTGGACGACGTTGTCCGCTAACATCCCGCCATGCCTGGCGCCCCCGCCGGCCCCGCCACCCCCACCGGCCCGGCGGGCGGCCCCCGCGACCGTACCGTCGCCGTGCTCGCGTACCCGGGGATGTCGGTCTTCGAGACCGGGATCGTCACCGAGGTCTTCGGGCTCCCCCGGCCCGAGTTGGACGTCGCCTGGTACGACCTGCGCGTCTGCGCCGAACGGCCGGTGGTGCCGGTGCTCGGCGGGGCCACCCTGCACACCCCGTACGGCCTGACCGAGCTGGCCGAGGCCGGAACGGTGATCGTGCCCGGGGTGCCGGACGTGACCGTCGGCCCCTCCCCCGACCTGGTCGGCGCGCTGCGCCGGGCCCACCGCCGGGGCGCCCGGCTGCTGTCCATCTGCTCCGGCGCGTTCGCGCTGGCCGGCGCCGGGCTGCTGGACGGCCGGCGGGCCACCACCCACTGGCGGTACGCGGACCTGCTGGCCCGCCGCCACCCGGCGGTCGACGTCGACCCCGACGTGCTCTACGTCGACGGCGGCGACGTGCTGACCAGCGCGGGCAGCGCCGCCGGGCTGGACCTCTGCCTGCACCTGGTCCGCCGGGACCACGGCACCGCGATCGCCAACGCGGTCGCCCGGCGGCTGGTGATCCCGCCGCACCGCGACGGCGGTCAGGCGCAGTTCGTCCAGGCGCCGGTCCCCGCCGACCCGGACGACGACCGGATCGCGGGCAGCCTGGCCTGGGCCCTGGCCCACCTCGCCGAGCCGCTGACCGTGCAGCGGCTGGCCCGGCAGGCCGGGATGTCGTCGCGGACCTACCTGCGGCACTTCGCGCGGGCCACCGGGACCAGCCCGATCCGCTGGC
Source organism: Micromonospora rosaria (assembly GCF_001567585.1). Lineage (GTDB taxonomy): Bacteria > Actinomycetota > Actinomycetes > Mycobacteriales > Micromonosporaceae > Micromonospora > Micromonospora rosaria. The sequence continues at coordinate 11,499 of NZ_LRQV01000039.1, forward strand.
TGGTCGGCCAGCGGATCCGGGCCAGCCTGGCGCTGCTGGAGTCGACCGAACTGCCGGTCGAGCGGATCGCCGCCACGGTGGGCTTCGACACCCCGGTCACCTACCGTCACCACTTCACCCGGGCGATGCGGACCTCACCGTCGGCGTACCGGCGGGCCTTCCGCAGCGGCGGCCCACCGGCCGCAGCCGGTCCAGGCTGACCGGCGGGCCGGCGGGCCGCGTTGAGCGGTGTTGCCAGGCGCGGGCGGGGCCGCGCTGAGCGGTGTCGGGCGGTCAGGCGTGGGCGACGCCCGGCCGACGCAGGTCGTCGATCTCGACCACCTCGCGGCCCAGCGGCCAGAACGCGGCGGGGACCAGCTTGAAGTTGGCGATGCCGAACGGGATGCCGATGATGGTGAGGCAGAGGCTCACCCCGGCGACGATGTGGCTCAGCGCCAGCCACCAGCCGGCCAGCACCACCCAGAGCACGTTGCCCAGCCCCGACCCGACCCCGAGCCCCGGCTTCGGCACCAGCGTCCGGCCGAACGGCCAGAGCGAGTAGACGGCCAGCCGCAGCGACGCCACTCCGAACGGGATCGTCACCACCAGCACGAAACAGATCAGGGCGGCGACGCCGTAGCCGATGGCCAGCACCAGGCCGCCACCGAAGATCAACCAGAGCACGTTGAGCAGGAGCCTCATGTCTCCATCGTGCCTGGGCGGTTCAAGCGGGCGGCGCGTACAGCGCGTCGATGTCGGCCCGGTGCGGGAGGGACACCGAGGCGCCGAGCCGGCGGACGCAGGCCGCCCCGGCCGCCGCCGCCCAGTGCACCGCGTCGACCAGGTCCCGCCCCTCGCCCCAGGCCACCGCGAGGGCGGCGGTGAAGGCGTCCCCCGCCGCCGTGGAGTCGACCACGTCGACCGTGACCGCCGGGACGTGCACGGCCACCCCGTCCCGCTCGCCGTACCAGGCGCCCTGGCCGCCGAGGGTGAGCACCGCCCGGGGTACCAGGTCGAGCAGGGCCTCGGGAGCTTCCCGCCCCCGCCCGGTGAGCGTCTGCGCCTCGGTCTCGTTGACCACCAGCAGGTCGACGGCGTCGAGCAGGTCCGCCGGCACCGACCGGGCCGGGGCCGCGTTCAGCACCACCCGGGTACCGGCCGCACGGGCGGCCAGCGCCGCCTCGGTGACCGTCTCGACCGGGATCTCCAACTGGGCGACCAGCACGTCCGCCGCGCGTACGCAGGCCAGTTCGGCCTCGGTGAGGCCGGTGAACGCGCCGTTCGCGCCGGGGGTGACCAGGATCGCGTTCTCCCCGTCCGCACTGACCATGATCAGCGCCACCCCGGACGCGCCGTACACCACCCGGAGCTGGCCGGTGTCCACCCCGGCGGCGGTGATCCGGGCCCGCAGGGTGACCCCGAACGCGTCCGACCCGATCGCGCCGAGGAAGGCACAGCTCGCGCCGGCCCGGACGGCCGCCACCGCCTGGTTGGCCCCCTTGCCGCCGGGCACCATGACGAAGTCGCTGCCCAGCACCGTCTCGCCGGGTCGGGGCAGGGTGGGCGCGGTCGCCACCACGTCCATGTTCGCGCTGCCCACGACGGCGATCCTGGTCGCCGCCGGTACCGGCGCTGTCGAGTCCACCGTGCCGTACCTCCCCCACATCGACCACGAGCACGCCCACGACCTCGCCGAGTGTAGGCCCGCACCGGATTCCGGAGCCGCCCTCGGTGCGCTGCGGCCGACGCGCTACGGCACGGTGCGGCCGATGCGGTCGCCGCGCTGCGGCGCGGCGCGGCCGGCAGGGTGCGGCGCGGCCGAGGGGGTGCGGCCGGCGGGATGCGGCGCAGCCGGCGGGGTGTGAGGAGGGGGCCCTTCCTCTACCGAAAGCGTTAACAGGGGGCCCTTCCTTACACCTCAGGCGGCGCGGGCGGTCCAGCGGTCGCCGCGCCGTTCCACGGTCAGCGGCAGGCCGAAGGTCGTCGACAGGTTCTCCCCGGTGAGGGTCCGGTCGAGCAGGCCCTGGGCGACCACCCCGCCGTCGCGCAGCAGCAGGGCGTGGGTGAAGCCGGGCGGGATCTCCTCCACGTGGTGGGTGACCAGCACCAGGGCCGGGGCGTCCGGGTCCTGGGCCAGCTCGGCCAGGCGGGCCACCAGGTCCTCCCGTCCGCCCAGGTCGAGCCCGGCTGCCGGCTCGTCGAGCAGGAGCAGCTCCGGGTCGGTCATCAGCGCGCGGGCGATCTGCACCCGCTTGCGCTCCCCCTCGGAGAGCGTGCCGTACCCCCGGTCGGCCAGGTCGCCGACGCCGAGCTGGGCGAGCAGGCCCCGGGCCCGGTTCTCGTCGGCGCGGTCGTAGCTCTCCCGCCAGCGTCCCACCACCGACCAGGCGGCGGTCACCACCACGTCGCTGACCCGCTCCTCGGCGGGGATCCGCTCGGCGAGCGCGGCGGTGGAGAGACCGATCCGGGTACGCAGCTCGTTGATGTCGGTACGGCCGATCCGCTCGCCGAGGACGTGGGCGGTGCCGGTGGTCGGGTGCAGCCGGCCGGCGGCCAGGTTGAGCAGGGTGGTCTTGCCCGCGCCGTTCGGGCCGAGCACCACCCACCGCTCGTCCAGCTCGACCCGCCAGTCCACGTCGTGCAGCAGTGCGGTGCCGGATCGCCGTACCCCGACGGTCTCCAGGCTGACCACCAGGTCGGCGTCCACGGACGACGATGCGGATGCGGCACCACCGGCGCCGGAGATCAGGTCAGTGTGCACCCGCCCATCCAATCACGCACCGCCGGGCTGCCCCCCAGGGGCGGTGGCGCGGGCCTAGGCTGAGGCGCCGTGTCGTTGCTCACCCCACCCGGAGGACGGTCCATGTCGCGACGGTGCACCAGGGCGCCCGGATGAGCCCGGTCATCGAGATCAGCGGGCTGCGCAAGGCGTTCCGCAGCCTGCGGCAGGGCCGCCGGGTCGCGGTCGACGGCTTCGACATGCGGGTCGAGGCGGGGCAGGTGCACGGCTTCCTCGGGCCGAACGGGTCGGGCAAGACCACCACCCTGCGGGCCCTGCTGGGGCTGGTCCGCGCCGACGCCGGGGAGATGACCGTGCTCGGCGCGCGGGCCCCGGCGGAGCTGCCCCGGGTCGCCGGGCGGGTGGGCGCGATCGTGGAGAGCCCGCAGTTCTTCGGCAACTTCACCGGGTACCGCACGCTGCGGCTGCTCGCGCTGGCCGGTGGGGTGCCGACCGACCGGGTGGACCGGGCGCTGGAGCTGGTGGGGCTGCGGGACCGGGGTGACGAGCGGGTCCGGGGGTACTCGCTGGGCATGCGGCAGCGCCTCGCGGTGGCTTCGGCGTTGCTGAAGGACCCCGAGCTGCTGATCCTCGACGAGCCGGCCAACGGGCTGGACCCGGCGGGCATCCGGGAGATGCGGGACCTGACCCGGTCGCTGGCCGAGACGGGGGTGACCGTGCTGGTCTCCAGCCACATCCTCGCCGAGATCCAGCTCATCTGCGACCACGTGACGATCATCTCGGCGGGTCGCCGGGTGGCCGCCGGCCGGGTGGACGACGTGCTGGCCGGGTTCGACCGGCACGAGTTCCGGGTCCGGGTGGCCGAGCCGGAGCGGGCCGCCGAGTTGCTGCGCGCCGCCGGGCTGCCGGTCGGGGCGTACCCCGACCACCTGGTGGTCGGCGGCTCGGGCGACCCGGAGCTGATCGCCCGGACGCTGGGCGAGCAGGGGCTGTGGGTGCACGAGCTGACCCCGCTGCGACCGGACCTGGAGAGCGTCTTCCTCGAACTGACCGGCGGCCCGGCCCACCCCGCCGTGCCCCGGCAGGTGGACGACGCCCAGGCCGGCGACCGGGTCATCGAGCTGGAGGCCACCGGAGCCGAAGACAGCGGGAGGGTCGACGCGTGAGGCTGGTCCGTGCCGAACTGGAGCGGCTGGGTTCGCGCCGCTTCGTCCAGCTCATGCTGGTGCTGCTGGTGCTGGCGTTCGGGGTGACCGCGGCGACCACCCTGGCCAGCTCGCACCGGCCCTCCGCCGCCGAGGTGCAGAACGCCCGCGCCGAGGCGGCCCGCCAGATCCGCGCCCTGGAGCAGGAGTACGACCGGTGCGTGGCCGCCCGCCAGGGGCGGGTGACCCCAGACGAGTTCGGGATGGACCAGTACCCGACGTCCTGCGCGGACCTCGACCCGGGCCGGATCGAACGGCTCCCGGTCACCACCGACTACCTCAGCGGCGTGTTCGTCTTCGCCAACGAGGCCAAGGGCCTGCTGTACTTCCTCATCGCCTTCCTGGTGCTGTTCGGGTTCCTGGTCGGCGCGTCGTACATCGGGGCCGACCTGAACTCCGGCGGGGTGGTCAACCTGCTGCTGTGGCGACCACGCCGGCTGACCGTGCTCGCCGCCAAGCTCGGTACGCTGCTCGGCGCGGTGCTGGTGGTGTCGGTGGCCGCCTCGCTGCTCTACCTCGGCGCGTTCTGGCTGATCGCGCAGGTGGCCGGGCTGCCGGGCACCCTCGACGGGGACTTCTGGCAGGCCCTGGCCGCGCTGCACGCCCGGGGTCTGGTGCTGGTCGGGCTGGCCGCCGCGCTGGGCTTCGCGCTGGCCACGCTGGGCCGGCACACCGCCGCCGCGCTGGGCACGGTGGCCGCGTACGCGGTGGTGTGGGAGTTGGGCGCACGGCTGGTCATGGAGATCGTGGGCGTCCGCCGGGTCGACCAGTGGATGCTCAGCAGCCACATCGGCGCCTGGCTCACCGGCCGGATCGAGCTGTGGGACCCCGCGCTCTGCGACGCCAACGGCTGCCGGGGCATGTACGTCCTCACCTCGGGGTCGGCGCTGCTGGTGCTGGGCGGGTTGACCGGTGCGCTCTGCCTGGCCGCGTTCGCCACCTTCCGCCGCCGCGACCTGATCTGACCGGACCGCTGCCCCGCCGCCCGCCGCCCGCCCCGCCCCGCCCGCCGCCCGTCCTGTCCCGGTGGCGGTCCGGGGCGGGTGGCGGGGGCGGTCAGCCGACCGTCGAGCCGAAGACCTCGTCGCGGACCGCGTCCAGGGCGATGCGCAGCGCGCCGTGCAGGACCGGCTCCTCGGTCAGCCCGGTCGTCACCACCCGGGGCTTGACCAAGGTGATCGCGGCTACCTCGTGCTGCACCCGCTCGGCGAGCGCGGCCCCACCGGCCTGGCCGACCTCACCGGCGAGGACCACCAGCGGCGGGTCGAGCACCACGCAGGTGCCCGCCACACCGAGGGCGAGCCGCCGGGCCAGCTCGTCGAGGAACGGGCCACCGGCCGTGCCGGCCTCGATGGCGGCGCGGACCGTGCCGGCGGCGGTGGTCGCGTCGAAGCCGTGCTCGCGCCCCACCGCGCAGACCGCGTCGGCCGCCGCGAGCTGCTGGAACGCCGGCTTGGCCCGGCGCGAGACGTCCCGGGGGATCGGCACGCCGGGCACCGGCAGGTAGCCGATCTCGCCGGCCGCGCCCGTGCTGCCGTGGTGCAGCCGGCCGTTCAGCATGATGGCCAGGCCGAGCCCGGCGCCGACCCAGATCAGCGCGAAGTCGCCCACCCCCTGCGCCGCACCGGACTGCGCCTCGGCGACGGCGGCCAGGTTGACGTCGTTCTCGAAGAGCACCGGGATCTGGAGGTCCTCGCGCAGGGCGGCCAGCAGCCCCCGGTGCCAGCGGGGCAGGTTGAAGGCGAAGGTGATGTCGCCGGTGCCCGGGTCCACCAGGCCGGGGGTGCCGAGCACCACCCGGCGCACGGTGGCCAGCTCCGCGCCGGCGCTGCTGGCGGCCTGGACGACGGCGTTGTGCACCACGCCGACCGGGTCGTCGGTGTCCCGGGTGGACTGCTCGACCCGGCCCAGCACCGCGCCGGTGATGTCGGCGCAGGCCGCCACCACCCGCTCCGGGCCGACGTCCACGCCGACCACGTGCGCGCTGCCCGGCCGGACCGCGTAGAGCTGGGCGTTGGGGCCCCGGCCGCCGGCCTGCTCGCCGACCCGGGTGACCAGCCCCCGCTCCTCCAGCCGCTCGACCAGTTGGGAGGCGGTGACCTTGGACAGCCCGGTCAGCTCGCCGAGCCGGGCCCGGGTGAGTGGACCGCGTTCGAGCAGCAGTTCCAACGCCGCGCGGTCGTTGAGCGCCCGCAACAGTCGGGGCGTGCCGGGCAGCCGGGTCGCACTCATGCCACGTCCTCTGGTTTCCGTAAACTCAGCTCACCCGTACCGACCTGTGGGTGGGTGCCCGTAGCGTAGCGGTCACGCTGGCGGTACCGGGGCCGGGCGAGGCGGCCCCACCGGCCACGGGACCGCCCCGGCCAGGGAGGAGTGCAGGTGGGGACGGATCCGGGACTGCGCCGGCTGGTGCTCGGCACGCTGCTCGCGGCGTATCCGGGGCCGGTCCCGCCGGACTGGGCGGTCGACCTGGTCGCCGAGGGCCTGGCCGGGCACACCCTGTTCGGGGCGAACGTGCGCTCGCCGCAGCAGGTGGCGGCGAGCACCGCCGCGCTGCGGGCGGCCCGCCCCGACGTGCTGGTGGCGATCGACGAGGAGGGCGGGGACGTCACCCGGCTGGCGCACGCCACCGGCAGCCCGTACCCGGGCAACGCCGCGCTCGGCGTGGTCGACGACGTGGCGGTGACCCGCCGGGTGCACCAGGCCATCGGCGCCGAACTGGCCCGGCTCGGGGTCACCGTGAACCTGGCCCCGACGGTGGACGTGAACACCGCCGACGACAACCCGGTGATCGGTACCCGGTCGTTCGGGGCCGATCCCGCCCGGGTGGCCGCGCACGCCGCCGCCGCGGTGACCGGGTTGCAGGACGCCGGGGTGGCCGCCTGCGCCAAGCACTTCCCCGGCCACGGCGCGACCGTCGCCGACTCGCACCACGAGCTGCCCACCGTGGACGTCCCCGTCGCGGTGCTGCGGGAGCGGGACCTGCCGCCGTTCGCGGCGGCCGTCGCGGCCGGTACCCGGGCGATCATGACCGCGCACATCCGGGTGCCCGCGCTGACCGGGGACGACCCCGCGACCTTCAGCCGGGCCGTCCTGGTCGACCTGCTGCGCGGCGAGTACGGCTTCACCGGCACGCTGGTCACCGACGCGCTGGAGATGAAGGGCGCGGCGCTGGCCGCGGGCGGGGTGGGGCCGGCCGCGGTGCGTTCCCTGGCCGCCGGGGCGGACCTGCTCTGCGTCGGCGCGCGGGTGGACGCCGCGCTGGTCGACCGGGTGGTCGCCGAGGTGGTGGCCGCGCTCACCGACGGCCGGCTAAGCCGGGCCCGGGTCGAGGAGGCCGCCGGCCGGGTCGCCGACCTGGCCGCCGCCACCCGGGCCGCCGTCCGGAGCGCGGAGGCGGCGGCCGGTCACCCCGCCGGGTCGGACACCGGGGACTGGCCGGCACCGGAGGCCGACCACCCGGGGTACGCGGTGGCGCGCCGGGCGGTCCGGGTGGACGGTGTCGTCGCCGGCCTGGATCGACCCCTGGTGGTGCAGGTGCACACCGCCGCGACCCTCGCCGAGGGCCGGGTGCCGTGGGGCCTCGGCCCGCACCTGGCCGACGCCGAGGAGGTCCGGGTGATCGCCACCGAGACCTCGCCGGAGGCGCTGCGCAGCCTCGCCGGGGCTCGGCCGATCGTGCTGGTGGGCCGCCGGCTGCACCAGCTTCCCGGGGCGGTGGGCCTGGTGGACGCGCTGGCCGCCGCGCACCCGGTGACGGTGGTGGAGATGGGCTGGCCGGGGCGGTGGCGGCCGGCGGGGGCACGGGCGTTCGTCGTGACGTACGGCGCGGGCCGGGCCAACGGCCGGGCGGCGGCGGAGGTGCTGGGCCTGGCCCGGGCCTGAGCCCGGCACCCGACGCCCACCTCCTCGATGGCCACGGTGCGTGAGGCGACGGCGCGTCGACCTCCGACACCGAATGCGCAGGTCAAGTCCACTACCGGACACGGTGAAACCGCCAGGCCACCCTTGTCGACGCGCATTCTGATACGTAGCGTTACTGGCATCGGCCCGCCATCGGCCGCCCGGCAGGGCCTGGGAGGAAAGGCCACGGACCGTGGATCCGGCCCGGGATCCACGGTCCGTGCCCGGACCGGTCGCCCCGCCTGCGTGCCCCGGCGGGCCGACTCCGCCCCGACCCCGGCGGCCGGCTCCGCCCCGACGGCGGCGGCTGGCTCTGGCCCGGCGGCGGCTGGCTCCGCCCCGACGGCGGCTGACTCTGGCCCGGCGGTGGCCGGCTCTGGCCCGGCGGTGGCCGGCTCTGGCCCGGCGGCGTGGCCGGCCGCTGTTCGCGCGTCGTGGCTCAGTCCGGGTAGACCCCGTACGCCCGCCAGCCCCGGTCCGGGAAGCCCGCCGCCTCGGCGACCCGGGCCGAGGCACGGTTGGCGGTGTCGTGCAGGTAGGTGGGGACCGCCCCCTCGTCGAGCACCCGCCGGGCCGCCTGGGCGACCAGCCGCCGGGCCAGCCCACGCCCCCGCGCGGCGGGAACCGTGCCGACCGCGAGTTCGTGCCCGTACCGGTCGTGCCGTTTGATCCCCACCCCGGCCAGGTAGCGGCCGTCGGCGTCCCGCGCCACCAGCACGTCCCGGTCGAACAGGTGCAGCCAGGGCGGCAGGCCCGGATCGTCGGGACGGGTCCACTCCCCGGCCTCGGGCAGCGGGGCCGGGGCGAGGCTCCACCGGAACACGCCGTCGTGGGTCGTCCAACCCGGGTGTCCCACCGCGGCGGGCAACGCGCGCAGCAGCCTCCCGGCCGGCAGTCCGGCCAGCGCCCGGACCTCGCCGACCCGGTCCGGTGGCACGGAGAGCACGGTGCTGGCGCCCGCCGACACGGCCAGCGCCGGCCGCAGGCGCCCGTCCCAGGCCGGTCGGGCCCGTCGCGGGGAGCCGACCACGTGCCACCCGGGGCCGGCCGGCCACTGCCCGAGCCAGGTCACCAGGTGCAGGTGAAGTCGCCGGTCGAGCACCCCGCGACACCTCCTCACCGCCCTGCGGCCCGTGGTGATCACGGTACGCCGGGATCGGCCGGCAGGCCGGGCGGACGAGCCGGACGGTGGGGCAGCAGCCGACCGGGCAGGCGGACAGGCCGGGCGGTGGTCGGGCGGGGCCGGGCGGCGGCCGGGCGGTGGTCGGGCGGGCGCGGCGCGCCGGCCGCCCCGGGGTCGGTATGCCGGCGACCCGGCCGGGTACGCCGTCGAGAAATGTCGATGGAAGTTGCGCGCGACACGCCGAACAAGGGGGTCGGGCAACCCATACGGGCGGGCATGCGTCATATTGATTTTCATACATGGACAAGTTTCTTTGGGACGGTAATGCTCATGCCAAATCATCCGAACAAGCGGCACCAGCAGGAAACCGGGCGTCCGTGGCGACCCCCGGAGTCGACCGGCCGCTTTCCCGACCAGCCGCCGTACCGCGACCACCGGGGCACCAACACCCGGCTCTCCTGGAGCGAACTCGACCGACTGCCGGCGGGGCGCTCGACCCGACGCGGCCTCACCGCGCTCTGACCCACCACGGTCTCCACCGCGGCGACGGCGGCACACCCGCCCGACGACCCACCCGGCCGGTGAGGAATCGGCGACACCCGGGCGGGTCCACCCACGGTTTTCGCACACCTGTCGGGTAACTTCTCCTGGTCCGAAATTCCGGTCCACGACAGGAGAAGCTCCGCGCATGGGCAAGAAGACGATCCACGTCTCCGACTTCAGCGGCACGGTCCTCCGGCCCGACGACGAGATGGTCCGCGTCGTGGTGCTGGAGCACCCTGACCTGGTGGCCGGGCCCGTGCGGTTGGACGCCACCCCGACCGAGGTGGAGAACATCGACGACGCCGCCCTCGACGTCGCCGTGGTGGAGATCCACGACGGGCGGGACGGCGACGAGCCGCGCCGGGTGGTGCTCACCGCCAGCGAGTTCGACGCGCTGGCCACCGACGTGCCGATGGCCCAACTGCTCAGGACCGCCGAGCGGGTCAAGCCGCCGAAGGCCCGCAAGACCGCCGAGAAGATCGACTACGGCACGATCGAGCACGCCGGGAAGCCGCACCGGGGCCGGGTCACCGAGGAGGAGTCCCGGATCGTCCGCGAGCACCTCGACGAGGTCAACAAGCGCCTCGCCGACGCCGGCCTGCGCCAGATCGACCCGGCCGACCCGGAGCACGTCGCCCGGTACGGCTTCGACCTGCCCGCCTGACCTGCCCCACCCGACGGCCCCCGACCCACCGGTCGGGGGCCGTACCCGTACCCCCGGATCGTTGACCAGGAGGGATCGACTTAGTTAGATTTCTCAACTAACAGGGAAAGCGTTTGCCACCACCAAGGCTCCACCGACAGGCGCTCCTCCCCCAGCGCACCCCGTCCCGAGGAGTCGACAGATGCGTCGAGAGCACCATCGGAGATCCCGACCCGTCCGGCGGATCGGCCTGGCGGCCGTCGCCACCCTCACCCTCGCCGCCGCCAGCGCGGCGGTGGTCGCCCCGGCCACCGCCCTGGCCGCCACGGCGGACCCCAACACCACGTACGTGCTCGTCAACCGGCACAGCGGCAAGGCGATGGACCTGTACGGCTGGGCCACCGCCGACGGCGCACCGGTCAACCAGTTCACCCGCAACGACCTGGCCGTGCAGCAGTGGCGCTTCGTCGACGTCGGCAGCGGGTACTACCAGGTTCGCTCGGTGCACAGCGGCAAGGTGCTGGAGGTGCCGAACGCCACCGACGGCGCCCAGGTCGTGCAGAACACCGCCGCCAGCGGCAACACCCGCCAGCACTTCCGGCTCGCCGACTCCGAGGGCGGGCACGTCCGGCTGATCAACCGGCACTCCAACAAGGCCGTCGAGGTGTGGAGCTGGTCCACCGCCGACGGCGGCATGATCGCGCAGTACCAGGACCTGGACGGCTGGAACCAGCAGTGGCGGTTGACCCCGCTGGGCAGCACCGCCGCCTGCGGCGGAGGATCGTTCAACGCCGAGGCCGTCCTCAACGGCGGCACCTGGACCGCCCGCAACGGCGGCAGCACCGTCTACACGGGTACCGACATGCGCGCCGCCGTGCAGGCGGCGATCGGCAGCCTCAGCGCCGGCCGGACCAGCAAGCAGCGGGTCGTCGTCCGGGGCTCCGGCACGATCAGCGCCAACTCCCGGATCTCGCTGCCCAGCTACACCACCATCGACGTCTGCGGCACCATCAACGTCACCGGCTCCGGCTCGGGTGACCAGGCGCCGATCTACTCCCGGGGCACCACCCAGGTCGAGGTGCAGAACCTCACCGTCACCGGCGCCCCGCTGTACGGCATCTTCATGCGCAACGTCACCGACGTGACCCTCGGCCAGATCGACATGCGGCTCTCCGGCGGCCTCGGCGTCCGCATCGACAACCGGGGCGACACCAGCCAGTGGTCCCGCAACATCCGGATCAACAACGTGTACGTCTCCGGCGCCGGCTCGCACGCGGTCGAGACGTACGGCGTCGACGGCCTGACCATCGGCACCGTGACCGCCCGCAACGTCGGCGAGTCGGGCCTGCTGCTGAACCAGACCATCAACGCGACCGTCACCACCGTGGACGCGGAGAATGCCGGCGCCGGCACCGGGTACGCCGCGTTCCGAATGGCCAACCGCAACGGCCGGGTCGGCTCCAGCTACCCGACGAACATCCGCGTCGGCACCGTCAAGGCGCGCGGCGGCGGCCGGGGCATCTTCTGCGTCTCCGAGTCCGGCGGCGCGACCATCGACCGGGTCGACATCGCCAACACCGGCAACAACGCCATCCTGATCGAGAACTGCTACGGCGTGAACATCGCGGCCAACGGCGGGACGATCAGCGGGGGCGGCGAGGTCCGGTTGGCCGCCCGCACCGAGTTCCCCGGCAACCGGGACATCACCCTGCGGAACTTCACCCTGACCAACAACCGGATCACCGAGAACCCCTGCGTGACCAACCTGACCATCAGCAACATCACGCTGAACAACTCGACCATCAACCGCTGCTGACCGGCTCTCTCCGCGTCGGCGACCACGAGCGCCGGGGGTCAACTCTGGGTTGACCCCCGGCGCTCCCCGTGTCGCAGTTGGACTTCCGAGGACCTCGCCCCCGGAAGGGGATCTCGCCCCCGTCTCCGCCTGTCGAGACACACCACTTAGGTGCCTGGATCGTGGCAGCAGAGACCTTGGAAGAATTCGGCCCCCAGAGGGGCCGTTTCCTTCCAAGGTCTTCAGGACAGACCTTGGGACGCCTGCCACCGGATCACCCCCGCATGCGCGGGGAAGAGCCGCAACCGTCAGATCAAAGATGCCTGGGTGTGGGATCACCCCCGCGTGCGCGGGGAACAGCACCCCGAGGTGGTGGCCGTCGTCTCGAATGGCGGATCACCCCCGCGTGCGCGGGGAACAGCTGATGGATCGGCTGCGGGGTGCCGGGGACCGGGGATCACCCCCGCGTGCGCGGGGAACAGGTGCCCTGCGGCTGCTCCGCGAAGAGGGCCTGGGGATCACCCCCGCGTGCGCGGGGAACAGCCGTTGCAGCTACGCCAGTGCCGCCGCCTCGATGGATCACCCCCGCGTGCGCGGGGAACAGGTAGCACCCTCCAGGAGGTTGCCCCGGACCCGGGGATCACCCCCGCGTGCGCGGGGAACAGTCGGCCTCCATCGACACCTGCCAGAACTTGATGGGATCACCCCCGCGTGCGCGGGGAACAGAATATCAGCTTCGGCCGAATGGTGGCGGCTCCCTGGATCACCCCCGCGTGCGCGGGGAACAGTTCGCCTCGCATCCGGCGCATTCGGGATTACGTGGATCACCCCCGCGTGCGCGGGGAACAGACTTCCTGACCTGGGGCACTAAAGATCAATTTCCTCATTTTCGTTCACTTTGCTGAGCAAGATCGTCTCCTCCGATGTTCGCGGTGACGACTCGCGGCCAGCCAGGATCGCGGATCGCAATCCAACCCTACGTCTGCGAGTGCTGCGCGACATACACGCCTTTGCCTTGGCGGCCGTCGATCAGACCCTCGGCCTTGAGGAGAAGCATCGCGGCGCGAACCACCGTATTGCTCACCTCGTACTGCTGGCACAGGGCAGAGAACGAGGGCAGCTTGTCACCCGGCTTGAGTTGACCGGAGGCGATCTGCTCGCGAATATCACGCGCGACCTGCAGGTACGCGGCTTCGGACATAAAGGTAACTCCCGCTTGACGACTCCCAAGTCGATCACGCTGAGCCCGCAGATACAACACCATCTGTCATGGACAGTTGACGGTGCACATCTACTTGTTGGCGAACGAATCGGCGGGATCACCCCCACGTGCGCGGGGACGAGCCGACAGGAATGCCGTCAGCGAGGTAAGCAGGGGATGAGTGGCCTCGCGCCTGGATGGCGGCGCGCACTCGGGGAGCGACGCTCCGAGGAAGGCGGTCCTCGGCGGCCTGTGCGCTGAAGAAGGCAACGTCCGAAACCTCCTCGCGAGACAGGCTGATGCCACCGAGATCCGTCATCACCCCACAGTCGAAGACGAAGTTGACGAGAGCACGTGGTCGGTGCCCGGCAGGGGACGCCCAGTCCACGATGAGCAAGGCACCCACGGTGACGGCGACACCCAGTTCCTCGTGAATCTCACGAGCGCAGGCTTGGTGCGGAAACTCACCTTCCTCGACATATCCACCGGGAAACGTCCAGTGATCGCGGTAGGTGGGCCTGACGAGTAGCACGTTGTCGGCGGGGTCGGTGATCCAGGCGGCTGCGGCGGCATGGAAGGCCGGCAGCCGGGCGTACCAAATGGCAGGGTCCATCCAGCTCACGTGGTGACGGTACGGAGATTCGCGGTCGCAGGTCTACCGCCCTGGGGATGGCCGCCCCGCTGTCCGCCACCGATCGGCGGACAGCGGGGCAGACACTGGGCGCGCAGGATCGGAGTACAGTCCGTCACGACGAGGTAGCGGGTTCAGGTGGTTGACGCCGCCGGCTCGGTTAGTCACCTGGGAGGCGTTGTGTCCCACGTCGATCCGCGCTTCGGTGAGCATTTGCGTTCGCTCCGCACAGCCCGGGGCCTGTCACTGCGGGCGCTCGGCCAACTCGCGCACCGGGGCAAGAGCCACCTGCACGACCTGGAGACCGGCAACAAGCCACCGACCCCCGACACCGCCCGGCATCTCGACCGCGTGCTCGGGGCCGACGGTGCACTTGCGCGGCTTGTCGATCAGCCGGTGGATCACGATGCCGAGGCCGACGAGCTGATGGCTCGGGTGCGGGCCAGCGACGTCAGCACCGAAACGCTCGCCCGCATCGAGGCCGGCGTCGACGACCTCGCCAGCGCCTACGCGACCAGCCAGTCGGCCAATCTTCTTCATCTGGTACGGCGACACCTGGCGTACGTGCGCCGGCTTCTCGACGGTCGCTGCACCCTCGCGGATCGTCGCCGTCTGATCGTCGCCGGCGGCTGGCTCAGCCTGCTGCGGGCGACCGTGCACATCGACCTGCTGCACCGGTCAGCAGCCGGGGCGCACCTGTCCACGGCCGCCGCCCTCGCCGACTATGCGGGGCACTCGGAGATTCGGGCGTGGTGCCTGGAGACACAGGCGTGGGACCTGCTTACCCGGGGTGACTACCGAGCAGCCGTCAACCTGAGCCAACAGGCCCAACGGGTGGCATCCCGGGGAAGCTCGGCGCAGATCCAGGCCATCGCCCAGGAAGCGCGGGTGTGGGCCCGGGTCGGCGACGTCCGGGAGACCCGTCACGCCCTGGACCGCCTGGAGCGCCTGACCGCAAACCTGCCGATGCCTGACCGGGCCGAACATCACTACCGATACGACCCGACAAAGGCTCTGGCGTACACGGCGACCACGCTGGCGTGGGCGGGCGACCCGGCGGCGGAGCAGGTTGCCAGGGCCGTTCTGAGGGAACTGGACCCGCGCGGTGACGGTGGCGACCGCCCCCGCCGCTCCGCGGCGGCCCGTCTGGACCTGGCGCTGGCACTCGTCGCCGCCGGTCGACCGGACGAGGCCGCCACGGTCGCCGTCGAGGCGATCACCTCGGGCCGCGTCGTGTCCTCGAACTGGTGGCGGGCTGGAGAAGCGCTGCGGCGCGTCGAGCAGACCGGCACGGCGGAGGCGTCCGCGCTGCGCGAAGCGTACGAGGTGCACCAGCCCTCCCGTTAGCGGACAGCAGAGGCCGCTGGCGGACGTCCGATTCCGCTCTGTGATCCGACAGCCACCCGATGCTGTTGACCGAGGGCGACATCGGCACCGATCCGGTGCGATGACACTCGCCTCTCCTACGGGCACGGCGGTGTCGGTCCTTCCACGAGCACACCGCCGTGCCTCCCACCCAGGGAGGTTGGCATGCGGGATCAGCGTGACGAACGGATGGCGGACCAGGCGAGGCGGTCGGAGAAGGCCGAACGAGAAGCAGCCAAGCAGCGCATCCTCGACATGGCCGAGGCGGAACGGATACCGGTGGAGGAGACCACCCGGGCCGTACCGGTTCGGCGGGGGCGGCATGGGCAGCGGTGAGTTGCCGATCGGGCGGCGGATGGCGCGATGGCGGGTCCGGCGGCGGATGTCGCAGCAGGTGTTCGCGGACCGGCTCGGGAAGTCGAAGAGCTGGGTGGACAAGGTCGAGCGGGGCGTCCGGGCGCTGGACCGGATGTCGGTGATCCAGGAGGTCGCCGGGGTGCTGCGCATCGATCCGGCGGTACTGCTCGGCGAGGACACTCCTGCGGGTCCGGCTGCCGCCCCGCTGGTCGCCGAGGTGGACGACACTCGCGCGGCTCTCACCCGGTACGCCGTCTTCGCCCCGGACGGGGTCGACCGGCCCGAGCTTCCGGCGGCAGAGGTGGGGCGGCAGGTGGAGCATGCCTGGCTGACGTACCAGCATGCCGGCTATCCGCAGGTGTTGCGGATGCTGCCGCGCCTGCTGGACGTCACCCGGCGGCTGCCCGCCGACGGGCCGACGCGGTCGGCGTTGCGGGTGCAGGCGTACCGGATCGCCGCGTCGGCGCTGGTCAAGCTCGGTGACGCGGAGGGTGCCTGGCTGGCCGCCGACCGGGCGGTCGCGGTGGCCGGGGACGATCCGGTGCTGGCGGCCACAGCGGTGGTGTCGCTCGGCGAGGTGCTGCGCGCGGCGGGGCGGGGCCGCCTGGCGGTGGCGACGACGGTCGCCGCCGCGCACCGCATCGCGCCGACCGTGCCGGGGCAGGGGCCGCCGGACATCCTCGCGGTCTGCGGGTCGCTGCTGCTCCAGGCCGCCCTCGCCGCCGGTCGCGGTGACCCGCGCGGCGTCGAGGAGCTGATCGGGCAGGCCACCGAGATCGCGGTACGCCTCGGCGACGGCGGGGACCACCACCAGCTCGCCTTCGGTCCGACCGTCGTGGAGCTGGCCCGGGTGGCGGCGGCGGTCGAGGTGGGCGAGCCCGCCGAGGCGGTACGGGGCCACGAGCAGGTCACCGGTCAGGCCCCCTGGCGGCGGCTGCCGCCCGAGCACCGGGCCGCGCACCTGCTCGACGTGACGCGGGCGTACCTGGACCTCGGTGACCCCGCCGGGGCCGGCCGAACGCTGGTCGAGGCGGACCGGACCGCGCCCGCCGAGGTCCGGTGTCGACCGGTGGGCCTTACCCTGCTGGCCCGGGTGGCCCGGGACGGCCCGGCGGTGGCCGGCGTGGCCCGCCTGGCGACTCTGATCGGCCTGACCCGTAAACGACCAGCAGGCGGGCGACGCGGGCACCGGACCGTGCCGTGCCGTACCGCCGGCAGGCACCCAGACGGGACCACCCAAGACTCTGAATGCCGCCGCACCCGGTGAGATCACCCCCGCATGCGCGGGGAAAAGCCGAGGTAGACGACCGACTCGGCGCCGCTGACGGGATCACCCCCGCGTGCGCGGGGAAGAGCCAGAGGGCATGGACCTCGCTCGCGTCAGGGCGGGATCACCCCCGCGTGCGGGGAAGAGGGCCGGCCGATCGTCCTGGCGCCGGTCAGACTCGGATCACCCCCGCGTGTGCGGGGAAGAGGATCCGTTGCCGTCCCGCAGCGTGATCTGGCCGGGATCACCCCCGCGTGTGCGGGGAAGAGTTCCGTCCCGCCTGGTACAGCATCATGCCGGTGGGATCACCCCCGCGTGTGCGGGGAAGAGTTGCCGCACTTGAGGGCGAAGCGGGCGGCGTGGGGATCACCCCCGCGTGTGCGGGGAAGAGATGGCCGGCGGCCGGGACGCGCTGGGCGCGCAGGGATCACCCCCGCGTGTGCGGGGAAGAGAGGGCCAGGTGCCCGACTACCTTCGGGGATACGGGATCACCCCCGCGTGTGCGGGGAAGAGGCCAGGTTGACACCGGGCGCGGGAGAGACGTAGGGATCACCCCCGCGTGTGCGGGGAAGAGCCGGCCAGCGAGGAGAGGGTGGAGGTGGTCGGGGGATCACCCCCGCGTGTGCGGGGAAGAGGCTTCCTGAGCTGGGGTGCTAGAGATCAAGTTTCCGGTTTTCATTCACTTTGCTGCCCAAGATCGCCTCCTGGGTCGATCGGCGCGGAGGGCTGCGGAAGTCGGGGCCGTTGGCCGCGTCCTCACCCTACTTGCGCGATGGAACGGCGACGAACACGCCTTTGCTCCGGCTGCCGTCGATCAGGCCCTGTCGAGGACCTAGCGGCGCGACCCGTCAGGTGACGGCTTCGGCATCGCCCTTCCGGCTGGCGGGCCGGTTTACGTAGACCACCCGGAATGGGCAGCGTCCTTCGTTACCGGCCGGGACAGACTGCGGACCGACGTTCCGAAACACTTCTGAAACATGCCGTGAGCTGCCCGAACGCGCGGGAGATGTGATGCAGGACTCACGCTTGTTGTCACACATCCGACCCTCGCGCGGGTGGCCGGCGTGAAGGCAGCAGGTCGGGGCGGGGATACCGGCGAAGGCCCGTCCGACGCGCCCGACGGGCCGTTTCCCAGCCGGCTCCGGAACACCCCGGAAACCCCTACAATGCACGCTGGTCGATACGCTCGGTGACGGTGGGGCCGGTCTCACGGACCGGGCGGCGCACCGTGGACGGAAGGACACGCGCCATGGCCGAACCGGACCCCGCAGGCTCGACCGGGACCCTGCGGACCCTGCGCACCCTGCCCCGGCCGGTGGTCGTCCTGCTCGTCGGGATCGCGGTCAACCGGATGGGTGCCTTCCTCGCCATCTTCCTGATTCTGTACCTGACCAACCTCGGGTTCAGTCCCGCTGCGGCGGGCGTGGTGCTCACCCTCTACGGGGTGGGCTCCATCGCGGGGGTCTTCGCCGGTGGCCTGCTCTCCGACCGGATCGGGGCCCGTCAGGTGATCATCGGCTCCACGCTGCTGTCCAGCGTGGCCGTGGCCGCCATCGCCTTCGAGACGCAGTACACCTGGCTGATGGTGACCAGTTTGGCCGCCGGGGTGCTGACCGCCGCGTACCGGCCGGCCGCCGCCGCGATGCTGGCCGAACTGACGCCGCTGCACCGGCTCGTCACCACCACCGCCGCGAGCCGGCTCGGGCTCAACGTCGGCGCGACCCTGGGGCCGCTGATCGGGGCCTGGCTGGCGACCCACTCGTACACCGCGGTGTTCCTGGTGAACGCGGGCACCGCGCTCGCCTTCGGGCTGGTCACCATTTTCCTCCTGCCCGACGTCCGCTCCGCCGCCCACACCGCCGCGAAGGCCCGACCGGCCGCCACCGAGGGCGAGCCGGCGGCCGGCGGGGGGCGGGGGATCCTGCAGGACCGCCGGTACCTCGCGGTGCTGGTGGCGATGTTCGCCACCGCCCTCGCCGAGGTGCAGTACCAGGTCATTCTGCCGCTGCACCTGGGCGAACAGGGCCACCCGGTGTCGCTCTACGGCACCATCATCGCCCTCAACGGGGCCCTCATCATCGCCCTGGAGCTGCCCCTGACCCGGACGGTGCAGCGGCTGCCGATCCGGACCGCCATCGCCGTCGGCTCGCTCTGCATCGGGCTGGGCCTGGCGGTGTTCGGGTTCGCCGGGGGCATCTGGGTCTTCGTCGTGGGCGCGCTCATCTGGACCTTCGGCGAGATCATCAACGCGCCCTCGCTCAACGCGTACCCGGCGATGGCCGCCCCGGTGCACCTGCGCGGCCGGTACATCGGGGCGCTGTCGGCGGTGCAGTCCGCCGGGTACGCCTTCGGCCCGCTCATCGGCACCACCCTGTTCCAGTTCTTCGGGCAGGCCGCCTGGGCGGTCTGCGCCGTGCTCGGGGTGATCGCCTTCGGCGCACTCTGGTACGGCGTGCAGAACCGCTTCACCGCCGTCGCCCCGACGGCGGTGAAGACCCCGGCCACCACCTGATCCGGCACGCCGGCCGGTGCGGGGTCGGGCCGTCCCGGCCGGCGTTCGGTCAGGCCGTCCCGGCCGGCGCGGTGCGGGATGGTTCGGGGTGTAACGTCCGGGTGTGAGCACCCCTGCGGCGGCCCGGGTCGACGTCCCTGCCGACCCGACGTCCCCGGGGGCGACGCACACCGCGCCGACCGCCCCGGTGGGGCTGCGCGCCGCGCCGGTGGCCCCGATCCGGGTGGCCGCCGGTCAGGCCACCCTGGTCCCGCTGGACGTGCCGGCGAACGTGGCCACCGCCGCGCGGCTGGTGGCGCGGGCCGGGGACGCGGGGGCGGCGCTGCTCGTCCTGCCGGAATTGTTCCTCACCGGCTACGACCTGCCCGCGATCGTCGGGCAGCCCCGACGGTACCCACTGCGCCCGGACGACTCCCGGCTCGACGTGCTCGCCGCCGCCTGCGCGCGGGCGCGCACCGCCGCCGTGGTCGGCGCGGCGACCCACGACCCCGAGCGGGGCACCCTGCACATCTCGGCCGTCGTGCTGGGCCGCGACGGCGCACGCCTGGGCCGGTACGACAAGCAGCACCTGGACCCGGCGGAGCGGGCTGCCGGCTTCACCCCTGGGCGGGCCGGCTGCACGCTGGCCCTCGACGGCTGGCGGCTCGGGCTCGGCATCTGCTGGGACGCCAGCTTCCCCGGGCACGCGCTGGCCGCCGGGCTGGACGGCTGTCAGGCGTACCTGGTCTCGGCGATGTTCGACCGGGGTGCCGGGGTGCGCAAGCGGGCGCTGCTCGGCCCGGCCCGCGCCTGGGACAACGCCGGCTACGTGGTGGTCGCCAACCACTGCGCCCGCAGCGGCCCGTACGTCGGGTGCGGGGGCAGTGGCGGCTGGGGCCCGGACGGGACGCTGCTGGCCGACGCCGGGCTGGACGATCCGGGGCTGGCCGTCGTGCCGCTGGAGCCGGCGGCCGTCGCCGAAGCCCGCGCGGGTGACCTGCCGCTGGCCGACCCGTCGGTGGACGCCCGACCCGGCCCCCGCGAGCTGATCACCGTCGCCTGATACGCCGAGCGCGGGCGTGCGCAAGGTGTTAGGAAGGGGCCCTTTTACTACAGAAAGCGTTAACAGGGGGCCCTTCCTTACACCTCAGGCGGTGCCGGCCTCGACGGCCTGCGGGAAGGGCTTGGTGAGCGCCTCCCGCCAGGACTCCTCCAGCGGCTGCGGGGGCACCACCGTCGACCAGAGCCCGTGCACCTGGGCGCCGCGCAGCACCTTGCCCTGGTAGCTTCCCGCGCCGAGGGCGACGGCCCGCAGGCCGGTGGCGAGCGCGTGCCGGACGGGGGCGTAGACGGCGAGGTTGAAGTAGGCGAACGGGGACGCGTCGGCGTTGAACCCGGCGGACCGGGAGTAGAGCGTGTCGCCGTGCGCGTAGCAGAGGGTGAAGCCGTTGATCCGCCCGTCGCGCTCGTCCACGAAGACCACGCTGCCCTCGCCGAGGTGCTTGTCCTGGAGGGCGAAGTACCGGCCGACCTCCTCGTCGGTGATCTCCGCGCCGAACTTGCGCTGGTGCCCGCCGAGCAGCGGGGACACCTCGGTCAGCACCTCCGCGAGCCGGTACTGCCCGAGGTGGGTGCCGGAGTCGGCGAAGGCGGTCACCTCCTTGCGCAGCTTGCTGCGCCGGGCGCTGGGGAACCGGGACAGGTAGCCCTCGAAGTCGGTCGCGCCGTCCAGCGCGACGGTCGCCTCCGCCGAGGTGGCGATGACCGGGGCGGTTCCGCCCCAGACCGTGGCGACCCGCTGCGCCTCCTCCTTGGGCAGGTACATGAAGGCGGTCGTCCGGGCGCCCAGGTCGGCGGCGAGGTCGCGGCAGCGGTCCAGCAGGGCCCGGGTCACCACCGTCCGGGCCTCGTCGTCGAGGTGCGGGGCGAGGAGCAGGTCGCCGTGGTACCCGCTGCACCCGCCCACCAGCAGCACCGGGAACCAGCGCTCGGCGGCGCCGGCCGGGTCGCAGTGCGGGGCGAGGAACATCCGGACCGGGTCGTACCAGGTGGTGAACCGGGTGGGGACCTCGGTCATCAGGTACGTCGCCACCGCGCCGACCAGCGCGCCGTCGGCGTCGTACGCCAGCACGTAGCCGGGGCGCAGGTCCGCGAAGTACTCCTCCGCCCAGTGCAGCCACCCGTGGCTCTGGTAGAGCTGGGCCCGCGCCGCCAACGGCGCCCACTGCTCCCGGGGTACGTCCCCGATCGTCGGCACGATGGTGAGCCGGAGCTGCGGGTCAGCGGACATGCGGATGACTCCGTCCTGACAGGAGGGTGTGGAAGCAGTCGGCACCGAAGTCCAGGGCGGCCAGCGAGATGCGTTCGTCGGCCTGGTGCAGGCGGTCACGGTATCCGACGGGGGCCCCGGCGGGCAGCGGGAACCACCCGAAACACTGGATGCCGAGTTGGCTGAAGAGCCGGGCGTCGGTGGAGGCGGTGGTCAGCACGGGTACCGGCGTTCCCGCCGGGTCGTGCGCCCGCAGCGCGGCCACCAGCCGGTCGTACCCCTCGTCGAACCGGGGCGCGGGGCTGATCTCGCCCTCGACGAAGAGGTCCAGGTCGGCGTCGGGGCCGGTCCGGGCCCGGAGCTGGTCGAGGAACCAGCTCGTCGGGTACTCCCCGGGCAGGACCCGGCCGTCGACCTCCACGGTGATCTCGGCGGGGTGCACGTTGGTGCCGGTGCCGCCGCGCAGCACCGTGGCGCTCACCGTGTGCTGCACGACCGAGCGCAGGTAGCGGGCCGTCGGGCCGGGCAGCCCGTCGAGGGTGCCGGGGTCGGTCGGGTCGGCGTGGAACGCGGCCACCCGGGCGCCCACCTCGGGTGGCAGGGCGGCGGCCAGGTCGGTCAGCATCCGGTGCGCCACCGGGGTCATCTCCACCCCGAGCCCACCACCGGAGATGGCGGCGAGGAAGCGGGTGAGCTGCCCCACCGCCGAGCCCGGCCCGGCGACCCGGGAGGCGTGCCCGCCCGGCCCCCGGAAGGTGACCCGTACCCAGCAGGTGCGTTTCTCCGCCACCACCACCGGGTGCAGGCGCGCGTGGTCGCCGAGCCCCAGCTCCGCGCCGCCGTCCTCGCCGACGGCGTACCGGACCCCGGTGAAGAGGTACGGGTGGTCGCGGACCAGCAGCCGCGCCCCGGCGTCGCTGCCGGTCTCCTCGTCGGAGACCACCGCCAGGATGACGTCACCACGCGGTCGCTCACCGGCGTCGGACATGCGCAGCACCGCCGCCAGCATCATCGCCAGGTGCCCCTTCATGTCGACCGCGCCCCGGCCCCACAGCTCCCCGTCGACGATCTCCCCGTCGAACGGCGGCCGGGTCCACGGCTGGCCGGTCACCGGCACCACGTCCACGTGGGCGTGCAGCAGCAGCGGCGGTTCCAGGCCCCGGCCGGGCAGCCGCGCCACCAGGTTGGGGCGGGCCGGGTCACCCAGCAGCCGGGTCTCCAGGCCGGCGTCGGCCAGCAGGTCGCGGACCCAGCCGACGCACTCGGCCTCGGCACCCGGCGGGTTCGTCGTGACGAACCGGACCAGGTGCTGCGCGATGGCCGCCGGCGACCGCACCGCGCGGCCCACCCCGGCCAGCGCGGACGAGCCGGCGGGACCCGCGGCACCGACACCGTCGGACGAGCCGACGAGACCGGCCGCACCGACACCGCCGGACGAGCCGGTGGAGCGGCGCGTCGCTGCGAGCTGTTCCGGTGCCACCATCACAGTCCCTCCCGGAGCCGGGTCAGGGCCGTCTCGATCCGGGCCCCGTCGTGCACGAGCGCGATCCGCAGGTGGCCCACGCCGGGACTGCCGCCGTCGGCGTCGGCCACGGCGAGGAACCGGCCCGGCATCACGGTGAGCGCCTGCTCCCGCCACAGCCGGCGGGCGGTGGCGGTGTCGTCGGCGACCGGCAGCCAGCAGAAGAAGCCGGCCGCCGCCCGCCGGTACCCGGGGACGTCCTTGAGCAGGTCGTCGGCGCGGTCCCAGACGCGGGACAGGGCGGCGCGGGCCTGCGCCACGTGCGCGTCGTCGGCCCAGAGCGCCGTGGCGACGGCGCAGACCGGGCGGGGCAGCGGCACCCCGCAGGTGCGGTTGTACTCGGCGTACGCGGTGACGGTCGCCGGGTCCCCCACCACGAAGCCGCTGCGCAGGCCGGGTGCCCCGGACCGCTTGGAGAGGCTGTGCACCACCGCGAACGGCACGTCCCGCACGGCGGTGCCGCCCCGGTCGGCGACCACCGACAGGTAGCCGGGCGGCGGGGTGCCGAGCCACAGGTCGATGTAGCACTCGTCGACCACCAGCACCGCGTCGGCCCGCGCGGCGAGGTCGGCGAGCTGCCGCAGGTAGGCCGGGGTCCGGGTCTCGCCGCGCGGGTTGCCCGGATGGCAGACCACGATCGCCGCGACCCGGCCCGGCTCGGCGTCGACCGCCGCCGCGAGGTCGTCGCCGGTGTGGAAGACCGGCCGGGCGCGGGCCGCCTCGGTGGCGGCCAGGTAGGTCGGGTACCCGGGGTTGGGCAGCACCACCACCGGGTCGGTGACGCCCCGCGCCGCCGCCCGACCGACGGCCTGGGCGATCAGCA
Organism: Micromonospora rosaria; assembly: GCF_001567585.1. Taxonomy (GTDB): domain Bacteria; phylum Actinomycetota; class Actinomycetes; order Mycobacteriales; family Micromonosporaceae; genus Micromonospora; species Micromonospora rosaria. Next base: position 35,356 of record NZ_LRQV01000039.1, read on the forward strand.
CCGCCAGGGCCTGCTTGGTGCCCGGGGTCGGCTCGACCGCGAGGTCCGCGAACGGGTCACCGGGCGACCCGGCGGGCGGAGGAGCAGCGGACCCGGCGGGCGGACCGGCAGCCGGCGGGTCCGTGCCGAAGCGGCGGCGCAGCCAGCCCCGGTACGCGTCCCGCAGCTCGGCTGGACCGCCGAGTTCCGGGTACCGGGTCCAGCCGTCGACCCCGGCCAGCACGGTGGTGTCGATCGGCGGGGTGACCAGCCGGGACTCCCCCAGGTGCAGGGGGATCGGGTCGAGCCCGGCCGGCGGCGGGACGTCGGCCAGGAGGTCCCGCAGCCGGGCGAAGGCGTTGCGCGTACCGGGCACCGGCTCAGTCCCGGACCAGGTCGTTGAGGGCCGTCCTGCCCCGGGTCCGCTCGTCGGCGTACTTGACGATGACGGCGGCGTACACGGACAGGCCCGGCTGCTGCGCGGTGGCCCGCGCACCGGCCACCACCACGGCGTTCTCCGGCACCTCGCCGTAGCTCACCTCGCCGGTGGCCCGGTCCACGATGGGCGTGGAGCGGCCCAGGTAGACGCCCATGCCGATGACCGCGCCGGTGCGTACCCGGACCCCCTCGGCCACCTCGCTGCGGGCGCCGACGAAGACGTCGTCCTCGATCACCACCGGGTTGTCCCCGATCGGTTCGAGGACCCCGCCGATCCCCGCGCCGCCGGAGATGTGGCACCGCTCGCCGATCTGGGCGCAGGAGCCGACGGTGGCCCAGGTGTCCACCATCGTGCCCGCCCCCACGTACGCGCCGACGTTGACGAAGGAGGGCATCAGCACCGCCCCGGGGGCGACGTACGCGCCGTACCGGACCACCGCGCCCGGCACCACCCGCAGCCGGGACTTCTCGAAGTCGCCCTCCTCCCACTCCTCGAACTTCAGCGGCACCTTGTCGTACGTCTTCGGTCGGCCCGGCCCGGCCTGCGCGGCGGCGTTCGGGTGGGTCAGGAAGGACAGCAGGATCACCTGCTTGACGTACGGGTCGACGACCCAGTCGCCGTCCTGGGGCCGGGCGGCGCGCAGCTCGCCCCGGTCCAGCCGGGCCATGCCGTCGGTGACGTACGGCCGCAGCGCCGTCACCTCGTCCGGCGTGAGCCGGTCCCGCCGGGCGAAGGCGTCCCCGACGTACTGCCGGGCCTGCGCGTCACTCACCTGGTCACCTCCATGATCGGGGCGGGCGTCCAGCGGGCCGTGGCGAGGTAGTCGTCGAAGGTCTCCGCGCGGCGGATCTCGACCACCTCCCCCGCCGTGGTCAGCATCAGCTCGGCCGGTCGCAGCCGCCCGTTGTACGTGAAGCCCATCGCGTGCCCGTGCGCCCCGGTGTCGTGGACCAGCGCGACGTCCCCCTCGACCGGGTCGGGCAGCAGCCGGTCGATGCCGAACTTGTCGTTGTTCTCGCAGAGCGACCCCACCACGTCGACGAGCGTCTCCGGCCGCCCGTCGGCGAACGGCAGGCTGATGTGGTGGTACGCGCCGTAGTACCCGGGCCGCATCAGCGCGGACATCGAGGCGTCCACCCCGACGACGTCCTGCCCCTTGCGGCACCGGTTGGTCACCCGGGTCACCAGCACCCCGTGCGGGCCGGTCACGTACCGGCCGAACTCGGAGACGACGCGCGGCCGGTGGTGCCCGAAGACCCGCCGCCGGGCGGCCAGGATCGCCGCCGCGTACGCCCGGAAGTCGATCGGCCGGTCCGCCGGCCGGTACGGGATGCCGAGCCCGCCGCCGATGTTGACGTACTCCAGCTCGATGCCGGTGTCGGCGGCGAGCCGCGCGGCCAGCTCGACCACGTCGACGGCGGCCCGCACCGCCCGGTCGAGGTCCAGCTCGTTGGCGCAGATCATCCCGTGGATGCCGAACCGCCGCGCGCCCCGGCCACGGGCCTGCCGGTAGGTGTCGGCCAGCTCGTCCACCGGCACCCCGAACTTCGAGTGCGCGGCGCTGCCCATCAGGGTGGAGCGGGCCGCCACGCCGTGCGGGGCGACCCGGAACGCGACCACCTCCGGCAGGCGTTCGGCCTTGTCCAGCATGGTCCGGTCGTCGAAGGTGATCACCGCGCCGGCCTTGAGCGCCTGCTCGTACTCGGCGACCGTGGTGTTGTTGGAGGTGAAGACGACGTCGTCGCCACCGGCCCCCAGCCGTTCGGCCAGCTCCAGCTCGACCGGGGAGGCGCAGTCCAGCCCGCTGCCCTCGGCCAGCAGGGTGCTCAGCACGGCGGGGTTGGGCAGCGCCTTCACCGCGAAGTACTGCCGGTACGGCTCGGTGCCGAAGGCGCCGACCATGTCCCGGTACGTGTCGACGATGCCCTGCTGGTCGTAGATGTGGAACGGGGTGCCGTAGCCGGCGACCAGCTCCGGCAGCAGGGGCAGCAGCCGCCCGGCGAACGCCTCGGACAGCGGCATGTCAGGGCACCCGGGCGACGCAGATGGTGCGGTTGCGCAACCCGCTGATCGGCCGCAGGTACGGGAAGTAGTAGCTCTCCACCGGGGCGAAGCCGAAGCGGGTCAGCTCGGTCTGGAGGTACTCGCGGGAGACGAACCAGAACCCGGCGACCCGCTCGTGCGGCGCGAAGTCGACCTCCGGCTCGTACGGGGCGTCGTTGGAGAAGACCACGTACGCGCCGGAGCGCAGGTTCAGCTCCGCCAGCTTCCGCAGGGCCGGCGTAGCGGCCTCCTCGGCGGTGAAGACGTGGCCGAGGAAACCGTCGGCGTAGAGCACGTCGGTGTCGGCCACGTCGGCCGGCTTCAGGTCGAAGTAGTCCGCCACGACGGCGTCCACCCCCTTGGCCCGGGACAACGCGACCGCCTCGTCGTTGCAGTCGATGCCGCGCACGGTCCGCTGCATGGCGACCAGGTCGCCCTCGACGAAGCCGTTGCCGCAGCCGAGGGAGTAGACGGTGCCGGTGGTCGAGGTCAGCGACAGCAGCTTGAGCGCCATGTGCGACCGGTACTCCGGTACGTACGTCGAGGGGGTGACGGAGTCGTTGAACGCCTTGCCCTGCTCCCAGATGGCGTAGATGGTGCCCTCGGGGGTGCCGTCGACGGACCGGTGCGCGCTGTAGTACTCGCGGACCTGCGCGAGGTTCTGCTCGACCTTGATGATCACTACCGGTTCTCCCCAACGGCCGTGGTGTGCGGTTGTCCGTACTCGACCGACCCCGCCGGGCGGGCGCGCAGCTCGTTGACGAGCGGGCGCAGCACCTCGGCGTTGGCCGGGCCGTGGTTGCGGTACAGCTTCAGGGCCAGGTCGGCCTCCCCGGCGAGCAGGAAGTCGGCCAGCACCCGGGCGAGCGAGCGCAGGCCGGCCAGCACCACGCTGGCCTCGCCGGCCAGCCGGGCGCCGTCGGGCGCCAGCGCCCCGACCTGCACGAGGTACGACAGTTGCAGGTACATGCCGTCGCTGTCGGGGAAGTGGCCCAGCCCCCGGCTGACGTAGCGCAGGCACTCGGCGAGGTAGTAGGCGAGCACGTCGGCGGGGGCGAGCCCGAGCCGCTCGGCCCAGACCTCGGTGAGGATCAGGACGCCGAAGACGTCGGCGGCGACCTCCTGGAGCACCACCGACGCCCACCGGTCGGCGGCGTTGAGCGCCGCGAAGCTGGTGGCGGGCCGCTGGACGAAGTGCCCGAACTCGTGGCTGAGCACGCCGAGGGTGGGGATCGCGGCGAACCGTGGCGCGTCGGGCTCGAACGGCGTGTCGAAGGCGAGGAACTCGGCGGCCAGCGGCGCGGAGACGCCCCGGACCAGCGCCGCGTGGGTGTTGGTGAAGTAGTACGTCTTCTTGAACGGCGAGTACTTCACCCCCTCGTCCTCGGGCAGGAAGTACGCGATGTGCTTGGGGTGCAGGTCGCCCTCGCCGGCCATGAAGAACAGCTCCGTCGCGCCGAACGCGGGCAGCTCGCCCAGGCGCAGGTCGGCGTGCAGCCGGGTCAGGTACGGCGGGACGTCCGGCAGGAACTCCAGCGCCCGGGTCACGTCGGCGTGCCGCTGCTCGTCGCGGCGGCAGGCGAAGGCGGTCGGCAGGCCCCGCAGGTCCTTGCCGTACCAGGTGGAGACCTGGCCGGCGACCAGCGTCACCTCCTCCTCCAGGCCGGCCAACTCCTTGAGGATGTGCTCCTCGTAGCCGTGCTCGACGGCGTCGGCGCGCAGCAGGGCGGCCCGCCGGTCGGTCTCGCCCGGCAGGAGCCCGGCGACCCGGCGCACCGCCGCGGCCACGGCGGCCGGGTCGGCGAACCGGCGGCGCTCGGCGATGCCGTGCTCCTTGGCGTGCGACCACTCGGCGTCGACGGCGGCGCGTAGCTGCGCGAGGGCGGCCGGGAACTCCGCGCCGAGGTCCGGGGTGCTCGCCGCCAGGTCCACCGGGATCAGGTCGTACGTGCTGCTCGGTGGCCAGTGGGCGGCCCGGTGGTCGCGGTACGTGCCGGCCTGGGTCAGGTTGGCGGCGTGGTCGAAGCGGTCGCGGGGGGTGTCAGGCACGCGGGTGTCCCTTCTCGACAGCGGTACGGCCCGGGGAGGGTGGTCACGGGGCGATGGTGAAGAAGCGGTTGTCCCGCTCCCACTCGCGGATGAGGGCGTGGTCGGCGGCCAGGACGTCGACGTCCGGGTGGGTCATGAAGACGATCCCGGGGCTGCTGAAGAGGTCGGTGGTGCGGCTGACCCGGTCACCGGGCTTCGGCGCCCGCTGCACCCAGGTCCGGCTGCGCAGGGTGGCGAGCAGCTCCCTGTAGCGCGACTCGGTCACCACCCCCTCCTGCGCGGAGATGAACTGCACCTGCCACAGCGGGTACGCGTGGCCGGGCTGGGCGTCGGCGTACCGCTCGACGAAGGTCGGCCCCTCGACGACGACGTTGGTGACCAGGTCGAGCATGCTGGCCCCGACCGCGTACGCGGCGGCCTCCCGGTGCAGCCCGCCGGAGAGCCGCGACGCGCTCTCGACCAGGGTGGGGGTCCCGTCCGGCGCGACCATCAGCTCCGTGTGGTGGGCGCCGTACCGGGTGCCGAGGGCGTCGAGCACCCCGTGCACGTACTCGACGATCTCCTTCATCTCCGGCTGGGTGGGGTCGCAGAGCACGCTGCGGTCGTAGAGCCAGCCGCCGCCGGGCACCCGGATCTTCTCGGTCCGCCAGATCTCCGTGACGACGTGCCGGCCGTTGCCGCTGACGCCGTTGATGAAGTACTCCTGCCCGGTCAGGAACCGCTGGGCGAGCACCGCGTCGTTGCGTCCGCCCATCTGGTTGGTCGCGCCGTGCAGGCGGTGGAAGGCCACGGTCAGCTCGTCGACGTCGGCGCAGAAGACCACCGCGTCGGTGCCGGAGCTGGAGGTCGGCTTGAGCACCACCGGCCACGCCCCGGCGTCCGCCCACCCGACGAGCCCGTCGAGGTCGTGCGCCAGGTAGTGGTCCATGCTGCGCAGCCCGGCCGCCTTCAGCCGGTTGTGCATCTCGTACTTGTCGCGGCGGGCCAGGCTGCTCTCCGGGCTGTTGCCGGGCAGGCCGAGGGCGTCGGCCAGCAGGTCGGCGACGATCACCCCGCTCTCCGAGCCGGGCAGCACCGCCGCCGGCCGGTGCCGGGCCAGCTCGGCCACGGTCGCGGCCACGTCCCCGGTGAAGGTCACCAGGTCCAGGTAGTCGTCGGCGTTGAAGGTGCGCAGGAAGTACGGCGACAGGTCGGGGCTGCTCAGCACGTGCACGCACTGCCAGCCGCGTTCCCGCAGCACCCCGGGTAGCCGCGCCCCGGACGAGTAGCCGTCGACCACCACCAGCACCGGCTGCCGCGTCGTGTCCATCCCAGTCCCCTGTTCCTGTCGCTGTCCCGTCGGTGGCCCGTCGAGGGCCTTCTCCATGAAGATGCTGAGCGGGTCGTCGGGGTAGTCGCCGAAGCGTCCCCGCTCGACGTAGCCGAGCCGGCGGTACAGGCCCACCGCCTCGGGTTGGCTCGTCCCGGTCTCCAGCCGCACCAGCGGCACGCCCGCCGCGCGCGCCCACTCCTCCAGGGCGGCGAGGATCGCCAGCCCGATCCCCCGCCGCCGCGCGCCGGGGGCCACGAACATCCGTTTCACCTCGGCGTAGGTGTCGTCGACCCGGGCCACGGCACCGCAGCCGAGCAGCCCGCCGTCGGCCGCGTCGCGGGCCACCAGGAACCGCACCCGGGGCCCGCGCAACTCGTCCACCGGCAGCATGTGCACGCTCTGCGCCGGGTACAACGAGTGCGCGTACTCCTCGGAGCGGCGCAGCAGGTCCGCCACGTCGGGGCTGTCCGGGTCGCCGGGTGCGACCACGAAGGCCGCGTCGCCGGGTGCGACCACGAAGGCCGCGTCGCCGGGCCCGACGACGAACGACGGGCCACCCGCCGGGGCGGGCGACGGCGGGCCGGCGGTCACGGGGCGACCCCGGCCCGGTGGTCCTGGCGGACCAGCGCCGCGCCCTTCTCGCCGATCATCATGCTGGCCGCGTTGGTGTTGCCCGAGATCATCGTGGGCATCACCGACGCGTCGATCACCCGCAGGCCGTGCACCCCGTGCACGCGCAGCCGCTGGTCGACCACCGCGCCCGGGTCGTCGCCCATCCGGCAGGTGCCGACCGGGTGGTAGGAGGTGTCCCCCTTGGTCCGCGCGTACGCCAGCAGGTCCTCGTCGGTGTGCACGTCCGGGCCGGGCTGGGTCTCGAACTCCCGGTACGCGTCCAGCGCCGCGCCCTCGACGATCCGCCGGGCGATCCGCATCCCCGCCACCAGCGTGGTCCGGTCGTACGGGGTGTCCAGGAACCGGGGCCGGATCGCCGGCGGCTGGGCCGGGTCGGCGGAGCGGATGTGGATCGAGCCGCTGGACTCGGGGCGCAGCGGGTAGACCCCGACGGTCATCCCGGGCCGGGTGTCCAGCCGGCGGGTGTTGCCCGCGCCGTAGCTGGCCGGGGCGAAGTGAAACTGGACGTCCGGCCGGTCCAGGTCGTCGGAGGTGCGGACGAAGCCGTGGCCCAGCGCGATGGGGAGGCTGAGCAGCCCCCGCCGGGTCCCCAGGTACCGCAGCACCTCCCCGGCGAGGCGCAGGCCGCGCGAGCGCTCGTTGAAGGTGATCGGCTTGCGGACCCGCCAGCGCAGCCGGGCCGCGAAGTGGTCGCGGAAGTTCTCCCCGACCCCGGGCAGGTGGTGCACCACCGGGACGCCGGCCCGCCGGAGCACCTCGGCCGCGCCGATGCCGGAGAGCTCCAGCAACTGCGGCGACTGCACGGTTCCGGCGCTGAGGATCACCTCCCGCCCGCAGGTCGCCTGCCGCTCGGCGTCGCCGTGCCGGTAGGTCACCCCGACGCAGCGGGTGCCGTCGAAGCGCAGCCGGGCGACGTGCGCGCCGGTGAGCACGGTCAGGTTGGGGCGGCGGCGGGCCGGCGCGAGGTACCCACCCAGCGCCGACGAGCGCCGCCCGCCCTCGTGGTTGACCTGGTAGTAGCCGAAGCCCTCCTGGTCGCCGGAGTTGTAGTCCGGGTTCTGCGGGTACCCGGCCTGTCCCGCGGCGGTGAGGAAGGCGTCGCAGAGTTCGTCGCGGTCCCGGGGCAGGCCGACCGCGATCGGCCCGTCCTGGCCCCGGCTCTCCCCGCCGATCCCGCCGGCCCGTTCCATGCTGCGGAAGTACGGCAGCACGCCGGCCCAGGACCAGTCGGTGTTGCCCAGCGCCGCCCAGTCGTCGTAGTCCTGCCGCTGGCCCCGGACGAAGATCATGCCGTTGATGGCGTTGGACCCGCCGAGCAGCCGGCCCCGGGGGATGCGCAGGGTCCGCCCGTTCAGCGTCGGGTCGGCGTCGGTGTCGAAGCACCAGTCGTAGCGCGGGTTGCCCATCAGGATCGTCTCGGCCGCCGGGATGGACAGCAGCGGGCTGCGCCGCTCCTGGCCGGACTCCAGCAGCAGCACGCTGACCGACGGGTCCTCGGTGAGCCGGCCGGCGAGCACGCACCCGGCGGCTCCCGCGCCCACCACGATGTAGTCGTACGTCGTCATGGTCAGGCGGCGGCCGGCCGACCGGCGGCGATGGTGGTCCGGTGCAGCAGCCGGCGGTGCGCCACGTGGTCGTAGTAGGTGGCGCGGTGCATGGCGCTGCGGTTGTCCCAGAGCACGATGTCCCCCGGCCGCCACTTGTGGCAGTACGTGAACTGCGGCTGCACGGAGAACTCCTGGAGGAAGGTGACCAGCGGGGCGCTCTCCTCCTCGGACATCCCCTCGATCCGCCACGGCACGTTGCCGCCGACGTAGAGCGTCTTGCGGCCGGTGACGTCGTGCCGGCGGACCACCGGGTGGCTCACGTCGACCCACTCGGCGCGTTCCTGCTCGGTGGGGGCGGGCCGGTCCGGGTAGTTGTACGGCCGCGACTGCACCCGGCTGATGACCACCCGCAGGTTCTCGATGCGGTCCTTGACCCGCTGCGGCAGGGCCTCGTAGGCGGCGTACATGTTGGCGTACCAGGTGTCGCCGCCGACCGGGGGCACCTCGATGGCGTACAGCATCGAGCCGACCGGCGGGGTGGTGAGGTAGTGCCCGTCGGTGTGCCAGACCCGCCCGCTGTAGGCGGAGCCGATCGGCTTGCCGTCGCGGGTCAGGTTGGACAGCAGCAGGATCTCCGGGTACTCGACGTCGTTGAACTGGGAGCGGGTGTAGGCGAACACCTCGCCGAACCGGCGGGTGAAGGCGATGTGCTGCTCCGGGGTCATCTTCTGGTCGCGGAAGAGCAGCACGGCGGTGTCCATCCACGCCTGGTGGATGCGGTCGAACTCGCGGTCGGAGATGTCGCCGGTGACATCGATCCCACGGATCTCGGTGCCGACGCCCTCGGCGAGGGGGACCAGTTCGAGCATGGGACTGCCTACCTTTCTGCCGGGTGGGTCACGCGCGGTACGCGGGGGCCGCACCGGGTCGTCATCGGACCGCCACACCGTTCTCCTCGATCCAGGCCCGCATCTCCACGAGCTGGATGAGCAGGTGGGCGGGGCTGGCGCCGCCGGGCAGCTCGGAGCTGAGCTGGTCGGCGGCGATCTGCCCGATGAGGTCGTTGAGCCGGGCGGTGTCGAACATCCAGCCGACGGGGGACGCCGGGTCGTTGGCGATCCAGGTCGCCTCCCGGATCAGGGACTCGTCGTACTGCGGGCTTTGCACGTGCGGGTAGGCGCTCTTGCGCCGGTTGCGGGTGCCCGCCGGGAGCAGGTCGGCCATCGCCGCCTTGAGCAGCCCCTTCACCCCGCCGGTCGACTTCATCGACCAGGGCACGTTCCACAGGTACTCGACCAGCCGGTGGTCGCAGAACGGGACCCGGACCTCCAGGCCGTGGGCCATGCTCATGCGTTCCTTGCGGTCCAGGATCACCGCGAGCGGCCCGGACATGCCGAGGTAGAAGACCTCCCGCATCCGGGCGTCCGCCGGGTCCTCGCCGGGCAGCTTCGGCACCCGGGCGAGCAGCTCGTGGTACCGGTCCCGTTCGTCCTGCTCGGGGCGGACGACGTCGCGCAGCTCCGGGGAGAGGTAGTCGACCAGCCGGGGGCCGTCGCCGATCCAGGGGAAGGTGTCGCGCCCGACCCGGTCCGCCTTGAAGAAGTACGGGTACCCGCCGAGGAACTCGTCGGCCGCCTCCCCGGTCAGGGCGACCACGCTGCGCTCGCGCATCTGCTGGAAGATCAGGTACATCGAGGCGTCGAACTGGCCCCAGCCGGGCAGGTCGCGGGCGCGGCGGGTGGCCGGGATGGCGGCCAGCAGGTCGGCCACGCTCGCGGTGAGGGTGTGGTGCCGGGTGCCGATGAACTCGGCCGCCGCCGCCGCGTACGGCGCGTCCACGTCCGGCCGGAGCTCGGTCGGGGTGAAGTGCGCCGGGTCGCTGGCGAACTCGACGCAGTAGGTGTCGAGCTGCCGGCCGCTGCGGCGCAGGAGCTGGGTCGCCAGCGCCGCGATCGAGGTGGAGTCGACCCCGCCGGAGAGCATCGCGCCGCCGGGGACGCCGGTGGCGAGCTGCCGGCCGACCACGTCCTCCAGGAGTTCCCGCAGGTGCGCCGCCGTCTTGTCGAAGGACTCGTGGTGCGGCGCGCTGGTCAGCTCCCAGTACCGGCGGGTGGTGATCCCGGCGTCGGAGCAGGTGACGATCGCGGCCGGGGCCACCTCGCGCAGGCCCACCAGCGGGGTCTCCCCGGGCATGGTGAGGCGCGGCTGGAGCACGATCGGCAGCGCGGACAGGTCCAGTCGGGGGGTGAAGCGCGGGTTCGCCAGGATGCCCTTGGGCTCGGTGGCGAAGACCACCCCGCCGGCGTACCCGTGGTAGTAGAGCGGCTTGAGGCCGAGCCGGTCCCGGGCGAGCAGCAGCCGGCGGGTCCGGCCGTCCCAGACGGCGACGGTGAACATCCCGTCGAGCCGTTCGACGAACCGGTCCCCCCAGAGCAGGTACGCCTGGAGCAGGAGTTCGCAGGTCGCGCCGGAGCGGGGGGTGCCGCCCGCCGACTCGACCTCGCGGCGCAGTTCCCCGGTGTTGTAGATCGGCCCGGCCACGACGAGCGCGACGGCCGCGTCGCCGAGGTCCAGTCGGGCCAGCAGTCCGCCGTCCTCGACCGCCCCGGTGTCCAGGCCCCGGTACCCGAGCCCGGCGTGTGCCGACAGCCACACCCCGGCGCTGTCCGGGCCACGGTGCCGCATGGTCCCGGTCATCGCCTCCAGAATGTCCGACCGGGTACCGATGTCACGACGAAAGTCGATCCAGCCGACTATTCCACTCATCCGTTGATCTCCTGTACGCGCACCACGTACGAATGCGGTGGCCGCTCCGGTTCAGAGGGCCCGGCCCTCACCTACGGTCATTTCCGGCGCTTACCGTCACCCGCCGGACCGGCGCACGCCGAGCCCGCCGCACGAGGTCGGCAGCGACAAAAGGGAGGACACCGTCGTCCACGAAATTCCCGGCCACACCGCCGGTTCGACATCACCCCGAAAGGGGTGGGCCGATTCATGATCGTGCAGCTTCCGCGACCGCGTCGTCGTCGGCTCGCCGGTCGTCACGCCCGGCCCGGACCGAGCCACTGACCAGCCAAGATCAGCCACTCGCCGGCGGGCGCACCGCTCATGGGCGACTGCCCGGCGCGGTCGGCACGTCCTGGTTGAGCACCGTCAAGACCATCCCCCACCCCGCTCGCCCCGGCACGCAGAATTGACGTACCAGAAACCTGCCCGTAAAACAGTCGCGGCCAAACTGTTGTCCCGTGTGTGCCGGAATCCCGACACACACAACGACCTGCGGTTACACACCGGACCGAGTGAAGTTTTAATACCGCAGGCCGGAACGAACTCATAATGACCTCCGTCGGTACGCAGCACAAGGGGCCAAAATCCACGTACCGCATCATGGGACACCCTCGGCGCACCCGAGCGTTTATGCAGGTCAACCCGGTTAGGCGAGGGAATTTCCGGACCCCTGCGGCCGACCCTTCCACCGACGAACGGCACGCAATCCACCTCGGACGGACCTGTCGGACACCGGCGGTACACAGCAGACACCGCCGACGGATCGACCGATACCGCCGTACCGGCTGGCGCGGGGCCGCGAGGCCGGTTCGGCGACGGGGCGCGCGACGCGGAAACGGGGGCGGGGCCGCACGACGCCCGGACGGGGACGGCCGGATACCGTACGTCCGGCGCGGTCGGCGGCCCGGTGGACGCCGGCCGGGGGCGGGCGCGCCGGATGCCCGGTCGGTGGGAGGGGGCGAGGTGCGGCGGTTGCACGTGGGCTGCGCGATGTGGACGCACAAGTCCTGGCAGGGGCGGCTGCTGGCCCACCCGCTGCCGGCCGGCGAGCGGCTGCGGCACTACGCGGGCTGGTGCGACGCGGTCGAGGGGAACACGACCTTCTACGCCACCCCGAGCCGGGAGACCGTGGCGACCTGGGCCGCGCAGACCGACCCCGACTTCCGGTTCGTGCTCAAACTGCCCAAGGTCGTCACGCACGAACGCCGGCTCGGCGACGTGGCCGAGCCGCTGGCCGCCTTCCTGACGGCGATCGAGCCGCTCGGGCCCCGCGCGCACGCCCTCTGGGTCCAACTGCCCGGGTCGTTCGCCCCCGCCGACGTCCCCGTGCTCGCCCGGTTCCTGCGCCGGCTGCCCGACACGTACCGCTGCGCCGTGGAGGTCCGCCATCCGGCGTTCTTCACCGACGCCCCCTCGACGCGGCTGCTCGAAGGGGTGCTCGCCGACGCGACCGCCGAGTGGATCCCGTTCGACACCACCGCCCTCTTCCAGGACCGGCCGACCAGCGACGCGGAACGGGACGCCTGGACCAAGAAGCCCCGTACGCCGCTGCGGACCCACGCGCTGACCGACCGGCCGATCGTGCGCTACCTCGGGCGCGACGACACCGCCCGGACCGTCGCGGGCTGGCAGCACTGGATCGACGTCTGCGTCGACTGGCTGCGCGAGGGCCGCTCCCCCACCGTCTTCGTGCACACCCCGGACAACGCCGACGCCCCGGTGCTCGCCCGCCGCTTCCACGACGAGGTACGGGCCCAGGTGCCCGACCTGCCGCCCCTGCCCGAGCCGGAACCGGTCGAACCCTTGACCCTGTTCTGAGCCGGACCACGGCTCCCGCTCCACCGCTGGCCGGCGCGACCTGACCGCTGCGGAGCACCCGTCGCGCACCGGACCGTCGGCAGGGACCCGAAGGAGGCGCGGGTCCGGGGCGTGCCCCCGCCCGGTCAGAGCCTTGCCGCTGGCCACCCGAGAGGCTGCGGCGCGGCAGCAGCCTCTCGCCGGAGACGATCACGCGTCGCCAGCGGTATCCGGCCCCTGGCACGCCCGCCGGCTGAGAGAGGGTGTGAGCGTACGGGGCGATGGACACCTTCGGGCCGATAGCGGACCTGTACGAGAGCGTCCGGCCGGGATACCCACCCGAGATCGCCGACGCGATCCTCGCCCACCATGGCAGTACGCCGACGTCCGTGGTCGAGGTCGGCGCCGGCACGGGCAAGGGCACCGACGTCCTCGCCCGCATCGGGGCGCCCCTGACCTGCATCGAGCCCGATCCCCGGATGGCGGCCTCGCTCGCCCGGCGTTTCCCGGACGCCCGCATCCACACCACCACGTTCGAACGGTGGTCACCGCCGGCCGGCGGGGTGGGCGTGCTCGCCTGTGCCATGGCCTGGCACTGGCTGGCCCCGGCCACCCGGAACACACAGGCCCGGAGAGCACTCGCACCCGGCGGCACACTGGCAGTCTTCGGGCATCGCTACGGCTACGCCGACGCCGCACAGGGGGCAGCGATCCGATCCGCGCTGCACGCCGTCGACCCGACCGTCCGGGAACGCCCCGTGGACTGGTTCTACCAGGACATCGTCGACCGGGGGCAGTTCGACGACGTACGCCGGGAGGTCTTCGGGCGTGACCTGCGGTTGGACAAGGAGCAGTACCTCGGCCTGGTGCGCACCTTCGGGCCGTACCTCTCCCGGCCGCCGGCACAGCAACAACGCGCGATCACCTCCCTCGGCCGAGTCGTCGACGAGTTCGGCGGCACCGTCGTGCTGGCCCTGCGTACCACGCTGGTGCTGGCCCGAGCGGGGAGGCAGGCACGTGCTGGGTGACCGGTGGGGCGTGACCGACGAGGACGTCTCGCGCTCCTACCCGTGTGACGACTTCGTCGCCGCACCCACGTTGCGGGCGTGGCGCGGGGTACGGGTCGACGCGCCCGCGACGGTGGTGTGGCCGTGGGTCGCCCAGGTGCGGCTCGCGCCGTACTCGTACGACTGGATCGACAACCTCGGCCGACGTTCACCTCGACAACTGGCCGGCCTACCCGAGCCGACGGTGGGAGAACCCTTCACCGCCGTGGGCGGGCGCCGGCAGGGCCGGATCCTCGCGGTCGACCCCGGAAGGCAGCTGACCGGGGAGATCATGGGCGCCGTCATGTCCTACGTCCTCGTTCCCGTGGGGGAGGACACCACACGCCTGCTGCTCAAGGTCGCCATGCGGACGAACCGGCTGGTCGCGCTCGGGCTCTGCCTCGGCGACCTGGTGATGGCCCGCCGGCAACTCCTGAACCTCAAGCAGCTCGCCGAGCGCACCGCACGGTGACACCGCTCAGGACCGGGTCGCCCGGATCATCCGCAGGATGCCCTGATGCACCAGCACGCCGACGGCGGTGTTGGCCACCGCGAGCCCGGACGCGCCGATCAACGCCGGCCCGACCGTCGTCCCGTCCCCGGCGACCAGTAGGAGCGGCCAGCCCACTGCGGCGACGATGAGCGACGTCCGCCACCAGCGTCCGAGCAGGAGACCGAACAGGATCAGTGTGGGGATCACGGCGAGGGCCTCCCCTCCGGTTGCCGTCAGCCTATCCTCGCTGCACGACGGCAGGGAGCAATATGCCGCTTGCGTCCCTCGAACTTCTTCGCCGCGTCGATGCCCTGGCGGGACTCCGGCACGTTGCTGGAGGTCCTCACGCTCTGGGGGTCCACAACGGCCGCTGGCGGCCCACGCCACGGCCCCGACTGAGCCGTCCCGCTCCCGCCGCAGATCGTGAATTCGCTGCGTGGTCCCGCGCGCCGAGTCGCGCGTCGCGGATGGGTGCCAGCGGAAGTGCTTACCACCGCGGCTGACCGTCGTTGTTTACTTCAGGCGTAATGTCGGAGTCGATAGCCACAATCTCTGGGACCACCCTGAACCGGGCCGACATCGTCGCCGCCCCATCCGTTCGTGGCTGCGCTGTCTTTTGGTGGTCCACGAAGCGCCGCAGTCGGCCGAGCGCTCCGCCTGTCCCCAACGCCTCGTCACAGCGGGCCAGGACATCCAGGCTAGCCGTCCGCTCCGCCTTCTCGATCTTGCCGAGAAGGTCCGGGCTCACGTACACCAGCGCCGCGAGCCGTGCCAACGACAGCCCGCGCTGCTGCCGCCAGCACCGCAACTCCGCTCCGAGAAAGTGACGCGCGGACGCGTACGGCCTCAACTCCGCCGGCCGCTGCCCCATCAGACCCGCCCGCGCCCGTCAGCGAGTGCATACACCCACGCCCCACTACCCGAGGTCAACGGCAGGGCCGAGAGTCCGGGACCGTCGTCAGGCATCGTGGTCAGGAGGACGCGGACGGGCCCGGCGCGCTCACCGTCAACCATGATCACGACCGCCGCCCCCGCCGCCACCTGAGGATGAACGGTGGGGGTCACGTCCGCGTCGTCGTGCGACGACGCGGCCGACCGTCCGGTCGGCACTCTGCCAGAGGCGACGGGTGCTCATCTCCCGGCTGCTCTCGGCGTTGGCCACCGAGCTGCGGGAGTAGCAGACGGCCTTGGCGAGTTGTATCTGCGTGAGCCCGGCAGCGGCATGCCACTCGACCAGGTGTTGACCAAGGCCGCTCCGTTCCTCGTCCGCCCCCTGCGGCGTGATCCTGATTGGCTCGGTACGACGTCGAGACGGGCTCAAGGCGTTTCGGGCGTCGCGGCGGAGCCAGGCGACCTGTACACCCATCATCGCTGCCGCCGCCCCTCCGCCGGCCGGCGCGCCTGGGACCCCTCGACCGCCTCGCTCGAACGGGCCGGTACGGGGGCGAGGATGGTCGCGGGGTCGGTTGGTTCGATGAGCACTTCGACCGGCCCTGCCAGGACAGCGACACGTCCGGCAGGGCCCTCGTCACGCACCCCCCTGACCTGCGCCGCCTCGACGGTCAGACTCACCCGCACCGTCGCACCGCCGGGAACGACCAGCCCATTACCATCGTCCCCGACCACCCTGCCTGACGCTGCCACACCACCGGTGTCATCGGGCGCAGGGGCAGGCATGTCGGAGGGCGTCGGTGGGGCCACGTGCACCTCCGGGTCTTTGGCGTGTCCGTGGATGACGAAGAACCCGAGCTCGGCGTTGGTGGCCTTGCCCAGCACCTGCCGCAACGCGGTGCGGCAGGGCTCGAACGGCCACCGGTGCTCACCGCGTTCCAGCTTGCCAACGTAACGGGCATCAACGTTGACACGACGCCCCACGTGCTCGTAGGCGTACGCGTTGACCGCCTCCGCCAACTCCTGCCGCGACATCGGCCG
>NZ_LRQV01000040.1 GCF_001567585.1 Micromonospora rosaria
GGGGGCCGGCCGGTCCGGGGCGGTCGGGCCGGTGCGCGGGTCGGGCAGGCCGGCGGCGACGGCGTCGAACGCCTCGGTGACCAGCTCGGCCAGGGACCGCTCCCCGCCGCTGGCCGCCCAGCGGACCATCGCGGTCCGCAGCGCGGCCCCGGTGACCGCCACGACCAGGGCCGGGTAGACGTCGTCCGGCGGCAGGCCGGTGCGCTCCGCGAGCGCCGCCACCAGGGCCTGCTCGGTGACCACGTTGCCGGAGTGCACGCGGGCCAGCAGCACCGGGTGCTGGATCACCACCCGCATCCGCAGCAGCCACAGCTCGGCCTCGCCCTGCACCTCGTCGACCACCTCGGCCAGGGCCAGTCGGATCGCCTGCCACGCCGGCACCTGCGCGGGCACGGTGGCCAACGCGCGCAGCACCCGGTCCCGGTCGCCCTCGCTGTCGCCGACCAGCGCCTCGTCCTTGGTGGAGAAGTAGTTGAAGAACGTCCGGGCGGAGACGTCGGCGGCGTCGCTGATCTCCTCGACGGTCACCTGGTCCAGCCCGCGCTCGGCGACCAGGCGGAGCGCGGCGGCGGCCAGCGCGGCCCGGGTCTGCCGCTTCTTGCGGTCCCGCCGCCCCAACACCACCGCGTCTCCAGAGGTCACGCGAGCAATCTACGAGCAAACATGCAGAGACTGCAAACTTGCCGAGTGTGATACGAGACTCCGCCGTCGACACGATGTTGTGCGACCGACAAACATGTGCGCTGGACAATGGCGTGTGGCACACACTATCGTGTGTCGCATGGTTAGCGACGACATCCTCCGGACTCACCTCCAGGAGCTGCGCCGGGGCACGGTGGTGGTGGCGAGCCTGATCGCCCTGCGCCGACCCGACTACGGGTACGCGCTGCTCCAGCGACTCTCCACGCACGGCTTCCCGGTGGACGCGAACACGCTCTATCCCCTGCTGCGCCGGCTGGAGGAACAGGGCCTGCTGACCAGCGAGTGGAACACCGAGGAGAGCCGGCCGCGCAAGTTCTACCGGACCAGCGACCAGGGCGAGTCGGTGCTGCGCACCCTGCTCGACGACCTCGCCGCCGTCCAGACCGCCATGACCGGGTTGATCGAAGGAGTGGACCGATGAGTTCCCTGACCGACCGATACCTCGCCGCCACCCTGGGGTCGGTCCCGGCCCACCGCCGCGCGGAGATCGCCCCCGAGCTCCGCGCCTCGATCGAGGACGCGGTCGACGACCGGGTCGGCGCCGGAGAGGACCGGTCCACCGCCGAGCGGGAGGTGCTCACCGACCTGGGCAACCCCCAACTGCTGGCCGCCCGCTACACCGGCCAGCGACTCCAGCTCATCGGCCCCGCCTACTACCTGGCCTGGTGGAACCTGCTGCGGACCCTGCTGGCGTACGTGCCGGCCCTGGTCGGCACCGTCGTCGGCCTGGTGCACCTCGTCGACGGCGACGGCTTCGGCGCGATCGGGCCCGCCATCGGTACCGCCCTGAGCGTCGCCGTACACGTCGCCTTCTGGGTCACCCTCGTCTTCGCGATCTGGGAACGCACGGGCGACGCCCGGCACCTGCCCCGCTGGAGCCTCGACGACCTGCCCGAGGCCACCACCGAACGGCAGATCACCCTGAGCGACACCGTGGCCGCCGTCGTCGTCCTGCTCTTCACCGTCGGGGTGGCCTTCTTCCCCACCCAGCAACTACGGTTCGGCGACGGTGAGCAGCTCGCCATCGTCGACCCCGCCCTGTGGGGCTTCTGGCTCCCGGTCCTCCTCGCCGTCGTGGTCGCGATGATCGTGTTCGAGCTGGTGAAGTACCGGGTGGGCCACTGGACCTGGGGCATGGTCGTGGTCAACGCCGTCCTGGGGGTGGCCTTCGCGGTACCGGTGATCTGGCTGCTGCTCACCGAGCAGTTGCTCAACCCGGAGCTGGTGGCCCGGTTCGAGTGGCTGCGCGAGGGCGACAACCTCGGCACCGTCACCGTGATCACCGTCGTCTCGATCGTCGCCATCACGATCTGGGACGTGGCCGACAGCGTGCTCAAGGCCCGCCGCTGGCCGAGGTGACCCGGTCCACTGATCCGCGCCGGCGGTCGGGGGAACTCCCTCCCGGCCGCCGGCGCGCACGGCTCGTACCGGCACTGCGGACCTGGTCGCGGCAGGTGCGACGGGGGTGGCATCGTCTGGGTATGGACACCACGAGCCGGGAGCGGTGGCGTCGGCCCGGCCCGACGCCCCAGCAACGCCGCACCGACCTCTGGATCGGGCTGGCGGTCACCGCCCTGGCCCTGGTCAGCCTCGCCCTGGCCCGCAGCGCCGGAGTGTTCGTCCTCGGCGTGCCCCACTCGGTCGCGGAGCAGGCCTTCTGGGCGGTCGCGGCCACCCTTCCGCTGGCCTGGCGGCGACGCTGGCCGGAGGCCGTCACCCTGGTGATCTCGGTGGCCTACATCCTCGGGCAGGCGCGGTCGGCCCCGGAGAGCCAGGTCACCTCCGGGGCGCTCTTCGCCGCGATCTACACCCTCGGCGCCTGGGGACGCGACCGCCGGCTGGCCCGCCGGCTGCGCCTCGGGGTCATCGGCAGCATGTTCGCCTGGCTGGTGATCTTCTACCTGGTACGCGGCTTCCAGGACGTGGGGCCGGACGCCTTCTCCCAGGCCGTCGGCCCGGTACCCCCGATCCTCGCGGTGGTCGTCAACACCTTCCTGATCAACGCCCTCTTCTTCGGCTTCGCGTACCTGTTCGGCGACACCGCCTGGGTGGCCGCCCGCCGCGACCAGGAGCTGCGGGAACAGGCCGAGGAGCTGCGCCGGTCCCAGGCCCAGGCCCGGGAACGCGCGGTCATCGGGGAACGGGTCCGCATCGCCCGGGAACTGCACGACGTGGTGGCCCACCACGTCTCGGTGATGGGGGTGCAGGCCGCCGCCTGCCGACGGGTCTTCGACCGGAACCCGGACGCCGCCCGTACCGCCCTGTCCGCGATCGAGGAGACCGCCCGCACCGCCGTGGACGAACTGCGCCGGATGCTCGGCCTGCTGCGCGCCTCCGGCCCCGAACGGGACGACCGGCAACCCGGCGGCGCCGGCCTGGACCAGATCGCCGGCCTGGTCGACCGGGCCCGCGACGCCGGGCTCCAGGCCACCGTCGGGGTGTACGGCGACCCCGTGCCGCTGCCCGACTCGGTCTCCCAGGCGGCGTACCGGATCGTGCAGGAGGCCGTGACCAACACCCTCAAGCACGCACGGGCTACCGTGCTCGACGTACGGATCCGCTACCTGGCGCAGGAGGTGGAGGTCGACGTGACCGACAACGGGCAGGGCGGGGCGGTTCCGGACGACCGGGGACTGGGCCTAATCGGGATGCGGGAGCGGGTCACCGCCCACGACGGGGCCCTGGAGGTCGGGCCACGCTTCGGCGGGGGCTGGCGGGTCCGGGCCCGCTTCCCGGTCCCCGCGACGGTGGCGGAGCAGCCGGCGTGACCGGAGCCGACCCGGGTCCGGTGCGGGTGCTCCTCGCCGACGACCACCACCTCGTCCGGACCGGCTTCCGGGTCATACTGGAGGTGGAGCCGGACATCCAGGTGGTCGGCGAGGCCGCCGACGGGGAGCAGGCGGTCGCCCTGACCCGCGCCACCGCCCCCGACGTGGTGCTGATGGACGTGGAGATGCCCCGGATGGACGGGCTCACCGCCACCCGGGAGATCACCGGCGGCCTGACCGGGGCCGCCGCCCCGGCGGTGCTGATCCTCACCACCTTCGACCGCGACGACTACCTCTTCGCCGCGCTGCGCGCCGGGGCCAGCGGCTTCCTGCTCAAGAACGGCACCCCGGAGGCCCTCGTCGACGCCGTCCGGGTCCTCGCCCGGGGCGACGGACTGCTCGCCCCGGAGCCGACCCGCCGGGTGATCGCCACCTTCGCCCGCTCCGGCGGCCCACCCGTCGGGGCCGGCACCGGGGCGAAACTGGCGGACCTCACCCCCCGGGAACGGGAGGTGCTGGTCCTCGTCGCCCGGGGCGCCAGCAACGCGGAGATCGCCGCGACCCTCACCCTCGGTGAGGCCACGGTCAAGACCCACGTCAGCCGGATGCTCGCCAAGCTCGGGCTGCGGGACCGGGTCCAGGCAGTGATCTTCGCGTACGAGCAGGGGGTGATCCAGCCGGGCGGATGACCGGGTCCGTCGCAAGGTGGACCCGGATGATCGTTCCCCGGTCCGAGGGAGTCCCACCATGATCGATCTAACCTGGGCTCCGTGACCTCAGTGCTCCGACTCGACGGCGTCGACCGCAGCTTCGGCGACCGTCAGGTACTCAGAGACGTGACCTTCGACGTGCACGGCGGCCGGATGACCGGTTTCGTCGGCGGCAACGGCGCCGGCAAGACCACCACCATGCGGATCATCCTCGGTGTCCTCGCCCCGGACCGGGGGGAGGTGAGCTGGCAGGGCGCCCCGCTGACCCGGGACGGCCGGCACCGCTTCGGGTACCTGCCGGAGGAACGCGGCCTCTACCCGAAGATGACCGCCCGTGAGCAGGTGACGTACCTCGGCCGCCTGCACGGCCTCGACGCGGCCACCGCCCGGCGCAACACCGACGAGCTGCTGGCGCGGGTCGGGCTCGACGCCCGGGGCGACGACCTGCTGGAGACGCTGTCCCTGGGCAACCAGCAGCGCGCCCAGGTCGCCGCCGCGCTGGTGCACGAGCCGGAGGTGCTGGTGCTCGACGAGCCGTTCTCCGGCCTCGACCCGACCGCCGTGGACACGCTGGTGTCGGTGCTGCGCGAACGGGCCGCCGCCGGGGTGCCGGTGCTCTTCTCCAGCCACCAGCTCGACGTGGTCGAACGGCTCTGCGACGACCTGGTGATCATCGCCGACGGGGCGATCCGGGCCGCCGGCTCCCGCGAGGAGCTGCGCGCGGCGTACGGCCAGCCCCGGTACACGCTGGTGGTCGACAGCGACGCGGGCTGGCTGCGGGACCAGCCCGGGGTGACCCTGGTCGACCTCGACGGGCCCCGGGCCGTCTTCGACCTCGACGCCGACGCCGACGACCAGCAGGTGCTGCGCGCCGCGCTGGCCCGGGGGCCGGTCCGTGCCTTCCACCCGGTCACGCCCACGATCGCCGAGATCTTCCGGGAGGTCACCCAGTGAACACCCGCCAGGCCACCATGCTCGTCGCCGCCCGGGAGATCCGGGTCAAACTCCGCGACCGCACCTTCCTGATCAGTACGCTGATCTTCCTGCTCATCGCGGCGGGCGCCACCATCCTGCCCGGCCTGCTCTCCGGCGGCCCGGCCTCGGTGGCGGTCGGCGGCGACACCGGGCAGGCCGCCGCGGTCCTCACCGAGGCGGGCCTGGACGTGCGGGTCGTGGCCGACGACGCCGCCGCCGAGCAGGCGGTCCGCGCCGGTGAGGTGGACGCCGCCGTGATCACCGGGCCGACCGTGCTCGCCCTCGACACCGCCCCCACCGAGGTGGTCGGCGCGCTCAGCGCGGCCCCGCCGGTGGTGCTGCTCGACCCCGACGCGGTCGACCCGTTCCTGGCGTTCGCGGTCCCGTTCGTCTTCGCCTTCGTCTTCTTCATCACCAGCCAGACCTTCGGCCTGCAGATCGCGCAGAGCATCACCGAGGAGAAGCAGACCCGGATCGTGGAGATCCTGGCCGCCGCCGTGCCGATCCGCGCCCTGCTGGCCGGGAAGGTGCTCGCCGGCTGCCTGCTGGCGCTCGGGCAGATCGTCCTGATCGCCCTGGTCACCCTCGCCGGCCTCCAGTTCAGCGGGAACACCGACGTGTTGACCCTGGTCGGCCCGGCGATCGGCTGGTTCGTGCCGTTCTTCCTCCTCGGCTTCCTGCTGCTGGCCGCGATGTGGGCGGTGGCCGGCGCGGTGGTCAGCCGGCAGGAGGACATCGCCGCCTCGTCCACCCCGGTGCAGTTGGCGCTGATGCTGCCGTTCTTCGCGGTGGTCTTCTTCAACGACAACGTCACCGTCCTGCGGGCGCTGTCGTACCTGCCGTTCTCATCGCCGATGGCGATGCCGCTGCGCGCCTTCACCGGTGACATGGCCCTCTGGGAGGCGCTGCTGTCGCTGGTGCTGCTCGCGGTGACCGCGGTCGCCTTCGTCGCCGCCGGGGCCCGGATCTACCAGGGCTCGCTGCTGCGTACCGGCGGCCGGGTCGCGCTGGCCACCGCCTGGCGCTCCCGCGAGACCACCGGCTGACCGGGCCCGCCCCGGTCACCACACGGATGCGCCCACCGGGTCCTCCCGGTGGGCGCATCGTCGTTCGTCCCGCTCCCGGCGGGCCGGCGGGGTCAGCCGACGGCGGCCATCACCTCGTCGGAGACGTCGAAGTTGGCGTAGACGTTCTGCACGTCGTCGGAGTCCTCCAGCACGTCGATGAGCTTGAAGATCTTCCGGGCGCCCTCCTCGTCCAGCGGCACGTTGACGCTGGGGATGAGGGAGGACTCCGCCGACTCGTACTCGATCCCGGCGTCCTGCAGGGCGGTGCGGACGGCGACCAGGTCACCCGGCTCGGAGACCACCTCGAACGCCTCACCGAGGTCGTTGACCTCCTCGGCCCCGGCGTCGAGCACGGCCAGCATCACGTCGTCCTCGCTGGTCCCGGCCTTGGGCACGATCACCACGCCCTTGCGGGAGAACATGTACGACACCGAGCCTGCGTCGGCGAACGACCCACCGTTGCGGGTCAGCGCCGTGCGGACCTCGGTCGCCGCCCGGTTGCGGTTGTCGGTGAGGCACTCGATCAGCAGCGCGACGCCGTTCGGGCCGTACCCCTCGTACATGATCGTCTGGTAGTCGGCACCCCCGGCCTCCAGACCGGAGCCCCGCTTGACCGCCCGGTCGATGTTGTCGTTGGGCACGGAGTTCTTCTTGGCCTTCTGGATGGCGTCGAAGAGGGTGGGGTTGCCGGCCGGGTCACCGCCGCCCGTCCGCGCGGCGACCTCGACGTTCTTGATGAGCTTGGCGAACATCTTGCCGCGCTTGGCGTCGATGACGGCCTTCTTGTGCTTGGTGGTCGCCCACTTGGAGTGGCCGGACATCTGCTACCTCCGTTGCTACCCGCCGTCTGCGTCGACCGCACCGCCCACGCCCGCTCCCGCCGGCGCACGTGGGGTGCCGGTCAGCCGTGTGGAACCGTCAGCCGTGGTGGAAGCCGTGGCGAGCAGAGCCCTGCCGAATCTCGGCAATCTTACCGGCGTCCGCCACACCGCCGTCAGGCACCGCGCACGACCGGCCAAAGCCGACCCACCGGACGCCGGCTCGGACACCCTGGACCGTGTCGCTCAGGCGGCCCGGACCAGGTCGCTCGGACACCTCGGACCGCGTCGCTCAGGCGGCCCGGACCAGGTCCACGAAGTACCGGTGCAGCCGGAGGTCGCCGGTCAGCTCCGGGTGGAACGAGGTGGCCACCAGGTTGCCCTGCCGGACCGCGACGATCCGCCCGGCCGCCGGCCCGTCGGTGACCTCGCCGAGGACGTCGACCCCGGCACCGACCCGCTCGACCCAGGGCGCGCGGATGAAGACGGCGTGGAACGGCCCCCCGTCCACCCCCGCCAGCGCCACCGGCGCCTCGAACGAGTCGACCTGCCGACCGAAGGCGTTGCGTCGTACCGTCATCTCGATGCCGGCGAAACCGCGCTGGTCCGGACGGCCGTCGAGGACCTCGGCGGCCAACATGATCATGCCGGCGCAGGAGCCGTAGACCGGCAGGCCGGCGGCGATCCGCTTGTCGATCGGCTCCCGCAGCTCGAAGATGTCGGTCAGCTTGCTGATCGTGGTGGACTCCCCGCCCGGGATGACCAGGCCGTCGACGGCGTCCAGTTCCTCGGGCCGGCGGACCGGGCGGGCCTGCGCGCCGACGCCGGTCAGGGCCGCGACGTGCTCACGCACGTCACCCTGCAGCGCGAGCACACCGATCACGGGTACGGTCACGTCTCTCCCCTTCCGTCGTCCGTCGCGTCTCGTGTCTCGCTCGCGCCGCCGCGCCTGGGCGGTCAGACCGCCGCCGCTGCGCGCTCTAGGCCGCTCGCTGCGGCTGCGCGGTGTTAAGAAGGGGCCCCTGCTCTACCGGATGCGTTAACAGGGGGCCCCTCCTTGCACCTCACCAGCCGCGTTCGGCCAGGCGGTGCGGCTGCGGAAGGTCGTCGACGTTGATGCCCACCATCGCCTCGCCGAGCCCCCGGGAGACCTTGGCCAACACGTCCGGGTCGTCGTGGAAGGTGGTCGCCTTGACGATCGCGGCGGCCCGCTGCGCCGGGTTGCCGGACTTGAAGATGCCGGAGCCGACGAAGACGCCCTCGGCGCCGAGCTGCATCATCATCGCCGCGTCGGCCGGGGTGGCGATGCCTCCGGCGGTGAACAGCACCACCGGCAGCTTGCCGGTCTCGGCGACCTCCTTGACCAGCTCGTACGGGGCCTGCATCTCCTTCGCCGCGACGTACAGCTCGTCGGCGGGCAGGGCCTGGAGCCGGCGGATCTCGGTACGGATCTTGCGCATGTGGGTGGTGGCGTTCGAGACGTCGCCGGTACCCGCCTCACCCTTGGACCGGATCATGGCCGCGCCCTCGTTGATCCGGCGCATCGCCTCGCCCAGGCAGGTCGCGCCGCAGACGAACGGCACCGTGAAGGCCCACTTGTCGATGTGGTTGGCGAAGTCGGCCGGGGTCAGCACCTCGGACTCGTCGACGTAGTCGACGCCGAGGGACTGGAGGATCTGCGCCTCGACGAAGTGGCCGATCCGGGCCTTGGCCATCACCGGGATGGAGACCGCGTTGATGATGCCGTCGATCATGTCCGGGTCGCTCATCCGGGACACCCCGCCCTGGGCGCGGATGTCGGCCGGGACCCGCTCGAGCGCCATCACCGCGACGGCCCCGGCGTCCTCAGCGATCTTGGCCTGGTCGGGGGTGACCACGTCCATGATGACGCCGCCCTTGAGCATCTCGGCCATGCCCCGCTTCACACGGGCGGTGCCGACGACGGGCGTGGCGCTGACAGGCGGGGTGGTGGAATCGGACACGGGTCATCGCTCCTCGGACGGTGTCGGGGTGGCTTGGCGAAATGCTACGACGGGGTGAACGCGCGCCCGACAGCCAATCAGACCCACGGTGGCCTGCTCTGTGGCCGGCGTCACCCCACGCCACCCGGTCCGACACCGGAGCCACCCGGCCCGTGCCGGGGGTCAGGCGGCCACGTCCGCCTGGGCGGGAAGGGTCGGGTCGTCGATGTCGAAGTACCGGGGCCAGTCGTGCCCGCGTCCCATCCGCAACAGTCGCACCAGTGGCCTCCCGCGCGCCGCGCGGGCGTCCCGGACCAGGTCGGTGTGCACCTGCCGGGCCAGCGCGAGCCGGCGGCTGGCCGCGATCACCGCCTCGCACTCCGGGTCGACCGGGTCCAGCCGGGCCGACCGGAGCTGCCGGGTGAGGTCGTTCTCGGCGGCCTCCCGCTCCCGGGGGCCCGCGTCCAGGGCGATCCGCGCCGCGGCGTACAACTCCACGCCGGACCGCCGCTCGGCCAGCACGGCGGCAGCCGCCGCCCGGCGCAGCAGGTGGGCGTCGAGGGCCCGGGCGGCCGACTCGGCGCGCGTCTGGAGCCGCTCGACCCGACCGGCGGTCCAGACCAGGTACGCCGCGACCAGGCCGACGAGCACCGCCGCGCCCACCACCCACCACATGCCCGGCATCGTAGTGCTGCTCCGTTCCCCTCACCCGGCCCCGCCGGGTCACGATCGGTGACAGTCGCACCGCTGGCCCCACGGCTCAGCCCAGCCCCACCCATTCCTGGTCGATGACGCGTCCGTCGGTCGCCTCGATCGCGGCGGCGTAGACCTCCAGCACCCGGCGGGCCACCACCGGCCAGTCGAACGTCGCCACCACCTGGTCCCCGCAGGCGGTCAGCGCCGCCCGGCGGGCCGGGTCGTCCAGCAGCTCGGCGAGGACGCCCCGCAACGCCACCGCGTCCCCGGTCGGGAAGAGGCATCCGGCCCGCCCGCCGTCCAGCACCCGCCGGAACGCGTCGAGGTCGCTGGCGACCACCGTGGTACTGGCGGCCAGCGCCTCGGTGAGGATCATCCCGAACGACTCCCCGCCGGTGTTCGGCGCCACGTAGAGGTGCACGCTGCGCAGCATCCGCGCCTTCTCCGGCTCGGAGACCCGCCCCAGGAAGGTCACCCGCTCGCGCAGGTCGGCCGGGACGGGTCCGTACAGGTCGTCGGCGTCACCGGGGCCGGCGACCAGCAGCCGCAGCCCGGGACGCTGCCGGGCCAGCGCCACGAAGGCGTCCCGCAGGATCGGGAACCCCTTGCGGGGCTCGGTGAACCGGCCCAGGAAGCCGATCGCGCCGCCGGTCCCGGTGTCGCACTCCCCCGGCCACCCGGGCAACGGCTCGGCCCCGGCGTACCGGGCCACGGTGACCCCGTTGGGGATCTCCACCGCGCCGCCGTCCATGTGCTCGACCTGCACCTTGCGGGCCAGGGCGCTGACCGCGATCCGGGCGGTGATCCGCTCCAGCACGATCCGCAACGCCCCCTGGGCCGCGGCGAGCATCCGGGACCGGGTCATCGCGGTGTGGAAGGTCGCCACCACCGGCCCCCGGGCGGAGAGCACCGCCAGCATGGACAGGCTCAGGGTGAGCGGCTCGTGCACGTGCAGCACGTCGAAGTCGCCCCGGGTGAGCCACCGGCGGACCCGGGCGGTGGAGACCGGCCCGAAGGCGATCCGGGCCACCGAGCCGTTGTACGGCAGCGGCACGGCCCGGCCGGCCGACACCACGTACGGCGGCAGCGGGGCGTCCTCGTCGGCCGGGGCGAGCACGCTCACCTCGTGCCCGAGCCCGATCAGTGCCTCGGCCAGGTCCATGACATGGTTCTGGACCCCACCGGGGACGTCGAACGAGTACGGGCACACGATGCCGATCCGCACGTCAGCGTCCTTCGTTCGCGCCTGCGGGGGCGCGCTGCGCTGCACTCCTCGCGCTCACCGGAGCCACCTTCCGCTCGCGACTGCGGGGCTCCGCTGCGCTGCACTCCTCGCGCTCACCGCGACTCCCCTCAGGCCGATCCGGTGGCGGCCGGGGGGCGTGTGCCCCCGGGGCTCTTCTGGTCCAGCCACATCCGCTGCAACATGTGCCAGTCTTCCGGATGCCGGGCGATGCCCGCCGCCAGACCGTCGGCAATACGCTGGGTCAGCATCCGTACCCGCTGGTCCAGCGGCCCGCTGTCCGGGTCCGGCAGCGGCAGCGGCCCGTCGATCGAGGCGCACGCGGCGTCCGGTTCGTACCACATCGAGGCGACGTAGAGCGGAGCGCCGGTGCGGATCGCCAGCAGCGCGGGACCGGCCGGCAGCCGGGTCCGGCCGCCGAAGAAGTCCACCTCCACACCCCGGGCCGACAGGTCCCGGTCGGCCAGCAGCGGCACCACGCTGCCCGCCCGCAGCCGGTCCACCAGCACGTCGAACGCCGGGCGGGGGCCACCGTGGGTGGGCAGGATCTCCATCCCCAGCCCCTCCCGGAACGCCACGAAGCGCTCGTAGACGCCCTCCGGCTTGAGTCGTTCGGCGACCGTGGTGATCGGCCAGCCGGTCGCGGCCACCCAGGCTCCCGCCGCGTCCCAGTTTCCGGCGTGCGGCAGGGCCACCACCGCGCCCCGGCCGGCGGCCACGTCGGCGTGCAGCGGCTCCGGGTTGCGCAGTCGGAAACCGGACAGAATCTGCTCCCGGCTCAGCGCGGGCAGCCGGAACGCCTCCATCCAGTACCGGGCGTACGAGCGCAGGCCCCGGCGGACCAGGTCGTCCAGCTCGGCCTCGGGGACCTCCGGGCCGACCACCCGGCGCAGGTTGGCCCGCAGTCGGGTGGCGCCGCCGCCCCGGCGCCGGTGGGCGCGGTCGGCCCCGGCCTGAAACGCGGCGGCCACCATCGGCCGGGGCAGCGCGCGGATCAGCCGCCACCCGGCGACGTACGCGAGTTCGGTGGCGTTCACCCGGGCCGGCCCCCCGCCCCGGCCGGACCCCCGCCGCGTGGCGCGACCGGGTCGCCGGCACGGGCCTCGGCCGTCACCGCTGCCCGTCCGGTTGGAGCTGGCGGGCCTGCCGGTACACGTGCACCATCCGCTGCCCGACGGTGAACACGGAGACGGCGGCGAGCAGCCAGAGCGCCACCGGCAGGGCCGGACCGACGCCGAGGCCGGTGAGCAGCCCGCCGACCCCGACGATGAGCAGCCGCTCGGTGCGCTCGGCGATGCCCACGTTGCAGGTCATGCCGAGCCCCTCGGCGCGGGCCTTGACGTACGAGACCAGCCCACCGGCGGCGAGGCAGAGCAGCGCCGCCGCCACCCCGGCGTGGTTGCCCTCGGTGGCCAGCCAGTACGCCACCGCGCCGAAGACCGCGCTGTCGGCCACCCGGTCCATGCTCGAATCGAGGAACGCGCCGAAGCGGGTCGAGCCGCCGGACATCCGCGCCATCGTCCCGTCCAGCAGGTCGGTGAGCGCGAAGACGGTCACGATCAGGGCACCGGCGACCAGGTGGCCTCGGGCACCGAAGCCGAGCGCACCGACGAGCACCCCGACGGTGCCCACCACGGTGACCGTGTTGGGGGTGACGCCCGCCCGGAGCAGGCCGCGTGCGACGGGCTCGACGACGCGGGTCATCCCCGCGCGGGCCGACACTTGGAAGATCTTCGCCATGGCGGTCCCACGATAACGGTCGGTCCGTCACCGGCGATACGGCCGGTGGTGATCGGCGCGGCGGGCGGGCTTGTGCCCCGGCCCGCCCGGGGTGTCTGATCGGTGGGGGAAGGTGAGCCAGGTCACGGTTCGCCCGCCCCGTCCCCGCTGTACCGCAGCGCACCGGAGGATATCGCGGCGGATTCGCCCCGGGCCGCTTCCCGTCGCGCGCGGCGGTCGCCACCACCACGGCTGAGGGAGGTGCGCCCGATGGCGCAGAGGAGTCAGGACAAGGCGGCCACCGGCGGTGGGCTGGCGGTGACCGATCCCGGCGGTATCCGCAACGTGGTGCTCGTCGGGCACTCCGGAGCGGGCAAGACGACGCTGGTCGAGGCGCTGCTCGCGGCGAGCGGCACGATCGGCCGCGCCGGCTCGGTCGCCGACGGCACCACCGTCTGCGACCACGACCCGGCGGCGGTGCGCCAGCAGCGGTCCGTGGCGCTGGCCTGCGCGCCGCTGCGGCACGACGGGGTGAAGGTCAACCTCCTGGACACCCCCGGGTACGCCGACTTCGTGGGCGAGCTGCGCGCCGGCCTGCGGGCCGCCGACGCGGCGCTGTTCGTGGTCTCGGCCGTCGACGGGATGGACCTGGCCACCGCCGCGCTGTGGGAGGAGTGCGCGGCGGTCGGGCTGCCCCGGGCGGTCGCGGTGACCCGGCTGGACCACCCGCGCGGCGACTTCGACGAGGCGGTGGCGCTGTGCCAGCGGGTCTTCGGCGACAACGTCCTGCCGCTGTACCTGCCGATGCTCGGCGACGACGGCGAGTCGGTGGCCGGCCTGATGGGGCTGGTCACCCGCCGGGTCTTCGACTACTCTGCCGGGCTGCCCGCCGCCGTCCGCGAGCCGGACCCGCAGCACCTGCCGGCGATCCTGGAGGCCCGCGACGAGCTGATCGAGGGGATCATCGCCGAGAGCGAGGACGAGACCCTGATGGACCGCTACCTCGCCGGTGAGGAGATCGACACCGCGGTCCTCGTCAGCGACCTGGAGACGGCCGTCGCCCGGGGCCACTTCTATCCGGTGCTGCCGGTCTGCGCGGCCACCGGGGTCGGGCTGGACGTGCTCCTCGACGCCCTGGTCGCCGCCTTCCCGTCCCCGCTGGAGCACGACCTGCCCGTGGTGACCGGGGTGGACGACACCCCCCGCCCGCCGTTGACCTGCGACCCGGACGGCCCCCTGGTCGCCGAGGTGGTCCGGACCACCGTCGACCGGCACGTCGGGCGGGTCTGCCTGGTCCGGGTCTTCTCCGGCACCCTGCGTCCGGACCAGGTCGTGCACGTCTGCGGGCACGGCATGGCCGAGCGGGGCCACCCGGACCACGACGCCGACGAGCGGATCGGGCACCTGTACTCGCCGCTGGGCGCGACACTGCGCGAGGTCCCCTTCGCCGTGGCCGGCGACCTCTGCGCGATCACCAAGTCGGGCAGCGCGGAGACCGGGGACACCATCTCCGCCAAGGACGACCCGCTGCTGATCGCCCCGTGGGAGATGCCCGAGCCGCTGCTGCCGGTGGCCGTCGCGGCGCGCAGCCGGGCCGACGAGGACGCCCTGGCCCGCAACCTCGGCCGGCTGGTCGCCGGGGACCCGACCCTGCGGCTGGAGCGCAACCCGCAGACCCACCAGATGGTGCTCTGGTGCATGGGTGAGGCGCACGCGGACGTGGTGCTGGAACGGCTGCGCAGCGGCGGGGTCGAGCTGGACACCGAGCCGGTCCGGGTGGCGCTGCGGGAGACCCTGACCGTCCCGGCCACCGGGCACGGCCGGCACGTGAAGCAGTCCGGCGGTCACGGCCAGTACGCGGTCTGCGACATCGAGGTGGCGCCGCTGCCGCGCGGCGGTGGCTTCGAGTTCGCCGAGCGGGTGGTGGGCGGGGCCGTCCCGCACGCCTACATCCCGTCGGTGGAGAAGGGGGTACGCGCCCAGATGGAGCGCGGCCTGCTCGCCGGGTACCCGGTGGTGGACCTGCGGGTGACCCTGGTCGACGGCAGGGCGCACAGCGTCGACTCCTCCGACGCGGCGTTCCAGACCGCCGGGGCGCTGGCGCTGCGCGACGCCGCCGAGAAGGGGCAACCGGCGCTGCTGGAGCCGGTCGACGAGGTGACGGTCCGGGTGCCCGACCACACCGTCGGCGCGGTGCTGGGCGACCTGTCCGGCCGGCGGGGCCGGGTGCTCGGCACCGAGCCGGACCCCGACGCCGAGGGGCGGTCCCTGGTCCGCGCCGAGGTCCCCGCCACCGAGCTGGTCCGGTACGCGCCGGAGCTGCGCTCGCTGACCGCCGGGGCGGGCACCTTCCGGCGTCGCTTCGCCCACTACGAGCCGGTCCCGGCGCACCTCGCCGACCAGCTCCGCAAGGAACACGCCCCGGGCTGACCCACCACGGCCCGCCCGGTCCGTCTTCCCGGCGGGCCGGGGCCACGACGGGGCGGCGGACCCGGCCGGGCAGGCGGACCCGGCCGGGCAGGCGGTCAGGGGCGGGCGGTGGGGAGCATCGGGCTGGGCCAGTAGGGGCGGTCCACCTCCCGCAGGGCCGCCGTGCGCAGGGCCGCCAGCTGCCGTTCCACCTCGGCGAAGTGGTCCGGTTCGAGCGGTCCCCGGGCCAGCGCGGCGGCGTTCTCCTCGACCTGGGCCACGGTGCGGCAGCCCGGGATGGGGACGGCCCGGTCACTGCGCGCCCAGAGCCAGCCCAGCGCTCCCTGGGCCAGGGTGCGTCCGTCGGCGGTCAGCGCCGCGCGGGCCGCCTCGACCCGGCGCAGCCACTCCGGGGCGGGCCGGCCGCCCCGGAACCACTCCAGCCAGCCCGACGTCACCCCCCGCACGTCGTCGCGGGGCAGCGTCGAGGCGGGGGTGTACTTGCCGGTGAGCAGCCCCATCCCGAGCGGGCCCCGGTTGATGCTGGCCAGGTCGTACTTGTCGCAGACGGCGAGCAGGTCGGGGGCGTCGCGCAGCACCGACAGGGCGTGCTGCACGGCGGCGGCGTGCGGGGCGTCCCGCCCGAGGGCGGTGGCCCGGTCCACCCGGTCGGTGCTCCAGCCGTACGCCCGGACCAGCCCGTCGGCGACGAGGTCCTCCAGCGCGCCGACCAGCGCCTGCGCCCGGGGTACCGGCAGGTCGGCCAGGTGGAGCTGGTAGAGGTCGATCCGGTCGGTGTCCAGCCGGCGCAGCGAGTCCCGGACCGCCCGCCCCAGGTACTCCGGTGTGGCGTCCGTCCCGGTGGCCTGGCGGGTGCGCTCGTCGAAGGTGTACCCCCACTTGGTGGCGATCACCGCCTCGTCGCGCCGGCCGGCCAGGGCGCGGCCGAGGAGGCGCTCCCCGTGCCCCGCCCCGTACGTGTCGGCGGTGTCGAAGAGGGTGACGCCGAGGTCCAGCGCCCGGCGGACCGCCCGGATCGACTCCCCGTCGTCCACCGGGCCCCAGCCCAGCGGGGTGCCACCCTCGGCCCAGGGGCCGGCGATCGCCCAGCATCCCATGCCGAGGGCACTGACCTCGATGCCGCTGCGGCCCAACGTGCGCGTCGACAAGCCCACCGCCGCATCCTGCCATCTTTCGGACACGACCTGACAGATGTCCGTCACGACCATCCGTACGGACGGGCGGCGGGCCCGGATCACCCGCGCGGCGGGCGGGTCAGGTGGGCCAGGCGCGCACGAGCAGGTCGCGGGTGTCGGTGAGCAGTTGCGGGAGGACCTTCGTTCGGCCGATCACCGGCATGAAGTTGGCGTCCCCGCCCCACCGGGGCACCACGTGCTGGTGCAGGTGGGC
The DNA here is from genome assembly GCF_001567585.1 of Micromonospora rosaria. GTDB lineage: Bacteria > Actinomycetota > Actinomycetes > Mycobacteriales > Micromonosporaceae > Micromonospora > Micromonospora rosaria. The sequence continues at coordinate 16,479 of NZ_LRQV01000040.1, forward strand.
GGCGATGCCCGCGCCGGCCACGCCGCCCTGGTTCATCCCCAGGTTGAACCCGTGCGCGCTGCTGACGCCCCGGATCACCCGCATCGCCGTCTGGGTGTACGTGGCCAGTTCGACCGTCTCCGCCGCGTCGAGGTCGGTGTAGTCGGCGACGTGCCGGTACGGGCAGACCAGCAGGTGACCCGGGTTGTACGGGTACAGGTTGAGCACCACGAAGACGTGCTCGCCCCGGGCCACGACCAGGCTCTCCTGCGGCGGCAGCCCCGGCGCGCGGCAGAACGGGCAGCCGGCGGGTTTGTCGTACCCGCCCTCCGGCCGGTCCTCGCCGGAGATGTACGTCATCCGGTGCGGCGTCCAGAGCCTGTCCAGCCCGTCGGCCATGTCCCTGTCGGTGTGCCCCTCCGCCCCAGTCACACCGGCGATCCTACGTTCCCGTCCGGCGACGGCCCACCGGCGGCGACCGCTGTTCCACGCCGACCTGCGGCGCGGCCGGAACCGGGCCGAAAGGTGAGTAAAAAGCAAGTTAACGATCTTGACTTGGGCATTGATGTCGATAAAGACTCCCATCTCATTCGAGCATGATGATCGTCGATGGGAGATCCCCGTGAGTCGCCGTGCCACCCTCCTGCACCGCCTCGGCCGGACCATCACCGCCGGTCTACTGGCCGCCGTCGCCTCCCTGGTGGCGGTGACCGCCACCGGCACCGCCGCCCAGGCCGACGGCTGCTACACCTGGGGCCGCGCGCTGTCCCAGGGCATGTCCGGCGAGGACGTCCGCCAGCTCCAGATCCGCGTCTCCGGCTACCCCGGGTACGGCGCGGTGCTCGGCCTAGACGGGGTCTTCGGCCCGGCGACCCGGTCCGCCGTGATCCGCTTCCAGCAGGCGTACGGCCTGGCCGCCGACGGGATCGCCGGGGCGCAGACCTTCGCCACCCTGTACAACCTCCAGGACGACGACTGCACCCCGGTCAACTTCACCTACGCCGAGTGGAACCGGTGTAACAGCACCTGGTCCGGCGGCGCGGTGGCGGCGGGCACGGCGCGGTTCAACGCGCTGGTCTCGATGTGGAAGCTCCAGGCCATGCGGCGGGCCCTCGGCAGCGTCCCGCTCACCATCAGCAGCGGGTTCCGCAGCACCGCCTGCAACAACGCGGTCGGCGGGATCTCCACCAGCCGGCACCTCTACGGCGACGGCGTGGACCTCGTCGGGTCGCCCTCGTTCTGCCGCCTCGCCCAGCAGGCGCGCAACCACGGCTTCACCAACATCCTCGGCCCCGGCTACGCCGGCCACAACGACCACGTCCACCTGGGCAGCACCCCGAGCCGGCACTGGTCGGCACCGAGCTGCGGGATCTGACCCCACCCCGCCCCGGCGGTAAGGAAGGGCCCCTTCTTAACACTGCGTGGTGAGAAGGGAGCCCTTCTCTACCGCAGGCGTTAAGAGGGGGCCCTTCCTTACACCTCAGGCGGCGGAGGGGCCGGCGTTGCTGCGGGAGCGGACCACGTCCAGGACGTGGGCCACCGCCTCGGCCACCGGCACCCCGTTGCGCTGCGAGCCGTCGCGGTACCGGAAGGAGACCGTGCCCGCCGCCACGTCGTCGTCCCCGGCGATCACCATGAACGGGATCTTCTGCTGCTGGGCGGTACGGATCTTCTTCTGCATCCGGTCGTCGCCGGTGTCGACCTGGGCCCGGATCCCCTCGGCGCGCAGCGCCGCGACGAAGCCGTGCAGGTACTCGGTGTGGTCCTCGCGGATCGGGATGCCGACCACCTGCACCGGGGCCAGCCACGCCGGGAACGCCCCCGCGTAGTGCTCGGTGAGCACCCCGAAGAACCGCTCGATCGAGCCGAAGAGCGCCCGGTGGATCATCACCGGCCGCTGCCGGGTACCGTCGGCGGCCTGGTACTCCAGGCCGAACCGCTCCGGCAGGTTGAAGTCGACCTGGATGGTGGACATCTGCCAGGTCCGGCCGATCGCGTCCTTGGCCTGCACGGAGATCTTCGGCCCGTAGAAGGCCGCGCCACCCGGGTCGGGCACCAGGTCCAGCCCGGACTCCTGCGCGGCGGAGCGCAGCGCCTCGGTGGCCCGCTCCCAGTTCTCGTCGGTGCCGACCGACTTCTCCGGGTTGCGGGTGGACAGCTCCAGGTAGAAGTCGTCCAGCCCGTAGTCGCGCAGCAGTTCCAGGACGAAGGCGAGCAGCGACTTCAGCTCGCCCGCCATCTGCTCCTCGCTGCAGAAGATGTGCGCGTCGTCCTGCGTCATGCCGCGCACCCGGGTCAGGCCGTGCACCACACCGGACTTCTCGTACCGGTACACCGTGCCGAACTCGAACATCCGCAGCGGCAGCTCGCGGTAGGACCGCCCCCGGGACCGGAAGATCAGGTCGTGCATCGGGCAGTTCATCGGCTTGAGGTAGTAGTTCGCGCCCTCCACCTCCATGGGCGGGAACATGCCGTCGGCGTACCAGTCGAGGTGCCCGGAGACCTCGTACAGGTGGCCCTTGGTGATGTGCGGCGTGTTCACGAACGCGTAGCCGGCCTGCTCGTGCTTGATGCGCGAGTAGTTCTCCATCTCCCGGCGGATGATCCCGCCCTTGGGGTGGAAGACCGCCAAGCCGGAGCCCAGCTCGTCGGGGAAGCTGAACAGGTCCAGGTCCACACCGAGCTTGCGGTGGTCGCGCCGGGCCGCCTCCTCCAGCAGCTTCAGGTACGCCTTCAGCTCGTCACGGGTCGGCCAGGCGGTGCCGTAGACCCGCTGGAGCTGCGGGTTCTTCTCCGAGCCCCGCCAGTACGCGGCGGCCGACCGCATCAGCTTGAACGCCCCGATCAGCCGGGTGTTCGGCAGGTGCGGGCCCCGGCACAGGTCCGACCAGCAGACCTTCTCCTCGGTCGCGGCGAGGTTGTCGTAGATGGTCAGCTCACCACCGCCGACCTCCATCACCTCGGAGGAGTCCAGCCCCTCGCCCTTGACGTCGATCAGCTCCAGCTTGAACGGCTCGGCGGCCAGCTCGGCCTTCGCCTCGTCCAGGCTGTCGAACCGCCGCCGGCGGAACCGCTGCCCGGATTTGACGATCTCCTGCATCCGCTTCTCGAGCTTGGCCAGGTCGTCCGGCTGGAACGGCTTGTCCACCGCGAAGTCGTAGTAAAAGCCGTTCTCGATCGGCGGGCCGATGCCGAGCTTGGCCTCCGGGAAGACGTCCTGCACCGCCTGGGCGAGCACGTGCGCGGTCGAGTGGCGCAGCACGTTCAGCCCGTCCGGGGTGTCCAGGGCGACCGGCTCGACGCTGGTCTCCTCGGCCGGCGCCCAGTCCAGGTCGCGGAGCTGGCCCTGCGGGTCGCGGACCACGACGATCGCCTTCGGGCCGGCCGTGGGCAGCCCGGCCGCCGCCACCGCGTCGGCCGCCGTGGTCCCGGCGGCGACGACGACGGGGTCGGCCACGACGGGGGTACGGGGTGCGGACACGGGGACTCCTCCAACGACAGGTAGCGGATGGGGCCGAGGACCGGCCCCGCCGATGCTATCGGTCCCACCCCCCACCCCCGCCACCGGGAAAGGAAGGGCCCCCTGTTAACGCCTCCGGTAGTACCGGGGCCCCCTGTTAACACCCGCCGTCGCCCCCGCGATTGAACCTTTGCCGCCCGCCGCCCGAACTACCACGTGTGGTCGGAGTCGGTACGGCCACCTGGACACCCGAGGGGGAGGCCGATCACCATGACCCGTAGCGACAGCCGGCGACGCCGGACCGGACCGCTGGCCGCTGTGGCGGTCGCCGTCGCCGGGGCGCTGGGCTGGCCCGCACCGGCGCTGGCGGCGGACGTGACGAGCACGCCGGCACAGGCCCGCCAGGGTGACCCGGTGAAGTGGGAGATCGTGGTGCCCGAGGAGCGCCCCGGCACCCGTACCCGTCAGATCGAGCTGCGGCTGCCGGCACAGACGCCGGTCGCCGAGGCGTACCCGATGTCCGTCGACGGCTGGGCACCGAGGATCACCAGCCGGACGCTGGACGAGCCGGTGGTGAGCCTGCACGGTCCCCCGGTGGGGACGGTCACCGCCGCGGTGACCTGGATCCGGGTCGGCGGCGGGGGCGGCGGCCCGCACCGGTTCGCCGTCTCGATGGGCCCGCTGCCGCAGGCCGAGCGGATGACGTTCGAGGTGGTGCAGACCTACGCGGACGGCACGGTGGTGCGCTGGGCCGACCCGGCGGGCGGGACGCACCCGGCACCGGTGCTGACCCTGCTGCCGCCGGCACCCGGCGCGGCGGGCGGCGGGGGGCACGGCGGCCACGGCAGCGGCCTCGCCGGCCCCGACGAGTACGGCGGGTCCGCCCCGTACGAGCCGACGGCGGCCGACGGCGACGGTGGCCCGAGCGCGGACGTGCTGCTGGGGGCGGGACTGCTCGCCGGCCTCGGCGGCGGGGCGGCGGTCGGCTGGCTCGGCAGCCGCTGGCGGCGACGCCACCGGCCGGCGGACGACGCCGAGCGCGGGCCCAGCCTGGCGGACGCCCTGTCCGAGATCACCCGGGGCCCGTCCGGCGACCCGGACGCCACCACCCCGCGCCCACCGGACACCGCCGGGACGGACACCACCGGGAGCGCGGCGGCGGGCGACGAGGACGGGGCGCGGGCGGAAACGGAGCCAACGGTGAGAACGACGCCGACGGCGGGAACGGAGCCGACGGCGGGAGCCGCGCGCTGACCGGTCAGCCGGCCCAGGCCGGGAGGGCCTCGCGGGCCGCCAGCCAGGCGGTGGGGACGCCCCCGGGGGTACCCACGCCGGTGTGCGCGGCCACCACCGCGCCGACGATGGCGGCCGTGGTGTCCACGTCCCCGCCCGCCTCGACGCAGGCCCGGACCGCCGCCGGGTAGTCGTCGAGGTGGGTCGCGGCGGCCCAGAGCGTGAACGGCACGGTGTCCTGCGCGACGACCCGGGAGCCGTTGCCGAGGGCGTCGACCACCTCGGCCAGCGGGCGGCCCAGCAGGCCGGCGGCGCGGCGTACCCCGTGGTGCACCTCGGTGGCCGGGTCGAGCGTCGCGGCGACCGCGGCGAGCAGCCGGGCCGGGGCCGGGCGCTCGCCGGCCAGCCGGGCACGGGCGGCGAGCGCGGCGGCCACCGCCACCGCGACCGCCCCGGTGATCCCCTCCGGGTGGCCGTGGGTCACCTCGGCGCTGGCCCGCGCCTGGGTGGCGGCCCGGGCCGGCGAGTCGGCGAAGTACGCCCCGAGCGGGCCCACCCGCATCGCCGCGCCGTTGCCGCAGGAGCCCTGCCCGTCGAAGGCGGAGGCGGCGGCCACCGGCCAGGGCGTCCCGGTCCGGATCAGGCGCAGGATGGTCACCGCGCCCGGCCCGTACCCCCGGTACGGCTCGCAGCGCTCGGCGAAGGCGCGGGCCAGCCGGTCCCGGTCGATCTCCCCCGCCCCGGCCAGTTCGGCCACCACCGAGCAGGCCATCTCGGTGTCGTCGGTCCACGACCAGGGTGCCGGGGGCAGCCGACCGGCGGCGAGGTCGGCGGGGTGGCGCCCCGGCACGAAGAACTGCGAACCGAGGGCGTCGCCGACCGAGAGGCCGGCCAGGGCGTCCCGGGCGAGGGCCAGGCGGGTGTCGGCGAAGAGGACGAATGTCATGTCCGTCCCAGCTTGCCCGGTGACCTGGTGTGCCGCAACGCGGTCAACTTGCCACGGGAAGTACGGTCGTGACGTGGCCACCGTGCTCCTGGTCGAAGACGACCACGTCGTCCGCGGCGCGATGCTGCGATCCCTGACCGACCGGGGGCACGCCGTGCACGCCGTCGGCACCGCGCTGGACGCGCTGCGCCGGGTCGCCGCGGAGACCCCCGACCTGGTCGTGCTCGACCTGGGCCTGCCCGACCTGGACGGCTCGGACGCGCTGCGCATGCTGCGCGGCATCACCGACGTGCCGATCATCATCGCCACCGCCCGCGACGACGAGCAGTCGGTGGTCCGGCTGCTGCGCGCCGGCGCGGACGACTACATGGTCAAGCCGTTCACCGGCGCCCACCTGGACGCCCGGATCACCACCGTCCTGCGCCGGGTCGGCCGGGCCAGCCGGGCCGTCGCGCCGGCCGTGCACACCGTCGGCGGCCTGCGGGTCGACGTGGGCGAACGCAGCGCCCACCTGGACGGCGAGCCCCTGGCCCTGACCCGCAAGGAATTCGACCTGTTGGCGTATCTCGCCGCGCGACCCGGCCGGGTAGTGTCCCGGCGGGAACTCTTGGAGGAGGTATGGCGGCAGCCATCGGTCGGCGAGGACCAGACGATCGACGTCCACCTGTACTGGCTCCGGCGCAAAATGGGCGAGTCCGCGGCGAAGCCCCGCTACCTGCGCACCGTGCGGGGGGTCGGATTCCGGTTGGTGGCACCCGACTGAGGGTCGCGCTGGCCTGGCTCACCGCCGGCATGTGCACCCTCATCACGCTGGCCGCCCTGGTCCCCCTCGGCTTCACCCTGGCGGACCAGGCCCGGGAGCGGGCCCTCGCCGACGCCGCCCGGCGCAGCGCGCTGGTCACCGGCGCGCTCACGGTCAGCACCGACCCGGCCGCCGTCGACCGCGCCGTCGCGGCCACCGGCGGCGACCCGCAGACCCGACCCGTCGTGCACGGTCTCGGGGACGGGCCGGCCACGTCCCGGGCCGACCCGGCCGACCTCGCCACCGCCGGCGCCGACCGGCGGCCGGTGGTCGTCGACGTGCCCGGCGGGGTGGTCCGCCTCGACCCGGTGGTGCTCGGCGGGACGGTCGCGGTGGTCGAGGTCTTCGTGCCCGACGCCGACCTGGCCGGGGACGTCGGCGGACGCTGGTGGCTGCTGGCGGCGGTGGCCGCCGCGCTGGTGGCCGCCGCGGTGATCCTGGTGGACCGGATCGCGGCGCGGACCGTCGACTCGGCCCGGGAGCTGACCAGGGCGGCGCTCGCGGTGGGCGACGGCGACCCGGGGGTACGTCTCGATCCGGGCGGCCCCCGCGAGCTGGCCGAGGCCGGGTACGCGTTCAACCGGATGGCGGACCGGCTGGTGGTCTCCCGCGCCGACGAACGGGAACTGGTGGCCGACCTGTCGCACCGGCTGCGTACCCCGTTGACGGTGCTGCGGCTGGACGCCGAGGCGCTGGAGTCCGACGACACCAGCGTCGGGGCGTTCAGCCAGGCGGAGTTGGACCGTCGCCGGGGCATCCGGCGGATCCGCCAGGCGATCGTCACCCTGGAGGGCGAGGTCGACGAGCTGATCAAGACCACCCGCAGGGTGGTCACCCAGGAGACCGCGCCGGCCACCTGTGACGTCAGCGAGGTGGTCCGGGACCGGATGGTGTTCTGGGCGGCCCTCGCCGGTGACCAGCATCGCCCGCACCGGGTCACCGGGGCCCAGCTCCGGATCCCGGTACCGGTGGCGCGGGCCGAGCTGGCCGCCGCCCTGGACGCGGTGATCGGCAACGTCTTCCGGTACACCCCGCAGGGGACGGCGTTCGAGGTGGCCGTCTCCCGGCGGGACGGGTACGTGGCGGTCCGCATCGACGACGCCGGCCCCGGCATCCCCGACCCCGACCGGGCGCTGCGCCGGGGCGCCAGCGACCAGGGCTCCACCGGCCTGGGGCTGGACATCGCCAGGCGGGTCGCGTTGCAGGCCAACGGCTCGGTGAGCATCGACCGGGCCCGGTTGGGCGGGGCCAGCGTGGTGATGCTGCTGACCGACCCGGAGGCGACCCCCCGCCAGGTCAACCGCTTCGGTCTGGTCGGGCGGATGACCCGGGAGGTCCGGGAGCCGCGCAGCGGCCCCCGGCGCTGGCTGCGGCGGCGCACCGGCGGCGACTGACCGGGGCGTCAACTGTGCCGGAACGCAAGTTTTTCTTAGCTTCGGCTTAACCGCGCCCCCGGACGTCCGCGCCGGTGCCATGCTCACTGACGAACCCATCAGTTCCACCGGCTGACTGCCTGCAACACCCACCGGCCGGTGCAGCCGTGCGTGCGGCGGGAGCCATGGTCCCCCACACCTGCTCCCGCCGCTCGCCGCATCCTGCTCCCGCCGCTCGCCGCAACCGGCGGACGGTCCGCCCGCCGCTCAGCGGGGGGCGGTCGCCAGGTAGCCGTCGATCTCGGCGTGCAGACGCGCCTGGTCGGCCGGGGCGAGGAAGGCCGCCGACACCGCGTCGCGGGCCAGCCGGGCCACCCCCTCCGGACCGAGGCCGAGCAGCCGGGCCGCCACCGCGTACTCGTCGTTGAGGGTGGTGCCGAACATCGGCGGGTCGTCGGAGTTGATGGTGACCGGCACGCCGGCCTCGACCAGCCGGGGCAGCGGGTGCACGTCCAGGCCGGTCACCGCCCGGGTCCGGATGTTCGAGGTGGGACAGACCTCCAGCGGGATCCCCCGCTCGGCGAGGTACGCCATCAGCTCCGGGTCGGCGGCGGCGGAGATGCCGTGCCCGATCCGTTCGGCGCCCAGGTCGCGCAGCGCGGACCAGATCGTCTCCGGCCCGGTGGTCTCCCCGGCGTGCGGCACCGACCGGAGCCCCGCCGCCCGCGCCCGGTCGAAGTACGGCTTGAACTGGGGCCGGGGCACGCCGATCTCCGGGCCGCCGAGACCGAAGCTGACCAACCCGTCCGGCCGCTGCTCCAGCGCGATCCGCAGGGTCTCCTCGGCCGCCGGCAGCCCGGCCTCGCCGGGGATGTCGAAGCACCAGCGCATGGCGAGGCCGAAGTCGGCCTCGGCCCGCTTGCGGGCGTCCTCGATCGCCTCGCAGAACGCCGGGGCGGGGATGCCCCGGCGGACGTGGGAGTAGGGCGTGATGGTCAGCTCCACGTACCGGACCTGCTGGCGGGCCAGTTCCCGGGCCACCTCGTGGGTGAGGATCCAGACGTCCTCCGGGTCGCGGACCAGGTCGACGACGCTCAGGTAGACCTCGATGAAGTGGGCGAAGTCCCGGAAGGCGAAGTAGTCGGCGAGGGCGTCCGGGTCCGCCGGCACCGGGCTGCGCCCCTCGTGCCGGGCGGCCAGCTCGGCCACGATCCGGGGCGAGGCGGAGCCGACGTGGTGCACGTGCAGCTCCACCTTGGGCAGCGCGGCGATGAAAGTGGACAGGTCGGTCACGGATTCTCCTCTGCGCGGGCGCCGACACGGGCGACGAAGCAGACACGACGGCACGGAACGGACGCATCTGCCCCGGGCGTACCGGCTCCCGCTCGGGCCGGGCACCCGGCCCGGACCGGTGGCAGGTGCGCCCCGCCAGTCTCCCAGGCCCCGACCCCCCAGGCGCTACCGGCCGGCGGGGCCGGGCTCGTGATGCGCGGACCGCCACCGCCTCACTAGGCTCGGACGAATGGAGAAGCGGAGCTTTGACCGACTCGGCCGGTCCGTCGGGGTCGTCGGACTCGGCGCCTGGCAACTCGGCGCCGACTGGGGCGAGGTGAGCGACCCGACGGCGCTGGCGCTGCTGCACGCCGCCGTCGACGCCGGGGTGACCTTCCTCGACACCGCCGACGTCTACGGCGACGGGCGCAGCGAGCGCCTGATCGGCCGGTTCCTGCGGGAGCGTGGCGACGCCGGCCTGACGGTGGCCACCAAGATGGGGCGGCGGGTGCCGCAGACCCCCGAGGCGTACACCCTGGAGAACTTCCGCGCCTGGACCGACCGGTCCCGGGCCAACCTGGGCGTGGAGACCCTCGACCTGGTCCAGTTGCACTGCCCGCCCACCCCGGTCTTCGCCGACGACGCGGTCTTCGACGCGCTGGACACCCTGGTCGCCGAGAAGCGCGTCGCCGGGTACGGGGTCAGCGTCGAGACCTGCGAACAGGCGCTCACCGCCATCGCCCGCCCCGGCGTGGCCAGCGTGCAGATCATCCTCAACGCGGTCCGGCTCAAGCCCCTCGACCGCGTCCTGCCGGCCGCCGCGGCGGCCGGGGTGGGCATCATCGCCCGGGTACCGCTCGCCAGTGGACTCCTCTCCGGCCGGTACGACGAGCACACCACCTTCCCCGCCGACGACCACCGCACCTACAACCGGCACGGCGAGGCGTTCGACGTCGGGGAGACGTTCTCCGGTGTCGACTACGACCTCGGGCTGGCCGCCGTGCGCCGGCTGGCCCCGCTGCGTGGTCCTGATCGGACACTGGCCCAGTTCGCGCTGCGCTGGATCGTCGACCAGCCGGGCGTCACCGTCGTCATCCCCGGCGCGCGCGACGCCGAGCAGGCGCGGCTCAACGCCGCCACCGCGGACCAGCCGCCGCTCACCGCAACGGAACTGGCCGCGGTCCGCGACACCTACGACGAGCTGATCCGGCCGCAGGTGCACCACCGGTGGTGACCGGTGGCGGCGTGGCGCCCGTCGCCGGCACCGGGCCGGGGCAGGCTGGCGCAGGTGACGCGGACGGCGTCGGGGTGAAGGAGGAGACGGTGAAAGGTTGGCTCGCGCTCACGCTCGGCCTGCTCGCGGTGGTCGTCGGCGCGCTCTGGACGGTGCAGGGCCTCGGCTACGTCAGCGGCAGCCTGATGACCGACCAACGGATCTGGGCGGTGGTCGGCCCGGTCCTCGTCGTGGCCGGGCTCGCGACGCTCTGGTGGGGACTGCGCTCCCGACGCCACCGCGCCTGACGCCGGACGGCCCGGGGTCGCCGCGCGGGTCGGGTCCGGTCCCGACCCGCGCCGCCCCGGGCGGCCGGGGGCGAGGACGGCGGCCGGGGGCGAGGATGCGGAAAGCCCCGCATCCCTTCGGGACGCGGGGCTTCAACGTGAGCCAGCCGGCCGGCTCACGCCGACGGCCGGCGACTGCCGGCCCAGTGGTGCTCAGATGGGGCGAACCTGCTCAGCCTGCGGGCCCTTCTGGCCCTGGGCGATCTCGAACTCCACCCGCTGGTTCTCCTCCAGCGTGCGGTAGCCGCTGGTCTGGATCGCCGAGAAGTGGACGAACACGTCAGCACCCCCGCCGTCGACGGTGATGAAGCCGAAGCCCTTGTCTGCGTTGAACCACTTCACGGTTCCCTGCGCCATGTGTATCTCCTTCTAAAACTGGCGGCCGAGCACGCCGTGCGGCCGATTGGCCGTTTTCGAGCAGCGGCGCCTGAGGCGGCCCCCTGTGCAAGGAGACTTCTCTCAACCCACGCTGTCTCGCAACAGCGTGGAAAGCAAACCACGTACGCAAAAACTCTGCACAGCCTACCCGATGAAATTCTCCGACATGTGACCTGACCGATGCCTCAATTCTCCGCACCGACCCGGCCACGCCACCGAAAAGACCCCCTCCGCCGCAGGTCAGGGAGGGGGTCTTCGACGATGCCGGGTCAGTCCGGCCAGCGCCCGGTCAGCCGGCGTACACCCACCGCGCCGCCCCGGTCCACGGCCGCGCGGACCACCGAGAAGATCGCGCCCTGCAACGCCGCGGCGGCCAGCACCTCGCCCCAGCCACGGTCCTCGTCGGTGGCGCTCGGGGCCTCACCGTCACCGGCGGTCAGCTTCCACACCTGGCGGAAAACGACGCCGGCCACCGCACCCGCGGCGAACCCCAGCAACACCCCGACGGGCCGGTAGACGGCCTTGTTGATGCCCTTGCTCACCGACGCCTCCCCCGGACGATCAACAGCACGACAACGGCCGCCACCGTACCGGCGGCCATCGCCGCCCACGGCAGCGGGTTGCGGCGGACCTGAGCGCCCGTCTCGTACGCCCGGCCGCGCGCCACCCCGGCGGTGTGCGCCGCCTGCCCGCGTACCCGGGCCACGGTCTGCGCGGCCTGCTCGCGCATCCGCTCCTTCGCCTGGTCGGCGGACTCCTTCAGGCGGGCCTTGACGTCGGCCTTGGCCGCCAGCGCCTCCACCGTCTCGCCGAGTTCCATCCGGGTCCGCCGGATCTCCGCGCGCAGCGCCTCGGTGTTCCCGGTGCCGTTGCCCGTCATGGCCGACCCCTGTCCTTCACCGCCGCGGTGATCGTGTCCACGTCCGCCTGGACGCTGCGCACCGCCGCCGCCGGCACCGGCGGGACGGCCTGCTTGACCTGCTTCCTGCCGGCCAGCGCGAGGATGCCGGCCACCGCGAAGAGCAGCACCGCCACGATCAGCGCGGCCAGCCACGCGGCGATCCAGGTCGCCAGCAGGAGCACCACGGCGGCGATCAGTACGCCCAGCCCGTACAGGGCCAGCGCTCCGCCCCCGCCGAAAAGGCCCACCCCGATGCCGGCATGCTTGCCCTTCTCCGTCAACTCCGCCCGTGCCAGCGCCAACTCGTCCCGGATCAGTCGGGACACCTGCTCGGTCCCCCGCTGCACCAGTTCCGCGGTGGACGGCTCACCCCCGGCCCGGGACGTGCGGGAAGTCGCCACGTCAGCCATGCTGCCCTCCTTTCGTCATCACCGCGCTGTATGCCCGGAGCAGCCACCCGTCAATCCTGCGTACCGGTCCGGGCCACCGGCAGCCACCGGAACCGGCCGGTGCGTCGGTCGGTAGGGCAGCAGGTCCCCACCAACGGCCCGGTCAAACCCGGTACGGGGCGCAGACCGCCCGGCAGGTGCAACGCCGGCACGCCCGGGGAGGTCACGACCCGGCGGTACCAGCGGTCTCAGGGCGGGCCCCGACCCGCGCCACCAGGCAGCCGGGGGGATCAGGGGCGGGTCTCGACGCGGCCGTTCGGGACGTCGCCGGGGCGCTGCGGCGGGCCGGCGGCGAGCGGCGCGGCGGCGGGCTCGGCGTCCTCGGCCGGGCCGACGAACGCCTCGCTGCGGGCCTCGCCGTCGTCGCTGCCGCCGAAGAGCCGGGCGTCGTCCGGCGGGTTGCCCTCGGTGGGGCGGGGGGCCGGGCGACGGCGGGGCGCGACGCTCTGCCAGGGCAGCGCGCCGGACTCGTCGCCCACCTCGGTACGCATCCGGGGCAGGGCGGTGGGACGGTGGTCGCGGACCCAGGCGACCAGGTGCTCGCGGACCAGGCAGCGCAGGTCCCAGAGGCTGCCGGAGTCCGCCGCGCTGACCAGTGCCCGGATCTGGATGGCGCCCCCGGTGGCGTCGACCACCTGCAGGACGCAGACCCGCCCGTCCCACAGGTCGCTGCCCTCCACCACCCGGCGCAGTTCCTCCCGCATGGCCTGCACCGGCACCGACCAGTCGACGTCGAACATGGCGGTGCCGAGCACCGCCGCCTCGGTGCGGGTCCAGTTCTGGAAGGGGGTGCTGGTGAAGTAGGAGGTGGGCAGGACCAGCCGGCGGTCGTCCCAGATCTGCACCACCACGTAGCTGAGGGTCAGCTCCTCGATCCGGCCCCACTCCCCCTCCACGACCACCACGTCGTCGAGGCGGACCGCGTCGCTGAAGGCGAGCTGGAGACCGGCGAAGACGTTGCCGAGCAGGCTCTGCGCGGCCAGGGCGGCGACCACACCGGCGACACCGGCGGAGGTCAGCACACCGGCGCCGACCCCCCGCACGGCGGGGAAGGTCATCAGCATCACGCCGACGGTGAGGATCACGATCACCGCGATGGTGAGCCGGCGCAGCATCACCACCTGGGTCCGTACCCGCCGGGCGTGCCGGTTGTTCGGCACGTCCACCCGGAACCGGGCCAGGGCGGTGTCCTCCACCACCACCAGCAGGGAGGCGACCAGCCAGGCGGTGCTGGCGATCACGCAGAGCACCAGCAGGTGCAGCACCACCTGCCGCCACCCGGTGCCCACCGCGTACCCGGTGCTGAACCGGACGGCGAACTGCACGGCGAGCACGACCGCGGCCACCTGGAAGGACCGGTGCGCGTGCTCGGTCAGCTCGATCAGCAGCCGGGACCGCCGGCCGAACCGCCGCATCAGCCGGTGTACCACCTCGACCAGCACCAACGCGGCCGTCGCCGCGCCGAGCGCGACGACGACCGTCGTGAGGTAGTTCTGCACCAGTTCCTCTCCCTCCGACCTGGGCGGCCATGTCAGCACGAAGGCCCAATGGTGCCCGGTGCCCCCGGAATCGACCAGATCAGATCAGACCAGTGCGGATCAGACCTTGCGGTACCGGGACTGGAGGAAGCAGTAGACGCCGAAGGCGGCGATGCCCAGGGCGACGAGGCCGAGCAGAATGGTGCCGAAGGGCTGGTCCCGCAGGGTCCGCAGGGCGGCGTCCAGGCCCCGGGCCTTCTCGGGGTCGTAGGTGACGGCGGCCACCACGACCAGCGCACCGGCGACGGCGAAGGCGGAGCCACGGGCGGCGTACCCGGCCATGCCGAGCTTCCGGGCGAGCTCGCGCGTCTTGGCGCTCATCTCACCGGTCTTGAGGTTCTTCTCGAACTTCTTCTTGATGCCGTAGATCGCCTGGCCGATGCCGATGCCGGCGACCACCAGGCCGACGAACCCGACCAGCCAGCGGCCACCGGTGGACTCCATCAGCCTGGCGGTGATGTCCTCCTGCTGGTCGGCGCTGTTGGAGGAGGAGGCGCTGGAGACGACCCGGTAGGCGGTGAAGGCGAACCAGCCGTAGACCAGGGTCCGGGCGGCCGAGAGCACCCGCTCGACGGTACGGCGGTTGCCCTGCTCGCTGATGTGGCCGACGGCGGCCTGGGTGGCCTGCCACAGGGCCATGGCGACCATGCCGACCCCGATGGCGATGACGATGAACTTGCCCATGGGCTGGGCGGCGAGGGTGCGCAGGGCACCCGACTGGTCACCGTCGTCCGGCGAGCTGCCGAAGGCGATCTGGAGGGCCAGCCAGGCGAACAGCAGGTGTACGACCCCGTAGCCGATGAATCCGGCCCGGGCGAGGAGTTCGAGCCACCGGCTGTTCGCCGTACGGGAGGCGGTGGCTTCGGCGTTCCGGGTGAGAGACATGGCGCCTCAATCTCCGGATGCGAAGATTCCCAAACGTCGGTCCCCGCGGTGACAGGGGGCGGGCGTCAGCCCTCCGGATTGCGCGACACGCGGATCTTGACCTGCTCGTCGGTGACGCTGTCCAGGGTGACGGCGAAGCCGGCGATCTCGGTCGCCTGCTGGCCGATGGTGAGCGACAGCCGCTCCCCGGCGATCTCCACGGTCGCCTGGTCGCCCTCGGCGCCGACCAACCGGGTCTCGATGCCGAGGATGGTGGCGTTCGCCTCGACGCCCCGGTCGAAGGTGACCGTGCACTGGTCCAGCCCACAGTCGGTGGACGCGCCCTCCGAGCTGCATCCGGTGAGCAGGGCGACGCCGAGTGCCAGGCCGGCCAGCAGGCCGGCGGCCCGGCGGATGGGGGTGCGGGGGAAGGTACCGGGTCGCTTCGTCACGCCGCCCAGGGTACGAGACGCCGGCGAGCCTGGACAGGCTTCGTGATCATCTTCCGGTCGGCGCGGTCGGATGGATCCCCGCCGAACCGGGCCCGTCGGCACCACGACCGGGCCACAATGACCAGGTGGGTTACCTGGTCACCGACGAACCGGCCCGCCGCCGCTTCGAGATCCTGGTCGACGACGCGCTGGCCGGGTTCACCACGTACGAGCCGCGCGGCGAGGTGCTGGTGTTCACCCACACCGAGGTCGATCCACGGTTCCAGGACCAGGGCGTCGGCTCCGCGTTGATCCGCGCCACCCTCGACCAGATCCGGGACCGGGGCGGCCGGATCGTCGTCCACTGCCCCTTCGTGGCCGCCTTCGTCGACCGCCACCCCGAGTACCGCCCGCTCACCACCACCCCGTGACCCCCGCCCCGTCATGGTCACCGGATCAGGTGGGGGCCGGGGACGGGGTGGTCAGGGTCGGGCCTGAGCCCGCTGAGCCCGCGCGGCGAGGGGCTCAGCCGGCGCCGGTGAGCAGTTCGACGGCCGCGCGGCTGGCGACCCGGGTGGCCCCGTGGGTGGCCAGGTGCAGTCGACCCACGACCAGCGCCGGTACGCCCAGTTCGACCACGACCGCGTCGGGCCGCGCGGCCAGGGCACGCTCGACCGCCGCCCGCATCCACCCGTGCCGGTGCAGGTCACGGACGACGAGGACCAGCGGCCGGCCGGCCGACCCGGCGGCCGGGTCGGCCGGCACGTCGGACTCGGCGAACCGCACGCCGGTGGTCCCGGGCACCAGGTCGGCCAGGGGCGCGGCGAGCCCCCACGGCGTCTCCGGCCCGATCGCGATGTTGCGCGGCGGCTCGAACTCCACCACGTGCGCCGGGCCGGACAGCGGCAGCGGCAGGGCGCCGGAGCGGTCGACGGTCAGCCGGATCGCCCGGCGGGCGGCGACCAGCCCCACCGGATTCTCGCCGGCGGGCCGGTCGGTCGGCCCGGGGCGGGCCGACCGGGCGGCGGTGCTCCAGGCGGCGAGCTGACCGACCCGCTTGGCGGCCTCGGCGAGCCGTTCCTCGGGCAGGTCCCCGGCGGCGACGGCGGCGACGATGGCGTCGCGCAGGTGCCGGGCGGTCGCCTCGTCGGCGTGCTCACCGCCGACGCAGATCGCGTCGGCCCCGGCGGCCAGCGCCCGGACCGCCGCCCCGGCCAGGCCGTACCGGCCGGCGACCGCCCGCATCTCGATCGCGTCGGTGACCACCACGCCCTGGAAGCCCAGTTCGTCACGGAGCAGGGTGCCGAGGATCCGGGGGCTGAGCGTGGCCGGCAGGTCCCGGTCGAGGGCCGGCACCAGCAGGTGCCCGGTCATCACCGCCTGCACCCCGGCGGCCACCGCCGCCCGGAACGGGGCCAGTTCCACGGCGTCGAGCCGCTCCCGGTCGGCGAGGATGGCGGGCAGGTCGTGGTGCGAGTCGACCCGGGTGTCGCCGTGGCCGGGGAAGTGCTTCGCGCAGGCGGCCACCCCGCCGGCCTGCAACCCGCGTACCCAGGCGGCGGTGTGCCGGGCGGCCAGGTCGGCGTCGGCACCGAAGGCGCGTACCCCGATCACGGGGTTGTCCGGGTTGGAGTTGACGTCCGCGTCGGGGGCGAAGTTCAGGGTGATGCCGGCGGCGGCCAGCTCGGTGCCGAGGTCGTGGGCCACCTCCTCGGTCAGCGCCGGGTCGTCCACCACGCCGAGCGCCAGGTTGCCCGGCCGGGAACTGCCCCGGGCGGACTCGAACCGGGTGACGTCGCCGGCCTCCTCGTCGATCGCGACGAGCACGTCCGGGCGCTCGGCGCGCAGGCCGGCGGTGAGCGCCGCGACCTGGTCCGGATCGACCACGTTGCGGGCGAAGAGCACCACCGCGCCGAGTCCCTCGCCGAGCCACCGGCAGACCCAGGGCGGCGGGGTGGTGCCGACGAAGCCGGGTTGCAGGACGGCCGCCGCCAGGGCGTCGAGGCCGTTCGCCGGAGCACTCATGCCGACACCTCTCCGTGGCCGGCGCGGGCCGGTACCGCGCCGGACTGGACGATCCACTCGCTCATGCGGTGCGCGTACCCCCGTCTCCTGCCGTTCCCGCGGGTCGACCACCTGCGGGGCCCTGCCATGGTCACACCGCACCCACAAATAGTCAAGAAACTTTACTGTTAGCCGGTGGCGGCCGGCGCGGCGGCGTGACACAGTTCGACGATGGACGCCACGACCCTCGCCGACGCCACCAGCGCCGCCGACATCCCGGGCGTACGCCTGCTCGGCCTGGTGGTCGGCGGGCTGCTCCTGTTCGCCGCGATCCGGGCGATGTTCGGCCGCCGCTGACCCGCCCCGACCGACCCCCACCCCGCCCACCCCGCCGCGCCGCCCCTCGCCTCCGCCGCGTTGATCATGGGGTTAGCGCTGCGACAAGCCGGGGGAAGAGCCGTCAACCTCATGATCACGGGGGAGGTGGTGGGGGCGGTGGGGGGGAGTGGGGGGAGTGGGGGGAGCGGGTGGGGGTGTGGGGGGTGGCGGGTGGGGTACCGGCGTTGGTGGGGCCCGGCGCAGCGGGGCGACCTGGGCCGGCGAGGGGGAACGATGAGGATCGGCTACTTCCTGTCCAGCGAGGAGTTCGCCCCGGCGGAACTGCTGGCGCAGGCCCGCGACGCCGAGCGGGCGGGGTTCCAGGCACTGTGGATCTCGGACCACTACCACCCGTGGGTGGACGCGCAGGGGCAGAGCCCGTTCGTCTGGTCGATGATCGGCGCGCTCAGCCAGGTCTGCGCGCTACCGGTCACCACGGCGGTGACCTGCCCGACCATCCGCATCCACCCGGCGGTGATCGCGCAGGCGGCGGCGACCAGCGCGGTCCTGCACGACGGGCGCTTCGTGCTCGGCGTCGGCTCCGGCGAGGCGCTCAACGAGCACATCCTCGGCGGCGCGTGGCCCGGTGCGGGGGTCCGGCTGGAGATGCTGGAGGAGTCCGTCGAGGTGCTGCGCGAACTCTGGCGGGGCGGGTTCGTCACCCACCGGGGCCGGCACTACACCGTCGAGCAGGCCCGGATCTACACGCTGCCGCAGACGCCCCCACCGGTCTACGTCTCCGGGTTCGGCCCGAAGGCCGTCGACCTGGCCGCCCGCATCGGCGACGGGTACGTCAGCACGATGCCCGACGGCGACCTGGTCCGCCGGTTCCGCGACGGCGGGGGCGGCGACAAGCCCTGCCAGGGCGGCTTCAAGGCCGCGTACGCCGACAGCGAGGACGAGGGCGTCCGGATCGCGTACGAGCGCTGGCCCAACGCCGGGGTGCCCGGGGAACTGTCCCAGGTGCTCCCCTCACCCCGGCACTTCGAGCAGGCCGCGCACCTGGTCCGGCCGGAGATGATGCGGGAGTCCTTCGTCTGCGGCAACAGCGCCGACGCGCACCTGGCGCGGATCGACCAGTACGCCGAGGCCGGCTTCGACGAGGTGTACGTGGCCAACACCGGCCCGCACACCCGGGGCCTGTTCGACCTGTACCAGCGAGAGATCTTCCCCCGCCTCCGGCGGTAAGGAAGGGCCCCCTGTTAACGCATACGGATGGGAAGGGGCCCTTCCTAACACGAATCCTCACCGAGGGCGCGGCGGAGCCGGTCGTAGCCGGCCGGGGTGCCGATGCCGGCCCGCTCGTCGGGGTGGTCGACGTAGTGGCGCAGCACGTCGGCGAGGAAACCCGGGTGCACGTTCACGTAGTCGAGCCCGATGCGGGGCGAGCGCCGCGAACCCCACCGCAGTCCCCATCCGGTGACCAGGTCCGGGTACCGCACGTCGAGGTCCAACGCCCGGCCGGCGGTCCAGGCCCCGGGGGTACCGGGGGCGAGGGCGGCCCAGGGGATCGTCCGGGCGCCGAAGGGCTCGCGTACCTCGACGCCGGTCGGGGTCAGGCCGACGCCGGTCCGGCCCCGGACGACGGCGACGACCTGCGCCCCGAGCACGGCGGCGAACAGCGCCGTGAACGGGACCAGGTACAGCTGCCCCAGGTACCAGGACAACCCCTCGGCGCTGGCCTCGGCCCACTGGTCGACCGGCCCGACGACCAGAGTGCCGAAGCTCATCAGGAGCACGACGCTGAACCAGCCGAGCGTCCGGTGCGGACCGGCCCGGAAGGCGGCCGTCCCCGACGTCCCCGTGACCACGGCGAGGGCCGCCGACCGTTTCCGGGCGTCCATGCCGGTGACCACGCCGACCAGGGCGGCCAGGGCCAGCGCGTACGGCACCGAATGAACCGTCAGCCGCGCCGTCAGGTCGGGCGGTTCCCCGCCGATCCGCAGCGCCGCCCACGCCACCAGAACCCCGGCCGCCGTGGCGACCAGCCACCGGTTCGTCCGCGTCGCGTCCGGTCGCCGTCCGTCGGCCCGCCCGGCCGGGTCGCCCGCCATCGTCATGCGCCCATGATCGGGTACGCCGTCCACAGTGCCCGGTGCGGGCGGATCGATACCGGTCGACGGTTTCGCCGCCGGAGGCGTCGGGTACCTCCGGTCCTCGATGAAGCTGTCGACCCACTCCACGACCCTGCGCCGCGCGGCGCGCAGCCTGTTCGGCTGGACGCGGCTGCGGCCCCACCAGCTCGCCGCCATGCGGGCGGTGATGAAGCGCCGGGACGCCCTGGTGGTGCTCCCCACCGGCGCCGGCAAGTCCGCGATCTACCAGATCCCGGCCAGCCTGATCCCGGGGCCGACGGTGGTCATCTCCCCGCTGCTGGCGCTGCAACAGGACCAGATCGCGGCGCTCAACGAGCGGCAGCGCCCCGAGTTGCGGGCGGTGCGGATCAGCTCCGACGAGTCCGCCGCCCAGCAGGCCGAGGCGGTCGCCGAGATCCGCGAGGGCCGCGCCGAGTTCCTCTTCATCACCCCGGAGCAGCTCGCCAACCCGGACCGGCTGGCCGAGGTACGGGACCTGGAGCCGGCGCTGGTCGCGATCGACGAGGCGCACTGCATCTCGGCGTGGGGGCACGACTTCCGCCCCGACTACCTGGCCCTGGGGCACCTCATCGAGGGCATCGGCCGCCCGCCCGTGGTCGCCCTGACCGCCACCGCGTCTCCCCCGGTCCGCGACGACATCATCGCCCGGCTGCGGCTGCGCGACGCCGAGGTGGTGGTCTCCGGGCTGGACCGACCGAACCTCTTCCTGGAGGTCGCGCACTGCCCCACCGAGGACTACCGGTGGCGGCGGCTGGTCGCGCTGCTGCGCGACGACGAACGCCTCGGCATCATCTACGTGCCGACCCGGCGCTCCGCCGAGGAGCTGGCCGCGCGGCTCACCGACGCCGGCTTCCCGGCGCAGTTCTACCACGGTGGGATGGCGACCGGGGCCCGCGCCCAGCTGCACGAGGCGTTCCTCGCCGACCAGGTGCCGATCATGGTGGCCACCTCGGCGTTCGGCATGGGCATCGACAAGCCGAACATCGCCTGGGTGGTGCACATGGCGCTGCCCGACTCGCCGGACAGCTACTTCCAGGAAATCGGCCGCGCCGGCCGCGACGGTCAGCCGGCCCGGGTCCTGCTGCTCTGGCAGGCCGAGGACGTCGGGCTGCAACGGTACTTCAGCGGTGGCCTGCCGGACCGCGACGAGCTGCACCAACTGGCCGCCCTGATCCGCAGCCGGCCGACCACCCGCAAGGACCTGCGCGCCGCCACCGGTCTCGGCCCCCGCAAGCTCGGTCACCTGCTCGGGCTGCTGGAGCAGGTCGGCGCGGTCGAGCCCCGCCGGGGCCAGCGGATCGGCGCGCCCCGGTACGGCCCGCAGCCGGCCGACGCGGCGGCAGCAGCCCTGGCCGAGGCGGAACGCCAGCAGAGCGTGACCCGGTCCCGGACCGACATGATGCGCGCCTTCGCGGAGACCTCCGGGTGCCGGGGGCAGTCGCTGCTGGCCTACTTCGGCGAGCAGATGGCCCAGGTGTGCGGGCACTGCGACAACTGCCACGCCGGGACCAGCGTGGCCGACGACGGCGCGGGCGGCCCGTTCCCGGTGCACAGCCAGGTCCGGCATCCCGAGTGGGGCTCCGGCATGGTGCTCAGCTACGAGGACGACCGGATGACGGTTCTCTTCGACGAGGTCGGGTACAAGACGTTGTCCGTGCGCGTGGTGTCCGAACAGAGCCTGCTGACGCTCGGCTAGCCTGAGCCGGGCCCGCGCCCGGGGTGGCCGCCCGCCACGCGCAGCCGTCCGCAGGGCTCCGGGTTCTTCCGCGTGTCGACACAGCTGAGAGGGGCGTTGTCGTGATCGAACAGCCGGCGTACACCGGGTTCGGTTTCTCCGACGAGGAGTGGGGCCTGCTGGTCGGCCTGCCGCAGTCGGTGCTGAGCGCGGCGAGCGCCGCCGAGTCCGACGGCAGCCGCCGGACCAGGGCCGAGAGCGCGGCCGGGCTGGAGGGCATCGCCGCCGGCCGGGAGTCGGCCAGCCCGCTGGTCGCGGCGGTCGCCGGGGAGGTCGTGGCCCGGGTCGGGGACCCGGAGGCCGGTGCGGAGCTGCCGGTCGTCGCCCCCGCCGACCCGGCGGCCCTGATCGACGACGTGCTGGCCCGGTCGGCCCAGGCCGCCGCGCTGCTGGCCGCGAAGGTGGACGAGGGCGAGGCCGGGGCGTACAAGCACTGGCTGGTGGAGATCGCCGACCAGGTGGTCGGGGCCGCCGCCACCGGCGGGCTGCTCGGCCTCGGCGGCGACCAGATCAGCGCCTCGGAGCGCCAGTTCCGCGACCGCCTCGCCCAGACCCTCAACGACTGAGGTGTAAGGAGGGGCCCCTTATTAACAGACGTCTGTTAATAAGGGGCCCCTCCTTACACCTTCAGCGGACGCGGCGGGGGAAGAGGACGGCGGAGGCGGTCACCGCGAGCGCCAGCAGGGCCAGGCACCAGGCGACCGCCTGGAGGGGGGCGCTGCCCGGCGGGGTGCCGAGCAGCAGGGCCCGCAGCGACTCGATGACCGGGGTGACCGGCTGGTGTTCGGCGAACCCGTGCAGCCAGGTCGGCATGGTCTCCACCGGCACGAACGCGCTGCTCGGGTAGGGCAGGAACATCACCACGAAGGTGAACCCGCCGGCCGCCTCCGGGGTCCGGGTGAGCAGCCCGAAGGTCGCGGAGAGCCAGGAGATCGCCAGCAGGAACAACAGCAGCAGCCCGGCGGCGGCCAGCCAGCGCAGCGGTTCGACGGCCGGCCGGAAGCCGATGCCCACCGCCACCGCCAGCACCAGCACGGTGGAGACGCTGTTGCGCACGATGCTGGCGACGACGTGCCCGCCGAGGATCGCCACCGGCCCGACGTCCAGCGTCCGGAACCGGTCGATGACGCCGTTGGCCAGGTCGGTGGTGACGCTCACCGCCGTACCCGCCGCGCCGAAGCCGGCGCAGAGGATCAGCACCCCGGGCGCCACGTAGGTGACGTACCGGGTGCCGGTGTCGATCGCGCCGCCGAACAGGTACACGAAGATCAGCATCAGCATGACCGGCAGCAGCAGCGACATGAGCAGGGCGTCCGCGTTGCGCCGGGACAGCCGGACGCAGCGGGCGACCAGGACCAGCGCCCGGACCGCCGCCGACCCGCCCCGGGCCGGGCCGGACGGTACGCCCCGTGCCGTACCGTCCGGCCCGGTCGGGCCCCCGTTCCGCGCGGACCAGGCCGTCGGGCCCTTCGCGACCAGCTCAGACATTGGTCACCTCCGGTCGGGTGGCGGCCGGCGCGGCCGGGTGGCCGGTCAGGGCCAGGAAGACGTCGTCGAGGGTGGCGCCCCGGACGGTGAACCGGACGACCGTGCGCCGGGCGGGGTCCACCTCGTCGAGCAGGTCCCGGATGTGCGGGGCGCTGCCGTCGGTGGCCACCCCCACCTCCAGCCGACCCGGATCGTGGTGCACCACCCGGGTGCCGAGCCGGGCGCGGGCCTCGACGAGGCTGGCGTGGTCGCGCAGCCGCAGGTCGAGCCGCTGCGCGCCGAACCGCTCCTTCAGCTCGGCGGGGCTGCCCTCGGCGACCAGCCGGCCGCCGTCCAGCACCGAGACGGTGTCGGCGAGCTGGTCGGCCTCCTCCAGGTACTGCGTGGTGAGCAGCACCGTCGTGCCGCCCCGGGCCAGGTCCGCGATGACCGTCCAGAGCGCCTGGCGGCTGCGCGGGTCCAGCCCGGTCGTCGGCTCGTCGAGGAAGATCACCGAGGGCTCGCCGACCAGACTGGCGGCCAGGTCGAGCCGGCGGCGCATGCCACCGGAGTAGCCGGCGACCCGCCGTCCACCGGCCGCGCCGAGATCGAAGCGGTCGAGCAGGTCGGCGGCCCGCCGCCGGGCGTCGGCCCGCCCCAGCCCGGCCAGCCGGCCCATCATCCGCAGGTTCTCCACCCCGGTCTGCTCCTCGTCCACGGCCGCGTACTGACCGGCCAGGCTGATCCGGGAGCGGACCTGCCGCCGCTCGCGGACCACGTCGTACCCGTCGATCCGGGCCGCGCCGCCGTCCGGGGCGGTGAGCGTGGTCAGGATACGGACGGTGGTCGTCTTGCCGGCCCCGTTCGGCCCGAGCAGCGCCCGGACGCTCCCCCGGGCCACCCGCAGCGTCAGGCCGTCCAGCACGACGGCCGTTCCGTAGGACTTGCGTAGCTCGACGGCCTCCACCGCCGGGGCTGATGTCATTCCTCACCCTCCGTGTTCTGCGTACCACATACGCTGTACTGCTTACACCGTACGCAGAAGTTAGGATGACGGTCAAGCGAGGACGAGAGGTGCGGATGAGCGACGCGGACGTGGAGCTGCCCGAGGGCATCGAACTGGCCTGGGGGCTGCGGGAGCGCCCCGGCAAGGGCCCACGGCGGAGCCTGACCCTGGAGCAGGTGGTCGCGGCCGGCATCGCCGTCGCCGACAGCGAGGGCCTGGCCGCCGTGTCGATGAGCCGGGTCGCCGGGGAGGTCGGCGTGGCGACCATGTCCCTGTACCGGTACGTGCCGACCAAGAGCGACCTGCTCGACCTGATGCTCGACACCGCCTACGGCGGCCCGCCGGACCCCCTCGACCCCGACGCCGGGTGGCGACCGGCGCTCGCCCACTGGGCCACCGAACTGCTCGCCCGGATCCGCCGCCGCCCCTGGGTCCGGCACGTCCCGGTCGGCGGCCCCCCGATGGGCCCCAACCAGGTGCGCTGGCTGGAGCAGGGGCTGGCCGCGCTGCGCGACACCGACCTGCGCGGCACCGCCCGGCTCTCCACGATCTTGCTGCTCAGCGGGTACGCCCGGACCTGGGCCTCGCTCACCCTCGACATGGCCGAGGCGGCGGTCGGCAGCGGCGTCACCCCGGACGAGGCCGGGGAACGCTACTGGCGGCAACTCGAACGGCTGACCCGCACCGGGCCGTACCCCGAGCTGCGCCGGCTGATGGCCGAGGCGGCGCAGGACGGCGACGACGAGGAGCTGGACGCGGAGTGGCGGTTCGGGCTGGACCGCATCCTCGACGGCGTCGCCGCGCTGGTCCGCGACCGCCCCGGCGGCTGAGCCGGGTCACGGGTCGACAGGGCTGCCAGCCGGGACGTCGTCCGCCGGAGACTGCTCCCGGCCGCACCAACCGGGCGGGCGGCGGCGCGCGGTGGCGCGGTCAGCGGCGCGATGCGTCACGGACGGTCAACACCTCGGCATCCATCGTCAACCCGGCACCGGCAGACTGGTCCCGACACGGCCGGTCGGGTGCCGGCACCGGTACCGGGACCGGCCGTGAACGGGGGACCGTGGCGAGGCGTCCACCGACGAGCGTCGGTGGGCGGCCCGCCCGGTCGACCGTGCGGCCCCGCTCCCCCGCCCGCCCGCCGCCCGCCGGCCCGCTCTCCCCGCCCCGGCCCGCTCTCCCCGCCCCGCCACGTCACGCCCCGCCACGTCACGCATCGGTCAGCAGGGCGAGCACCGAGCGCTCCGCCGCCGCCCGGGGCGCGCCCGCCACCACCTGCGCCACCACCCCGTCGTGGTACAGGTCGACGATCCGGGGGTCGACGTAGGACGTCCGCGCCACCGTCGGGGTGTTGCCGAGCAGGTCGGCGACCTCGCGCATTACCGCGGCCACCGCCCGGCGGCGGGCCGTCGCCGAGCGCGGCCGGTCGGCGGTGGCCAGTGCGGTCGCGGCCAGCACGGTGGCGTGCCAGGTCCGGAAGTCCTTGGCGGTCATCTCCCCACCGCTGGCCACGCGCAGGTACCCGTTGACCTCGTCGCTGCGCACGTCCCGCCAGGTCCGGCCGTCCCAGTAGCCGAAGAGCTGCTCCGCCGCCCGACGCCGCCGACGCAGGTCGACCAGCACCCGGCACAACTGCGGGTCGTCGATCCGGCGGACCTGCTCGACGCCGCCCTTGGCGGGGAACTCCAGGACCACGCACCCGCGCCGGGAACGGGCGTGCTCGGGGCGCAGCGTCGCCACCCCGAACGTGGGGTCGTCGCCGGCCGCGTACTGCGTGCTGCCGATCCGGAACGTCCCCATGTCCAGCAGCCGGGCCACCGTGGCCAGCACCCGCTCCCGGCCGAGCCCCCGGCCGTCCAGGTCCCGCGCCACCCGGTCGCGCAGGTCCGGCAGGCGCCGGGCCACCTCCAGGACGTGGTCGAACTTCGCCTCGTCCTGCCGGCGCCGCCACTCGGGGTGGTACAGGTACTGCTTGCGGCCGGCGGCGTCGATGCCGGTGGCCTGGATGTGCCCGTTCGGGTACGGCGAGATCCAGACGTCCCGCCAGGCCGGCGGGACGACCAGCTCCCGCAGCCGGGTCAGCTCGTCGGGGGCGCGCACCGGGGCGCCGGACGGGTCGAGGAAGGCCCAGCCCCGGCCGCGCCGCCGTCGCCCGTACCCCGGTCTGCCCGGATCGCTACGCCGCAACCGCACCGGACCCACGCACCGCCCGTTCCACCTCGTCCACGGCGGCCAGGACCTCCTCGACCCGCAGCGCCGCCAGCCGTGGATCGGTTCCTACCCCGCCGCCGGCCGCGCCACTCGCCGGCGCGACGTGCAACGCCCGGTGCCAGGGTCGTTCCGGCGGCGGCCCCCAGCGCTCCGGCGGCACCGGCCCGAAGAGGACCACCGAGGCGGTGCCGTAGCCGGTGGCGAGGTGGGCGATCCCGGTGTCGCCGCTGACCACCAGCCGGGCGTCGGCGACGAGGGCGGCGAGCCCGGCCAGGTCGGTCCGCCCGGCCAGTACCGACCCGGCCGGCAGGCCCGCCCGCCGCGCCACCCGGCCGGCCAGCTCCCGCTCCCCCGCCGACCCGGTCACCACCACCCGGTGCCCCCGGTCGGCCAGCGCGGCGGCGACGGCCGCGAAGCGGGCCGCCGGCCAGCGCTTCGCCGCGATCTTCGTACCGGGGTGCACGACGGTGACCCCGGCCGGCGGTTCGGTGCCGGGCGGCCGGCGCAACGTCAGGTCGGCGGGGTCGGCCGGGATGCCGTACCAGTGCAGCAGCCGGCACCAGCGGTGCACCTCGTGCTCCGTGGCGTCCCACGCCGGCCCGGCGTCGTGCCCGGCCTCGGGGCAGCGGAAGGCGAGCAGCCGACCCGGGCCGGTCGCGGCGAGCAGCCGGTGCGACCGGGGGCCCCGGCCGTGCAGGTTGACCGCGAGCGCCGGTGCCGGGCCGGGCCAGGCCGGGGCCGCGTCGAGGCCGTCCAGCGGGACCGTCCGGTCGACGCCGCCGACCAGGTCGACCAGCGGGGCCAGCCAGCCGGGCACGGCCACCGCCAGCTCCCGACCGGGGTACGCGGCCCGCAGCCCGCGCAGCGCCGGCACCGCCGTGGCCAGGTCGCCGACGCCGAGGGCCCGCAGCACCAGGATCACGGGTACGACGACTCCTGCTCGGCGCAGACCACCATCTCCCGGACCGCGCACCCGGGCGGCTGGGAGAGCGCGAACAGGACCGCCGCCGCCACGTCGGCCGGCTCGTTGAGC
This sequence comes from Micromonospora rosaria, assembly GCF_001567585.1. Taxonomy (GTDB): domain Bacteria; phylum Actinomycetota; class Actinomycetes; order Mycobacteriales; family Micromonosporaceae; genus Micromonospora; species Micromonospora rosaria. The sequence goes on from NZ_LRQV01000040.1 coordinate 43,592, forward strand.
GCCGCGTCCGGGCCGGGGCGGTACTGCGCGTCCCGGTCGTCGAAGAACGCGGTCCGCATCCCGCCGGGGATCAGCAGGGTCACCCCGACCGAGCCGGCGAGTTCGGCGGCGAGGGCCCGGGTGAACCCGACCACGCCGAACTTCGCCGCGCAGTACGCGGTGGCGTCGGCGACCGCCTTCACGCCGAGCGTGGAGGCGACGGTGACGATGCTGCCCCGGGCGTGCTCCAGGAACGGCAGCGCGGCCCGGATCACGGCGGCGGTGGCCAGCAGGTCGACGGCGACGATCCGCTCCCAGGTCTCCCGGGGCAGGTCGGCGAGCTTGCCGGGCACGTCCGTCCCGGCGGCGGTGACCACGGCGTCCAGGCCGCCGGAGCGCTCGGCCAGCCGCCGGGTGCCCTCCTCGGCGGCCCTCGTGTCGGCGAGGTCGCACTCCACCCACGGCACCCCGTCCCCGGGCGGACGCCGGTCGAGCACCAGCGGCCGGCCACCGGAGCGCGCCACGGCGGTGACCACCGCCGCGCCGAGCCCGCTGGACCCGCCGGTGACCAGCACCGTCGGCCCGGCCCCGGGGGGCGCGCTCACCGGGTCCGCCCCACGCTCGGGCGGGCCGGCGTCGTCGACAGGCCCGGCTCCCGGCCGCCGCCGGAGCGCGCCGCGGCGATCAGGTCGGTGGTGGAGCGCCCGTCGAGGTACGGCACCACCACCGTGTGCCCGCCCCACCGGCGCAGGATGTCGGCCTCGGGCAGGGCCGGTTCGTCGCCCGCCCCGGTGGCGTAGTCGCCACCCTTGACCCACACGTCGGGGCGCAGCCAGGACAGCGCCGCGTGCGGGGTCGACTCGTCGAAGACCAGCACGGCGTCGACACAGCTCAACGCGGTGAGCAGCCGGGCCCGGTCGGCCTGGGACACCACCGGGCGGTCGGCGCCCTTCAGCCCCGCCACACTGGCGTCGGAGTTGAGGCAGACGATCAGGCAGTCACCGAGGTGGCGGGCCGCCTGCAGGGTCGCCACGTGACCGGCGTGCAGCAGGTCGAAGCAACCGCCGGTGGCCACGACGGTACCGCCGGCCGCGCGTACCCGCGCCGCCACGGCGGCGGCCGGGCCGACGCCGACGCGGTCCCCGACGGCCAGCGGCGTACCGGGCCGGTCCGGGGGTGGCGCCGGTCGGGCCGGGGCCGGCAACGCGCCGGCCACACCCCCGCCCGCCACGTACGCGCAGGCCTCCGCCACCGCCCGCTGCACCGCCTCGGAGACCAGGGCGCCCTGGGCCAGGGCGATGGTGGCGGTGGCCGCGAACCGGTCGCCGGCGCCGCAGGTGTCCCCCTCCGCGCTGGCCGGGGTGGGCACCATCAGCGGGGTCGAGCCGGCGTGGCTCAGCAGCGCGCCGTCGCCGCCGAGGGTCACCGCGACCGCGCCGGCCCGCCACCGTTCCCGCAGGCCCTGGGCCGCGCGGGAGGCGGTGGCGAGCCGGGAGCCGCCGGGCGCGACCTTCGCCAACTCGCGGGCCTCCGCCTCGTTCGGCGTGGCCAGGCGCACCCCGGGCACCGGGGCCGGGCCCCGGGGGTGCGGATCCCAGACCACCGGCGCGCGGGTCGCGGCGAGCGCGGCCCGCAGCGCCGGGTGCCGGGCGACACCGCGCCCGTAGTCGCTCACCAGCACCGCACCGGCGACGGCGATCAGCCGGAGCACCGCCTCGCCGGGATGTCCCGGCTCCTGCGCCCCGCCGCCCCGGTCGTGCCGCAGCAGCACCCGCCCCCGGGCCCGCAGCCGGATCTTCTCCGCGGTCGCCCCGGCCAGCGACAGCGGGTACACCTGCACTCCGGCGGCGGTGAGCAGGCTGCTGAGCCGGGCCCCACCGGCGTCGTCGGCGAGCGCCGTGACCAGGGCCACCTCGGCGCCCTGGGCGGCGGCGAAGACCGCGGCCAGGCCCGCGCCGCCGGGCCGGTCGACGGACGCGGTCTCGTCGAGCACCGGCACCGGGGAGTCCGGACAGAGCCGGTTCACCACCCCCTCCACGTCCCGGTCCAGCAGGGTGTCCCCGACCACCACCACGGGTCCCGTCACGATCGCCTCCCTCGCGTACCCCGGTCCGCCGGCCGCGTACCCCGGTCCGCCGGCCGGCCCTCCACCACCACCTCGACCCCGGTCCGCACCGGACCGGCCCCGGCCGGCTCGTCCCCCGCATTGACCGGTGCGCCGGCCCGACCCGGCGCCCCACCGGCCGGCTCCGCCGTCGCGCCCGGCGTCAGGTCGACCGGTACCGCCGCCGCGCCCGCCGCCAGGCCGGCCGGTACGGCCTCCGCGCCGACCGGGCCCGGGCCGGTGGCCGGGGCGGTGCCGGCCGGGGCGGTGTCGGCCGGGGCGGTGCCGGCCGGGGCGGTGTCGCCGACGGCCAGCAGCCCGGACCGGGCGGCCCGCACCGCCGGCAGCGCCCGGTCGACGTACTCGCAGAGCAGGTGCGTGGAGACCAGGTGCAGCTCCTGCACCACCTGACTGTCCGGGGAGTCGATGGCGAGGGTCTCGTGGCAGGCGTCGGCCAGCGGGTTGGGGGTGGGACCGGTGAACGCCCAGCAGCGCAGTCCGGTGTCCCGCCCGGCGCGGGCGGCGGTGATCAGGTTCGGACTGCTGCCGCTGGTGGACATCAGCAGCAGGACGTCCCCGGGCCGCCCGTGCGCCCGGACCTGACGGGCGAACGCCTGCTCGTACCCGTAGTCGTTGGCGATCGCGGTCACCGCGGAGGTCTCCGCGTGCAGGGCGATCGCGGACAGCGGCTCCCGGTCGTCGCGCAGCTTGCCGACGAGTTCGGCGGTGAGGTGCTGGGCCTCGGCGGCGCTGCCCCCGTTCCCGGCGACCAGCAGCCGCCCGCCGAGACCGAGGTGCCGGGCCAGGTCGACCCCCCACCGGGCCAGCAAGCCGGCCGACTCCCGGTACGGCAGCAGCGCGGCGGCCAGGTGCGCCAGGTGCTCGTCGAGCAGGTTCCGCCCGGCTCCCGGCGCGCCGTCCAGCGGGTCGGGCGAGCCGGCCGGGCCGGGCCGGACGGGGGTACGCCGCATCAGGCCACCACCCGGGTCGGCCGGCGTACCGTGGCCACCTCGTGGTACACCTCGGCCAGCCGCTCGGCGGCCGTCGCCCAGGAGTAGCAGCGGCGGGCCCGCTCCAGCGCCGCCGTGGCGTACGCGAACCGGCGGATCCGGTCGGTGAGCAGCCGGTCGATCGCCTCGCCGAGGGCCCTCGGGTCGCGGGCCGGCACCAGGTCCCCGGTGACCCCGTCGACGACGGTGTCCCGGATGCCGCCGACCGCGGTGCCGACCACCGGGATGCCGCAGGCCATCGCCTCCAGCGGGGTCAACCCGAACGGCTCGTACCAGGGGGCGGCGACCAGCACGTCGGCGGAGCGGTACCAGCGGCCCATCTCCTCCCGGGGCACCGCCCCGACCAGCCGGACCCGGTCGGCCACCCCGCACGAGCCGGCCAGCGCCCGCAGCCGGCGGGCGTACGGGTCGGACTCCAGCAGCCCGGCCGGCGGGCCGCCCACCACCACGCACTCGGCGTCGGGGACCAGTTCCATCGCCCGGATGACGGTCTGGAACCCCTTGCGCTCCACCAGCCGCCCGACGGTGAGCACCCGGGGCCGGTCGGGATCGATCTCGGCGGCCGGGCCGAGCGGGGCGAAGGTGCCCAGGTTCACCCCGGACGGGATCACCGTCATCCGGGACCGGGGCACCCCGAGGCGGACCAGTTCGCCCACCTCGTCGGAGCACTGGGCGATCACCCGGTCCACCGAGCGGCCGAGTTCCCGCTCGTAGGCCACCCGGCGGGCCGGGCTGGTGTCCTGCACCCCCTGGTACCGGCGCTTGACCGTGCCCAGCGCGTGGTACGTCTGCACCACCGGCACCCCGACCTGCCGGGCGGCGGTCAGGGCGGCCAGCCCGCTCATCCAGAAGTGCGCGTGGACCACCTCGGGCACCCAGTCGCCGCCCCGCCAACGGTCGGCCAGCCAGCGGCTGAACGGGGCCATGTGCGGCAGCAGCGCGTCCTTGGCCAGCGGCTCGGCCGGCCCGGCCGGTACGTGCAGCACGTCGTAGCCGTCCGGGCTGCGGACCGTCACCGGCAGGTCGACGGCGTCCTGGCGGGTGTAGACGCGGACGTCGTGGCCGGCGGCGACGAGCGCGGCGGAGAGCTCCGCGACATGCGTGTTCTGGCCGCCGGCGTCCTCGCCGCCGAGGACGGCGAGAGGGCTGGCATGCTCCGAGATCATCGCAATGCGCATACTTCCTCCTCCAGCAGCCGGTCCCAGTCCGCGAGGAAACGGTCCAGGCCGTAGCGGGCCCGCGCGGCCGCGCGGGCCTCGGCGCCCGCCCGCCGGGCCACCGCCGGGTCGGCGATGAGCCGCCGGGCGGCCTCCAGCAGGTCGTCGACGCGGGTGGACAGGGCCCCCGCCTGCGGGGGGACCGCCCGGACCGCCTCGGTGGCGGCCAGGGTGACCACCGGCATCCCCATGGACATCGCCTCGATCAGGCTCAGCCCCAGCGAGGTCCACCGGCACAGGTGCAGGTACGCCCGCCGCCGGGCCAGCTCCGCGTGCATCCGGGCCTGGGGCACGTCGTCGTGGCTGGTCACCCGCTCCTCGGGGAGACCGAGGTGGGCGGCCAGGCCGGCCACGCCGAGGCCGTACACGTCGAGCGGGGCGACGGCGGCGAACCGGGGCAGCAGGTCGGTGCCGGTGACCCGCCACCGGCGGACCGGCTCGTTGATGACCACGGCGAGCCGGTCCAGGTCCCCGCTCCACTGCACGCGCGGCGGGACCACGCCGTGCTCGACGACCGTGGTGCGGGTCCGGCCGGTGTCCCAGAACAGGTCGTTGCAGTGGGTGACGTGGGTGACCAGCAGGTCGTCCCGGTCGGCCATCGGGTGCCGGGAGTTCGGGACGTTCCCCTCCTTCGGCGTGTTGTGCTCGACGTAGATCGCCGGCAGGTCCCGGCCGGGCCGGCGACCGGTCCACCGCTCGACCAGCTCCACCTCCTCCGGCCGTTGGAGCAGCACCACGTCCACCGGGGCGGCCCGCAGCTCCGCCGGGCCGACCTCGACGGCGCTGGCCGGCCACGGGTACGTGCGGGCCCGGCCGAGACCGTACGGGCCCCGGTCGGGCGTGGTGGGGATCAGGTACCGGTGCCGGCCGTGCACGAAGGCCGTGGTCCAGGAGCCGTGCACGTGCCAGAGCAGGACGTTCATCGGCCACCCCCGCCGCTGGTGGAGACCTGTCCGGCCCGCCGGTGGGCCGGCCCGCCCGACGCCGGACCGGCCGGCGGCACGGTGGCGGGGGCGGTCGGGCGGGGGCCGGGCACCGGCACGCCGAGCAGGCGTACCGCGTCGACCACGTCGGCCGGGTCGATGCCGGTCAGGCAGGGGTGGCCGGGGACGGGACAGGCCGCCGCCCGAGTGTCCCGGCAGGGCGCGGTCGGGTCGCCGAGCCGGACGGCGGGCACCCGCCACGGCCCCCACTGGCCGTACGGGACCGTCGGGGCGAAGAGGCTGACCACCGGTACGCCGAGCGCGGCGGCCAGGTGCGCCGGCCCGGTGTTCCCGACGACCAGCGCGTCGGCCCGGGAGATGAGGGCGGCGAGGTCCCCGATCCCGGTCCGGCCGCCGAGGTCCACCCCGGCGCTGCCGGCCACCCGGGCGGTCAGGTCCCGCTCGCCCGGCCCCCCGGTGACCAGGACCCGGTGGCCGGCCGAGGCGAGCGACCGGACGATCCGGGCCGCCAGCTCCGGCGGGCAGGCCCGCGCGCCGGCCGCCGACCCGGGATGCACGACCAGGTACGGCCGGGGCGGCCCGTCCCCGGCGGCGGGCGGCCGGATGCGCAGCGCCGGCTGGTCCCCCGGTGGCAGCGGGAACCCGGCCGCGGCGGCCAGCGAGAGCGCCCGTTCCGGCTCCGGCACGCCGGTCGGCACCCGGTGCCGCACGTCGAGCAGGCTGCCCGGGTAGTCGTCACTGATCGCGCTGACCCGGCCGACCCCGGCCAGCCGCAGCAGCAGGGCCAGGGGCAGCGCGGACTGGTGGTAGCTGGTGAAGACGACCGCCTCGTCCGCGCCGATCCGGCGCAGCCGGTCGACCAGGGCGGTCATTCCGGCCGGGTCCACCGGGTCCGGGGCCGGGTCGATCCAGGGCAGCGCGTGCTCGACGACGTCGGTCACCCCGGGCAGCAGCTCCGCCGCCGCCCGGCCGCGCGGCCCGCACAGCAGCACCACCCGGTCGGCACGCGCCGCCACCGCCCGGATCGCCGGCCCGGTGACCAGGACGTCCCCGGCGGAGTCGCTGCGCGCCACCAGCACCGTGCCGGCGCGACCCCGGGACGGCCCGGTGACCGACCGCTGCCGGTCGAGGATCTGCGCCACCGCCGACGGCAGGTCGGCGGCCACCCACCCGGCGGCGGCCACCTCGACCGGCCGGGTCACCGGCGTCGGCACCAGCAGACCGGTGGCGCCCGCCGCACCGGCGGCCACCATGTCCCGGCCGATGTCGCCGACCAGCACGCAGCGCGCCGGGACGGTGCCCAGGTCCCGGGCCGCCGCCCAGACCAGCCCCGGTGCGGGCTTGCGGCAGCCGCACCCGTCGGTGTCGTCGTGCGGGCAGACCTGCCAGGTGTCGACGTGTCCCACCAGTTCCTCGACCCGGGCGTTGACCCGCGCCAGGTCCCCGGCCGAGAAGTACCCCCGGGCCAGCCCCGACTGGTTGCTCACCACCCCGAGGCGCAGCCCTGCCGCCCGCAGCCGGTCCAGCGCCGCACGGGCCCCCGGCACCGGCCGCACCCGCTCCGGGTCACCGTTGTACGGCACGTCCTCGATCAGCGTGCCGTCCCGGTCGAAGAGCACCGCGTCGAACAGGACCGGGCCAGAGGCAGCCCGGTCGGCGTCGAACCGGACCGGCCCGGACCCGGCCCGGTCGGCGTCGAACCGGACCGGCCCGGACCCGGCCCGGTCGGCGT
>NZ_LRQV01000041.1 GCF_001567585.1 Micromonospora rosaria
ACACGCCGAACGGTCACACCATTTCAGGCGCCACCACCGACTTCGACACACGCCCTAGAGGTCTAGGAGGAGGGTGCGGGGGCCTGCGTTGCGGCTGTCGACGAGCATGTGGGTGCGGAAGCGGCCGGTCTCGACCGTCGCGCCCCGGGCGCGCAGCGCCTCGACCACGGCGGTGACCAGGGGCTCGGCGACCTCGGCGGGGGCGGCGGCGGTCCAGCTCGGGCGGCGTCCCTTGCGGGCGTCGCCGTACAGGGTGAACTGGCTGACCACCAGCAGCGGGGCGCCGGTGTCGGCGGCCGACCGGTCGCCGTCGAGGATGCGCAGCTCGTGCAGCTTGCGGGCCATGGTCTCGGCCACCTGCGGGGTGTCCGTGTGGGTCACCCCGAGCAGCACCAGCAGGCCGTCGGTGATCGCGCCGACCACCTCGTCGTCGACGGTGACACTGGCCCGGTCGACGGTCTGCACCACCGCCCGCATCAGCCGGCCACCGGCTCGATGACGCCGCGTTCCACCAGGTGCGCCACGATCGGCCCGGCCGCCTCGGCCAGCTCGTCGACCGTGACGTCGTGCGCGGCGGCGAGCAGGGCGAGCTGGTCCCGCAGCGGCAGCTTCCCGTCCGCGCCGCCCACCAGGGCCAGCACCAGCGGGTCGATCTCCTCGCTCCACCGCAGCCCGTGCGGCATGACGAGCACCTGCCGGTCCACCGCCCAGCCCTCGTCACCCATGGTCGCCTCCTGCCGGAGCTGGAGGCCGTCGGCGGCCCGGTACCGCTGCGCGAGCAGCCCGTCGGTGTCGCGTACCCGCAGCCAGTCCTGGCGGTCGAACCAGTCGGCGATCCGGTCGCCCAGCGGCGGCTCCACCCGCTGCCGCAGGTCCTCCACCCGGACCACCGGGTCGTCGTGGCCGCCCCGGCGCAGCGAGACGATGCCGAACCCGACCGCCTCGATCTTGTGCGCGTCGAACCAGTCCAGCCAGGCGGCGGCCCGCTGCGGGTCGACGGTGCCGCCGACGTCGGCCAGCCACAGGTTCACGTACGCCATCGGGTCGGCGACCTCCCGCTGGAGCACCCAGGCGTCCAGGCCGGTCCCGGCGAACCAGCCGGCCACCCGGTCGCCCCAGTCCTCCCCGGCGACGTGCACCCAGTTCGCCAGGTACTGCATGGTGCCGCCCTCGGTGAGCAGTCCCGGCGCGGCGGCGGCCAGTTCCGCGCCGACCGCGTCGCCGACCCGCCCGGAGTCCCGGTACACGTGGGTGGTGGTCCCCGGGCCCACCACGAACGGCGGGTTGCTCACCACCAGGTCGAAGCGGCGTCCGGCGACCGGGGCGACCAGGTCACCCCGGAGCAGTTCCCAGTCCTGACCGTTGAGCGCGGCGGTGGTGGCGGCGAAGCGCAGCGCCCGCTCCGACAGGTCCGTCGCGGTGACCCGGCGGGCGTGGGTGGACAGGTGCAGGGCCTGCACACCCGAGCCGGTACCCAGGTCGAGCGCGGTCTCCACCGGCCGCCGGACGGTCGCGCCGACCAGCGTCTGGGTCGCCCCGCCGATGCCGAGCACGTGCTCGGCGGGCAGTGGGCGACCCGGCCGGGCGCTGGCCGGCACGTCGGAGAGCACCCACCAGTCGGTGCCGTACGGCTCCAGGTCCAGCCCCATCCGCAGCCCGTCGCCGTACCGCTCGACCAGGCCGGCGGCGAACGCGTCGGCCAGCGGCAGCGGGGCGAGGGCGGCGGCCACCGCCTCTTCCGGCTCGACCTGTTCACCGACGAACAACCGGATCAGCGTGCCGAGCGGGTCCCGGTCCTCGGTCGCCCGCAGGGCGGCGCGGAAGTCGTTGCGGGCCACCCCGGCGGTGGCCTGCGGGCCGAGCCGCGCGGCGATACCGTCCGAGGTGTAACCGGCCCGGGTCAGCGCGGTGCGCAGCGCGTCGACACCGGCGGGGGAGAGCAGCATGTCGTGTCCGTCCACCTCGCCATCCTGCCCTCTGCGGCCCGGCCGGCTCGGCACCACCCGCGACATTCCGGTCCCCGCCGCCCGACCGGGGGCGGGGACCGGCTCCGCGCGGGGGACCACCGCCGCCGGCCGGCGGCGGGCGGCGAGCCGGGCCACCAGCACGGTGTACGCCAGCAGGAGCGGCACGCCGACCGCCAGCACCTGCCCCGGCGCCTGGGGCGTAGCCCACCTCCTGCCCGGGGCGGAGACCGGCGGTGGCGGGCGGTTCGTAGGGTCGTACCCATCATGGATCTCGTCCGCACCTGGCTGCTGCCCACGGCCCTGGTCGGTGGGCAGCTCCTGCTCTGGCCCGGCCTGCCCGTGCTGCGCGGCACGACACCGGAGCCGTGGCGGCTGGTCGTCGTCGTGGTCGCCGCCGTCGTGGTCGGCGGGGCGCTGGGCTGGCGTCGGCGGGCTCCCGTGCCGGCCCTGGTGGTGGTGCTGGCCGCGCAGGCCACGGGTTTGCTGGCGATCACGGCCGACGAGCTGTGGCTGCTCGTCGCCGCCGAGCTGGTCGCGCTCTACTCGGTCGGCGTACGGGCACCGGGTCGGATCACCTGGCTCGCGGTGGCCGCCGCCACCGGCTGCGCCGCAGTGGTCGGCCTGGTGCGGTTCGGCGTCGGCCCGACCTGGCTCGGCGAGGTGGTGCTCGCCCTCCTCGGGTACCTGATCGCCGCCGAGCTGGGGCGCAGCCGGCAGCGGTGGCTGGCCCGGCGCTCGACGGTGGCCGAGCGGCTGGTCGCCGCCGAGGAGGAGCTGCGCCGGGCCGCCGAGGAGGAACGCCACCGGCTGGCCCGGGAACTGCACGACGTCTCCGCCCACCACCTCACCTCGATCGTGGTCACCGTCGGCGCCGCCGAGCGACTGGCCGCCCGGCGTCCCGACCTCGTCGCCGAGGCGGTCTCGTTCGCCGCCACCACCAGCCGGGACACCCTCACCGCGCTGCACCGCCTGGTGGCCGTGATGCGCGACGGCGACCGGGACGCCGACCGTCCCCTGGCGGCCCGGCTGGAGGAACTGGCCGCCGGGTTCCGCCGGCTCGACCAGCCGGTCACCCTCGACGTGCGCGCCGACCTGCCGGCCGGCCTCGCGGAACCGGTGTACGCCCTGGCGCGGGAGGCGCTGACCAACGTGCTGCGCCACGCCCGAGGCGCGCCGGTCCGGGTCCGGGTCGCCGTCGAGGGCGCGACGGCGGTGCTGGAGGTGACCGACGACGGGGCCGGGCACGCCGCCCCGGTGACCCTCGGGGCCGGCCGGGGCATCGTCGGGATGCGGGAGCGCGCCGTCGCTCTCGGCGGCACCCTCACCGCCGGGCCGTCCGGTGCGGGCTGGCGGGTCCGGGCGGTGCTGCCGCTGGGCGGGCCCGGTGCCCCGGTACCCCCGTCGGGGGAGTCGTCCCGGCGGTCGTTGCTGACCGCCAGCCTGGTCGCCGCGGCCACGGCGGTGCCGATCGCCTTGGCCGTGGTGTCGGCGGAGACCGAACCACTCCTGGTGGAGCTGGCCGAGCCGGGCACCCTGGCGGTGATCGCCCTGCTCTGTGCGGTGCACGCGATGCCGCTGCTGCTACGGCGGGACCGACCCTGGCTCGCCCTGGCCGGGGTCGGCGCGGCGATGGCGCTCTGGCCGTCGGCGGCGCTGTGGGGCGGGCTGCCCACGAACGCCTCTCTCGTGCTCTTCACCGCCGGGGTCGCGGAGTTCGCGGCGGTCTACGCCGTCGGGGCGTACGCCGGTCGGCCGGCGGTGAGCTGGCTCGGCGCGCCCCTCGCGGCGGTGGGGCTGGCCGTCGGGCTGGTCGGCACCGCCGCCGCCGACGGTTCCCTCGGCGGCGGGCCGGTGGACCTCTCCGCGGCGGTCGTCCTGGGGCTGCTGGTCGCGGTGCTGCTGACCGGGCCGTTGCTGCTCACCTGGGGGGTCGGCGCGGTGCTGCGGGGCCGGCGGGGGAAGGTGCTCAGCCGGGAGGACGACGCGCTGGCCGCCGCCGCCGCGCAGGCGGTGGTGGCCGCCGCCGCCGAGCGAGCCCGGATCGCCGACGGGCTGCGGGCGGCCGTGCTCGACCGGGCCGGCCGCCTGGTGGCGGTCACCGACGCCGGCCGGCCCGCCGACATCCTGGTCGAGGCGCGGGCCACCCTCGCCGCCATGCGGGAGCTGCTGGAGGAGCTGCGCCCGGCGCCCCCGACCCCGCCCGCCCCGGAGGATGCCGTCCCGGAGGGCGCCGTCCCGGAGGGCGCCCGCGCAGACGGTGCCGGCCCGGAGGGGGCCGCCCTGGAGGGGGCCCGCAAAGACGGCGCCGGCCCGGAGTCTGCCGGGTCGGGTCGGGTCGAGGGGGTACCGGCCTGATCCGGGTGGTCCCGTCGGCCCGGTGCGGTGCTGCCGGGCGGCTCAGGCGGGCCAGGCGCGGGCGGTGCCGTCCACCCGGACCGCCACGTCCGCGCCGACCGGGGCGGTGGCCGCGTCGTCGAGGATCCGGGCGGTGATCCGGGTACCGTCGGCCAGCCGGAGCCCGACCAGCGCGTCGTGGCCGTGAAAGTCGTGCCGCAGCACGGTGGCCGGCACCGTGCCGGGACGCGCCGACGGCACGATGCGGACCTGCTCGGGCCGGAGCAGGACGGTGACCGCGCCCGACGACGACGCCCCGGTGATCGGGATCGCGCCCAGCGGGGTGCGGGCGCTGCCCGCCTCGGCGACCGCCGGCAGCAGCACCGCGTCACCGACGAACCCGGCCACCCACGGGTCGGCCGGCTCCCGGTAGATGGTGGTCGGCGGGCCGGCCTGGACCACCCGGCCGGCGCGGAGCACCACCACCCGGTCGGCCACCGACAGCGCCTCGCCCTGGTCGTGGGTGACCAGCACGCCGGTCGCCCCGTCGGCGCGCAGCGCCTCCCGGATGTCGTGCCGCAGCCCGGCCCGCAGCCCGGCGTCGAGCGCGCTGAACGGCTCGTCGAGCAGGACCAGCGACGGCCGGGGGGCCAGCGCGCGGGCCACCGCCACCCGCTGCTGCTGCCCGCCGGAGAGCTGGTGCGGCATCCGGTCGCCGTACCCGGCCAGCCCGACCAGGGCCAGCACCTCGTCCACCCGGTCGCCGCGCCGGGCGGCCCGGTCCAGGCCGTACCCGATGTTGGCGGCCACGCTCAGGTGCGGGAACAGCGCCCCCTCCTGGGGTACCACGGCGATCCGGCGGCGGTGCGTCGGGACGTGCCGGCCACCGCCGGCCACCGCCCGCCCGTCGAGCCGGATCTCGCCGGCGTCGAGCCGTTCGAAGCCGGCCAGGCAGCGCAGCAGGGTGGTCTTGCCGCAGCCGGACGGCCCGAGGACGGCGGTCAGCTCGCCGGCCGGGACGGTGAGGTCCACCCCGTCCAGGGCGGTCACCGGGCCGTACCGCTTGACCACGCCGGTCAGCACGACCTCGCTCATCACCGATCCTCCTTGTCGAACGGGCGCACCGGGTCGTCCCGGTCGGGCCGGTTCACCGGTCGTCCTTGTCGAGCAGGCCGCTGCGGGCGACGAGCAGCCAGGTGGGCAGCGCCGAGATGACCACCAGCAGCGCGGCGTACGGGGTGGCCGCCGCGTACGCCCCGACGGCCGTGTTGGTCCACAGCTCCGTGGCCAGGGTGTCGGTGCCGGTGGGCCGCAGCAGCAGGGTGGCGGGGAGTTCCTTCATGCCGGTGAGGAAGACCAGCGCCGCGCCCGCCCCGATGCCGGGCAGGGTCAGCGGCAGCGTCACCGTGCGCAGCACCCCCCACGGCCCCCGGCCCAGCGAGCGGGCCACCTCCTCCAGACCGGGCGGGGCCTGCGCGGCGGCCCCGGCCACCGAGCCGACCGCCAACGGCAGGAAGAGTGTGGCGTACGCGAGCGCCAGCAGCCAGGTCGTCTGGTACAGCGGGTAGGCGACGTTGATCCCGAAGAAGATCAGCGACAGCCCGACCACCACACCGGGCAGGGCGTGCGAGAGGTACGCCAGCCGGTCCAGCACCGTGGTCAGCGGCCCCGGCGCCCGCGCGGTGAGCAGCCCCAGCGGGAGGGCGAGCAACATGGTCAGGGCGGCCCCGGCCAGCGCCAGCACCAGCGAGTTGCCGGCGGCGGCGGCCACCTCGGCCAGCGCGCCGGGCCGGGACACCCCGGCGACCAGCCGTCGGGCCAGGCTCACCGCCGGCACCCCGAGGGCGAGCGCGGCCACCCCGAGCAGCCCGGCCAGCGCCGGCCACCGGGCCGGACCCAACCGCAGTCGCGCGGCGGCTCGACGGGCGCCGCCGAGCCGGGCGTACCGGGCGCCGCGCCGCCGGGTGACCGTCTCCCCGGTGAGCAGCAGCAGGGTCAGCAGCACCAGCACGCTGGAGAGCACCAGCGCGCCGGTCCGGTCGAAGCCCAGGTCGAAGGCGACGAAGATGGCCCGGGTGAAGGTGTCCGTCCGCAGGATCGCCACCGCGCCGAAGTCGGAGAGCACGTAGAGGGCGACCAGCAGCGCCCCGGCGGCGGTGGCCGGCCGGATCTGGCGGAGCGTCACCCGCGTGAACGTCTGCCAGCCGCCCCGGCCCAGCGAGCGGGAGACCTCCTCCTGCGCCGGGTCCGCGCCGCGCAGCGCCGCCGCGACCGGCAGGAAGACGTACGGGTACGAGCAGAGGGTCAGCACCAGCGCCGCCGGCCAGAACCCGGCCAGCCCGTCGAACGCGGAGACCCAGGCGAACGCCGCGATGTAGGTCGGCACGGCGAGGGGGAGCGCGGCGAGCACCGCGAAGAACCGCCGGCCCGGCAGGTCGGTCCGGGTGACCAGGTACGCCGAGCCGACCCCGAGCAGCACGCAGGCGCTGGTCACCACGGCGGCCAGGCCCAGGCTGCGCAGCGACAGCCAGGCGACCCGGCCGGTCCACAGTTCGGCGACGATCCGGTCCAGGCCCGCCTCGGCGGTCCGTACCCCGAGGTAGGCCAGCGGGACGACGGCCACCGCCACCGCGGCGGTCGAGGCCACGAGCAGCGCCGGCCTCGGTGCCAGCCGGCGCACCACCGCCGGTACGCCGGACAGGGCCGGACCGCGTCGGCGGTCCGGCCCTGCGGGGGCGACGGTCGGGGTGGTCAGGGGACGAGCCCCGATTCCTTGATCAGGGCGACCGTGGACTCCAGCGCGTCGAGGTCGTTCAGGTCGATGTCCGGCACCTGGAGGTCGGCCAGCGCGGGCACCCCGGCCGGGCCGGTGACCCCCTCGACCACCGGGTACTCGAAGGTCTGCTCGGCGAAGTACGTCTGGGCCTCCGGGCCGAGCAGGTAGTCGACGAACGCCTGCGCGTCCGGGTTGTCGGCGGCCCGCTTCAGCACGCCCACCCCGGCGACGTTGACCAGGCCGCCGGTGTCCCCACCGGGGAAGAAGTGCAGCTTGGCCTTGAGCGCGTCGACCGTGGTCCCCTGCTCCTTGGCGACCTCGCCGAGGTAGTAGTGGTTGACCAGGCCGACCGGGACGGTGCCGGCGATGACGTCTTCGAGGATCTTGCCGTTGCCGTCGCGGACCTGCGGGTCGTTGGCTTTCAGCCCGGCCAGGAACTCCTTGGCCCGCGCCTCACCGTGCTGCACCGTGATCGCGGTGACGAACGCCTGGAAGGACGCGTTGGTGGGGGCCACCCCGACCTTGCCCTTCCACGCCGGGCCGGTCAGCTCGAACACCGACGCCGGCAGCTCCGCCTCGGTGACCGCGTCGGCGTTGTAGACCAGCACCCGGGCGCGGGCGCTCACGCCGACCCAGTGCCCGTTGCGGGCCCGGTAGGTGGCCGGCGCCTTGTCGGTGGTGGTCGACGGGAGGGTGACGAACATGTCCCGCTTGGACACCGTGCCGAGGGCGCCCGCGTCCTGGGCGAGGAAGACGTCGGCCGGGGACTTGTCGCCCTCCTCGACCAACTGCGCGGCGAGCTGCGCGGTGTTCGCGTACCGGGCGTTCACGGTGATCCCGGTCTGCGCGGTGAACTTCTCCAGCAGCGGCTTGATGAGCTGCTCGTTGCGCCCGCTGTAGACGGTGATCTGCTTGTCGCCGGACGTACCCGGCTCGGAGACCGCCTCGTCCTCGGAGCCGCAGGCGACCAGACCGGTGACGAGCAGCCCGGCGGCGGCCAGGGTCGCGGTGGACCTGCGGAGTGAGATGAACACGAGGACGAGCTCCTTCTTCCGGATGAACGGGAAGAAGTTAGCACAGCCTAACCTCAGTATCGTCGGCCGCAGCCTGAGGCACGTGTCACTCCGGTCCTGCTCAGCCCGCTCCTCGCCGGTCAGCCACCCCCTGCCTCGGTGCAGTCCGGCGACCGTACGACCAGAAAGCCTGATGCGGCTTCCGGTTCCGGTCGCACGCGCGGCGCTACGTGCGACGACGGTTCCTCCTGGCGGGACGCCCTCCCATCCGCGCGGCGATCTCTTTCAGGACCCGGTGGGCTTCTCGGGTCAAGGGGTGTTCCCTCCCGAGCTGGCTCGACAGGCCGCGATGAGCCTGCTCGGCCAAACGGCGTGCGGGCAGGAGTTGATTACTGCTCGCCAGGATCGCGGCCAGGCCCGCCATCGTGTGAAGCGTGTCGGGGTGCTGCTCACCGAGGAGGCGCCGGCGTCCCGCAAGCGCTTCTTCCTTGAGTTGACGTGCCCGCACGTAGTCGCCGAGGTCCCTGAGGGTGGTGGCGAGGTTGTTGGTGGCGGTGAGGGTGTCGGGGTGGTGGTCGCCGAGGTCGCGGTACGCCCAGACCAGTTCGGTGGCGGCGCGCAGGGTGTCTGGGTGGTTCTCGCCGAGCCGGGCCCGGCACGGTCGCCACCGCCCCGCAAGCGCACCTGCCGCCACCGGCACCGTCCGGAAGCCGACACCATTCGGAATCCGGATTGGTCTGCCGCAATGCGACAGCCGCGCCGGCTGACACGCGAGGAAGGCCCGGAACCGTCGCCGGGCCTGCGGGGTGCGGGAGGTCAGGTCAGGCGGTGGGGCCGGTGGCCGTCCGGGCGAGGGTGACGAAGGCCTGCCAGGCGGCGGGGGCGAAGTGGAGCGTCCCGCCGTCGCGGTCCTTGGTGTCCCGGACCAGCACCACACCGGGCAGGTTGTCGGCCACCTCGACACACGAACCGCCGTTGCCGCCGGACTTGGTCGACTTCCGCCACCGAGGGGCCATCAGATCCATGACTTCGCCACTTCCTTGATCAGCTCGGCTGACTGCCGACGGGAGAGCGCTTCGTTGCGGACAATCTCCCATGTCCTCGCGAGCCTGGCAACGTCGGTGGGTGAGTCGACGATCTGCGCGGTGAGCTGGTTGTCCGCATGAGCGATCCGGGTGCCGTCGGAGAGTTCGGCGATGATGAACTGGCCGGCGAGGCCCAGGTACATGCCGGCGTCGGTCGGCACGACGTGGACCTGGATGTGCTCCTGGGCGATCCGGCTGACGAGGTGGTCGAGCTGCTCGGCCATCAGCCCCGGCTGGTCGAGCACCGGCCGCCGGAGCACCGCCTCGTCGACCACGACGATGAGCTGGGGCGGCTTCTCCCGGTCCAGGATGGCCTGCCGGTCCAGCCGGGCCGCCACGATCCGGTCGACCTCGTCCGGCGTGAACCGGCCGCCGGCCAGGGTGGCCCGTGCGTAGCGCTCCGTCTGGAGCAGCCCCGGCAGGTACGACAGCTCGAACCAGCGCAACGTGATCGCCTCGCGCTCGAACTGGATCCACTCCCGCAGCCAGGCCGGTGCCGCGTCCAGCCGGGACAGCTCGTGCAGCATCCGGCCGAACCGCTCACCCGTCGAGTACGTGTCGTCGACCGCCTTCATGTACTCCCGGGTCGGCGGACGGCCGCCGGTCTCCACCGAACTGACATGGGAACCCGAATAACCGATGCACCTGCCGAAGTCGTCCTGACTGAGCCCGAGCGCGGTCCGGAAGATCCGTAACTCGCCCAGCACGTATCCGGTGGCGCTGCCCATGAGGTCCCCAATCTCCGCGCGGATTCTCCGGTGTGTTCGCCGGCCCTGCCCAGTCCGCCCGAGAAGGCGGTACGGCTGCGGTGAGCACGTATCGACGCTAGTGGAACACGGTGAAACTGTCACTCACGCGGATCTGTTTCGTGCCTTCCATGACCGGGATGGATTCTGCGCCGGGAGTCGCCGACGTTCCGCCCCGGACCGTCGGCGGCTCCCATTCCAAATCACGACAGGAGAACCGATGAATGCGAGTGTCATTCGCTGTTCTTCGTCCGGTGCGGCCGGCCGATGAATGCGCTTCCGTCGCCCGGACCGGCGCATGTGCCGTCCCGGCCGAGCTGGGCGTGCGCCGGCTGCGGTGCCCCCTGGCCGTGCCCGGCCGCGCGGACGAACCTCACCGGGCAGTACGCGGAGCGCACCGTGGACCTCGCCGTGTACCTCTGCATGCAACTCCACGACGCGACCGGGGACCTGCTGCGGCACCATCCCGACGACCTGCCCGGCCCCGCCGAGTTCCACGCGCGCTTCGTGGGCTGGGTGCGCCACCGACGCCAGCGGTGACCCGACGGTGCCGGAAGGCGCGTGTCGGGCGCGGGCGGCGGGGTGCGCGGGGGTGGTGCGGGGTGTGGGTCGCGTCCGGGGCGGCGGCGGGTACGGCATGATCGGGCCATGGCACTCACCCTCCCGGTCGACCCGGCGGCGAACGACCTGCTCAACCGGGATCCGCTGGCCCTGCTCATCGGGATGACCCTGGACCAGCAGATCCCGCTGGAGAAGGCGTTCAGCTCGCCGTACGTGCTGGCCGAGCGGCTCGGGCACGCTCCGGACGCGCACGAGCTGGCCGGGTACGACCCGGAGGCGCTGGTGGCGGTCTTCGCCCAGCCGCCCGCGCTGCACCGGTTCCCGAAGGCGATGGCCGCCCGGGTGCAGGAGGTGTGCCGGGTGCTGGTCGAGCGGTACGACGGCGACGCGTCCCGGCTCTGGGCCGACGTGGCGGACGGGCGGGAGCTGCTGTCCCGGATCACCGGGCTGCCCGGCTTCGGTACCCAGAAGGCGCAGATCTTCCTGGCGCTGCTCGGCAAGCGGTTCGACGTGCAGCCGCCCGGCTGGCGGGAGGCGGCCGGCGGCTACGGCGACCCGGAGGCGTACCGGTCGGTCGCCGACATCACCGACGCCGAGTCGCTGCGCCGGGTACGCGAGTACAAGAAGCAGGCCAAGGCGGAGGCCAAGGCAGCCAAGGGCTGACCGGGTCGGCTCCTGCTCAGCCGCGGGTGCGGCCCGCCGGTGTTTGTGGTCGGCCGGCGGTGTGGTTGCGCGGCGGTGCGGTCAGGCGGCGGTGCGGTTGGCCGGCGGTGCGGTCAGGCGGCGGCCTCGGGCTGGGCGAGGGCGGCGAGGGCGCGGCGGACGTCGGCGAGCGAGACGGTCGCCGAGTCGTCCAGGTCGGCCAGGCCGGCCTCGATCCACTGGCGCATCAGCGTGGTGACGCCGATGCCCCGGGCCTCGGCGGCCTCCCGGACCCGCTCGTACGTCTCCAGGGGCAGGCGCACCGAGCGGCTGACCATGGGCACGTCGGTGTCGGGGGTGGGCAGCCCGGCGGGGGCCTGCTCGTCGATCAGCTCCGCGATCCGCTCGTCACCGCCGTGGAACTGCTTGATGGCGTCGTTACGGTGCATGGTCGCCGCCTCCTCGTCGGCTCGCTCTCCGTACCGCCTCGTCGTAGCGTTTCGCCTCGCTGTCGCTCAGCTCGCGGGCGGAGAGGATGTCCCAGTCGTTGTCGGTGCCGTCGGCCTCGGCCAGCAGCACGGCCAGCCGCCGCCCCGCCCGGGTCACGGCGTAGACGACCATCACGTCGTCGCCCAGGTGCCGGATCACCCGTCGGCCGCTGTGCAGCGCCGCCCAGACCTCGCCCGGCGTGACGTCGTAGACCCGCAGGTTCGCCAACGCCTCGTCGGTGAAGCTGAACCGGTTGCCCACGTCGGCGAGCGTACCACGCACGTAACACACGGTCGCTGTCCGTGACCATCCGGGGTGGGTTCCTCGCCGAGGAGGCTGACTGACCGCTGTGGTGAAGTGACACAATGGGTCCGATCCCCTCAAGGAGGCCCGTGGTGAAGCGTCAGGCGTACCAGCCGATCCTGATCACCGACGCCTCGCGCAGCCAGCCCGACCAGCTCACCACCCGGCAGAAGCGGTACGTGGTGATGATGCTGATCCGGGTTGCCTGCGTCATCGCCGGCGCGATCCTGGTCGGCGTCAAGGCCCCGCTGCTCTGGCTCTGGCTGCCGTTGTGCGTGATCGGCATGGTCCTCGTGCCGTGGCTGGCCGTGCTGCTGGCCAACGACCGCCCGCCCAAGGAGCAACACCGACTGGCCAACCGCTTCCAGGCGCGTCGCCGGGAGCCGACCCCCCCGATGACCCTCACCACCGAGGCGAACCCCCACAAGATCATCGACGCCGAACCCTGACCCACCCCGGTCCGGACCCCGGCCCCCGTCCCCGCTTCCCGGTTTCCGCGATCATGCACTTGCGGCCCCGAACATGTGGCATTCACGCCATATGTCGGGGCCGTTACTGCAAGATCGGCGCGGGAGTGCGGGAGTGCGGGAGTGCGGGAGTGCGGGAGTGCGGGAGTGCGGGAGTGCGGGAGGGCGGGGGCGGGGGGAGCGCGGGGTCAGTGGGGTGGGCGGGCGCCGGTGGTGGTGACGGCGGTGGCGCCGAGGTCGGCGGCGCGGGCCAGCGCGGTAGGGGCGGGTGCGCCGGTGAGCCAGGCGGCCAGCAGGCCGGCGGCGAAGGCGTCGCCGGCTCCGGTGGCGTCGACCACGGGGACCCGCCGGGGCGCGGTTACCTCGACGAGGGTGTCCCCCTCGACCCAGAGCGCGCCGGCCGCGCCCCGTTTCACCACCACCCGGCGGACCCGCCCCGCCAGCGTCCGGGCCTGCTGCGCCGGGTCCGTCCCGCCGGCCAGTGCGGCGGCCTCGTCGGCGTTGACCAGGAGCAGGTCGGCGTCGCGTACCCAGGTCAGGAAAGCCGCCGCGCCGACCTGCCGCAGCGGGGCCGCGGAGGCCGCGTCGACGCTGGTGGTGAGCCCGTGCTCGTGGGCGGCGGCCAGCGCGCGCAGCCCGGCCGGCCGGGAGGCGGCGTCCAGCAGCGGGTACCCGGACAGGTGCAGGTGCCGGGCGTCCGGCGCGGCGGCGAGCG
The DNA here is from genome assembly GCF_001567585.1 of Micromonospora rosaria. Lineage (GTDB taxonomy): Bacteria > Actinomycetota > Actinomycetes > Mycobacteriales > Micromonosporaceae > Micromonospora > Micromonospora rosaria. The sequence continues at coordinate 13,099 of NZ_LRQV01000041.1, forward strand.
CGGCCTCGACGTGTTCCGGGCTGAGCCGCAGGTTCGCGCCCCGCTCGGTGATCATGGTGCGCTCGCCCTCGGCGGCCAGCACGATCACCGTGCCGGTGGCGGTGCCGGCGTGCGTCGCCAGGGCGCAGTGGACGCCGCCCCGGGCCAGTTCGGCGGCCCGGTCCCGGCCCGCGTCGTCGTCGCCGACCGCCCCGACCAGGGTCACCGGCACCCCCTGCGCGGCCAGCCAGGCGGCGGTGTTGGCGGCCTGGCCGCCGCCGGTCACTCGGATCGCGGCCGGGGTGTCCGAGCCGGGCGCGACCGGGCCGGCCAGCACCGCGACCACGTCGGTGACGACGTCGCCGACGACGAGGACCCGCCCCGGCCGCAGACCCGCCCCGGTGCCGGAGGCCGCGGCCGTCGCCGATGTCCCGGCCGGGGCCGGTGCCTCGGTCGGGTCGGGCACCCGCGCCCGGGGGCGGTCCCCGGCCGGGCCGGGGGTCGGTGGGGTCACGCCGCCGGGCCGGTGCGGCGCTGTGCCGCGGCCACCGCGATCCGGGCGGCGAGGTCGGCGTTGCGCAGGATGATCCGGATGTTCACCGCCAGGCTGGCGCCCTCGGTGGCGGAGTGGAAGTGGGCCAGCAGGAACGGGGTGACCGCCTTGCCGGTGACCCCGTCGCGGGCCAGCAGGGCCAGGCCCTCGGCGAGCGTGCGGTCGTGCAGGTCGGGGTCCAGTTGCTCGTCGGTGGGGAGCGGGTTCGCCACGATCAGCCCGCCGTGGTGGGTGGCCTGCTGGTCGCGGGCGGCGATCATGTCCGCCACCTGCTCGGGGGACTCCGCCGACCAGTCCAGGTCGAAGCCGCTGTCGGTGAGGTAGAAGCCGGGGAAGCGGCGGGTGCGGTAGCCGACGACCGAGACGCCGAGGGTCTCCAGCCGCTCCAGCGTCGCGCCGACGTCGAGGATCGACTTCACCCCGGCGCAGACCACCGCGATCGGGGTACGGGCCAGGGTGATCAGGTCGGCCGACTCGTCGAAGGTCTGCGCCGCCTCGCGGTGCACCCCGCCGAGCCCGCCGGTGGCGAAGACGCCGATGCCGGCCGCCGCGGCCACCGCGCTGGTCGCCGCGACGGTGGTGGCGCCGTCCGCGCCGGTCGCCGCCGCCACGGCGAGATCGCGGACGGAGAGCTTCGCCACACCGTCGACGGTGGCGAGCCGGGTCAACTGGGCGTCGTCCAGCCCCGCCACCAGCTCACCGCCGATCATCCCGATCGTCGCCGGCACCGCGCCCGCGTCCCGGACGGCCTGCTCGATCTCCCGGGCGACCCGCAGGTTGTCCGGGCGGGGCAGCCCGTGCGAGACGATGGTGCTCTCCAGGGCGACGACCGGGCGGCCGGTGCGCAGCGCCTCGGCGACCTCGGCGCCGAAACGGATGTGAAAGTCGGTCATTTTAGGTACGTTACGGGCCGTCCCCGGGCCGCCTCCTGTGGACCCGGCCGGAGTGACCTGCAAAACTGGAAAGTTGGAGGTGCAGACGTGAGCACACAGGTTCTTGAGCGTCCGGAGCAGAAGGACGCCGACACCGGTCCGGAAATGTTCCACTACGTCCGAAAGGAAAAGATCGCCGAAAGTGCCGTCATGGGTACCTTCGTCGTCGCGCTCTGTGGCGAGACCTTCCCGGTGACCAAGGCCGCCAAGCCCGGCTCGCCGGTCTGCCCCAAGTGCAAGGAGATCTACGACTCCTGGGGCGAGTGAAGCGGGGCGGCCCCCGTGGCCGCCCACGTAACCTGCGGCGGTGACCACCTCCACCGCCCTGCTCCTCGCCGATCTGACCGGGGTGGCCGTCTTCGCCGCCTCCGGTGCCTCCGCGGCGGTGGCCAAACGTCTCGACCTCTTCGGGGTCGTCTTCGTCGGCTTCGTCGCCGCCCTCGGCGGTGGGATCTTCCGTGACCTGGCCATCGGCGAGGTGCCACCACTGGCCTTCGCCGACTGGCGATACGCCGCCACCGCCGCGCTCACCGCCACCGCCGTCTTCTGGCTCCACCCGCAGCTCGCCCGGCTCCGCACCACCGTGCTGGTGCTGGACGCGGCCGGGCTCGGCCTGTTCACCGTCACCGGCACGATCAAGGCGCTCGACGCCGGGGTGCCCCCGGCCGGCGCCGGCGTGATCGGCATGCTCACCGCCATCGGCGGCGGGCTCGGCCGTGACCTGCTCACCGGGGAGATCCCGGTGGTGCTGCGCCGGGAGATCTACGCGGTGGCGGCGCTGGTCGGGGCGGTCGCCGTGGTCGTGCTGAACCTGCTCGGCCAGGCCGGTCCGGTCCCGCTCACGCTGGCCGCCGGGCTGGTCTTCGGGCTGCGCCTGGTCGCCCTGCGGCGGCGTTGGTCGGCGCCGGTCGCGGCGCTGCGCCCACCCCGCCCCGGCGCACCGGACGCCTCCTGACCGCCCCCGTCCTGTCCAGGTGACGGGCCTGGTGGCACCGGCTGCGCCGGACCGCTCGGAGGGCGCGGCACGTGGCGTCGCGTGGGCACCGGGGCGGGCGCTGGTTATGCTGAACCGGCCTTCGCGGCACCCGATGCGCGAGGGCGTTTTCGTGGGCGGCGGTACCCGTGGCCCTGGGCCGGGGGCCGCCTGGGTGCGGTCGGGAAGGAGCGTTCGCGTGGCTGCCCGGTTGCCGGCGATCGAGACGTTTCCGGCGTTGCGCGCCTGGCAACGCAAGGCCCTGGTGGGGTACCTGCGCCGGCCGGCCGAGGACTACACGGCGGTGGCCACACCCGGCGCGGGCAAGACCACCTTCGCCCTGCGGATCGCCGCCGAGCTGCTCGCCGACGGCACGGTCGAGGCGGTCACCGTGGTCGCCCCCACCGAGCACCTGAAGACCCAGTGGGCCCTCGCGGCGGCCCGGGTCGGCGTCCAGCTCGACTCCGCCTTCCGCAACGCCGACCTGCACTCCTCGGCCGACTTCCACGGTGCCGTGGTCACCTACGCGCAGGTCGGGATGGCCCCGCAGGTGCACCGCCGGCGCACCATGACCCGGCGCACCCTGGTCATCCTCGACGAGATCCACCACGCCGGGGACTCCAAGTCCTGGGGCGACGGGGTGAAGGCCGCCTTCGAGCCCGCCGTCCGCCGGCTGATGCTCACCGGTACGCCGTTCCGCTCGGACGACAACCCGATCCCGTTCGTGGAGTACGAGCGCGGTGGCGACGGGCTGCTGCGCTCGCGCGCCGACGCGACCTACGGGTACGCCGACGCGCTGCGCGACGGGGTGGTCCGGCCGGTGCTCTTCCTGGCGTACTCGGGGGAGACCCGGTGGCGGACCAACGCCGGTGAGGAACTGGCGGCCCGGCTGGGTGAGCCGATGACCCAGGACCTGATCGCCCAGGCGTGGCGGACCGCCCTGGACCCGGCCGGCGACTGGATGCCGCAGGTGCTGCGGGCCGCCGACGCCCGGCTGACCGTGCTGCGCAACGGGGGGATGCCCGACGCCGGTGGGCTGGTCATCGCCAGCGACCAGCAGGCCGCCCGGTCGTACGCGAAGCTGCTGGAGCAGGTGACCGGGGAGCGGGCGGTGGTGGTGCTCTCCGACGACGTGGGGGCCTCGGCCCGGATCGCCACCTTCGCCGCCTCCGAGCAGCGCTGGATGGTCGCGGTGCGGATGGTCTCCGAGGGCGTCGACATCCCCCGCCTCGCCGTCGGGGTGTACGCGACCAGCGCCAGCACCCCGCTCTACTTCGCCCAGGCGATCGGGCGGTTCGTCCGGGCCCGCCGCCCGGGGGAGAGCGCCTCGGTCTTCCTGCCCAGCGTGCCGCACCTGCTCGACCTGGCCAGCGAGATGGAGGCGGCGCGGGACCACGTCCTCGGCAAGCCGAAGGACCGGGAGGGCTTCGACGACGACCTGCTGGAGCGGGCCCAGCGCGACGACCAGGCCAGCGGGGAACTGGAGAAGCGGTTCGCGGCGCTCTCCGCGACCGCCGAACTCGACCAGGTGATCTTCGACGGCGCCTCGTTCGGCACCGCCGCCCAGGCCGGTACGCCGGAGGAGGAGGAGTACCTCGGCCTTCCCGGCCTGCTCACCGCGGACCAGGTCACGTTGCTGCTCAACAAGCGGCAGGCCGAGCAGTTGGCCGCCCAGCGGCGCCGGGCCGTGCAGCCGGCTGAGCGGCCCGCTGAGACCTCGGCGGCGCCTCCGGCACCGATGAGTGCCGCCCAGCGTCGGGTGGCCCTACGGCGGCAACTCAACGCTCTGGTGGCCGCCCGCCACCACCGGACCGGACAGCCGCACGGCAAGATCCACGCCGAGCTGCGCCGGCTCTGCGGCGGGCCGCCCAGCGCCCAGGCCACCATCGAGCAGTTGGAGGAGCGGATCGCCACCGTCCAGTCGCTGTAGGGACGGTCGGGCGGTTCGCGGTGCGGGGTTGCACCCGGTGCCCCGGTGACCCTGGGGTGGGATGGTGCCCGGGTGGGGCCGGGCCCCGGGCGGGCAACGGTGGGGCGCCGGGTGGGGCACGCCCTCGCGCCGACCGGACGCGTCCGACCGGAATGGTGACGTCCGGGGCCGAATACGGGAAATGCCGACCGGAGACGCCCTGGGGACGTCTCCGGTCGGCTATGTCGGGTCTGGGGTCAGTTGGCCATCAGGTCGGCGCCACGCCAGCTGAACTCGGGATCCGTCGCGTACCGCACCGTGATCCTGACGAGATCCTCGGCGTACTTGTTGGCGTGGTGTCCGCAGAACACCAACTCGCTTCCACCAGCCAGAGTGATCCGGAGCTTGCCGGCAGCATTGCAGCGGTCGCACCGTTCATCGGCGGCCGGGGGGCTCACCGTCTCGGGCGGCGGCGTGAGGGTCGGGGTCATCGCCTTCCTCCTCTGGTCGTCACCGATGAACAAACTCTTCGGTCGTTGCTCACCAATCCTGCAACACCCACAAGGGGTGATGCCTTCCCTGTGTGCCCGCGGGGGACCGAGGTCACACATGGCAGACACAGTGTGCCGTGCACCAAGGGTGCCACGTCAACGATCAAAGGCGAGCACCCGTGGGGTCAGCTTCGGCTGTTGCACGCCTGGTGATCAAAACGACACTCTTGGTTGACGTGGGCGGTCAGTCCAGGTAGTCGCGGAGCACCTGGGAACGGGACGGGTGGCGCAGCTTCGACATGGTCTTGGACTCGATCTGCCGGATCCGCTCCCTGGTCACCCCGTACACCTGGCCGATCTCGTCCAGGGTGCGGGGCTGCCCGTCGGTCAGGCCGAAGCGCAGCCGGACCACGCCCGCCTCCCGCTCGGAGAGGGTCTGGAGCACCTGCTGGAGCTGGTCCTGGAGCAGCGAGAACGAGACCGCGTCGACCGCGACCACGGCCTCCGAGTCCTCGATGAAGTCGCCGAGCTGGCTGTCGCCCTCGTCACCGATGGTCTGGTCCAGCGAGATGGGCTCCCGGGCGTACTGCTGGATCTCCAGCACCTTCTCCGGTGTGATGTCCATCTCCTTGGCCAGCTCCTCCGGCGTGGGCTCCCGGCCCAGATCCTGGAGCAACTCCCGCTGGATGCGGCCGAGCTTGTTGATCACCTCGACCATGTGGACGGGGATGCGGATGGTGCGGGCCTGGTCGGCCATGGCGCGGGTGATGGCCTGGCGGATCCACCAGGTGGCGTAGGTGGAGAACTTGTAGCCCTTGGTGTAGTCGAACTTCTCGACGGCGCGGATGAGGCCGAGGTTGCCTTCCTGGATGAGGTCGAGGAAGGCCATGCCGCGACCGGTGTACCGCTTGGCCAGCGACACCACGAGGCGCAGGTTCGCCTCCAGCAGGTGGTTCTTGGCCCGCTCGCCGTCCCGGGAGATCCAGAGCAGGTCCCGCTGCATGTCGCGGGCGAACTTCTCCTCGCCCTCCTCGGCCGCGCGCAGCCGCTCGGCGGCGTAGAGGCCCGCCTCGATCCGCTTGGCGAGCTCCACCTCCTGCTCGGCGTTGAGCAGCGGCACCTTGCCGATCTGCTTCAGGTACGCCCGGACGGAGTCGGCGGAGGCGGTCAGCTCGGCGTCCCGCCGGGCCTGCTTGAGCGCCTCGGACTCCTCGTCGTCCCACTCGAAGTCGTTGTCACTGGCCGAGCTCGCGGCGTCGGCCTCGGCGGCCTGGGCCAGCTCGGCCGGCTCCTCGACCACCACGTCCTCGATCTCGGCGGCGAGCTCCTCCGGGTCGATGTCCCCCTCGGCGCCCTCGCCCTTGGCCTTGGTGGTGGCCTTGGCCGGCTTGCCGGCGGCGGCGACCGTGGCCTTCGTGGCCCGGGTGGCGGCCTTGGCGGCCCGGGGCGCGGCGGCCTTCGCGGCGACCTCGGCGGTGGTCCCGGCGGCCTTGCGGGCGGGCGCCTTCCGGGCGGGGGTCGGAGCCTCCTCGGCGGCGGACGCCTGCTTGGGGGCGGGGGCCGCCGCCTTGCGGGTCGTCTTGGCGGTGGTGGCCCGGGAGGCCGGTGTGGCGGAGCGGGCGGCGGCGACCCGGCGGCGGGTGCTGGCCGAACCGTCCACGACCACGGTCACTCCCGCTTCGGAGAGCGCCCGCAGGATCTTCTTGGCCTGGGCCGGAGTCACCTCAGCGGACTCGACCGTGCGCGCGAGCTGGGCCGACGTCAACTGACCGCCGGCGCTCTGCGCGTGCGCGATCAGCGTGTCGGTGAGCGAGCGTACGTCGGCGCCGGTGTGGCGGGGTTCTGTCACGAATGACCTTCCGGAGGCGATGAGCGAGCACGGCCGGGGCGCCCGGCGCAGCGGGGGACACCGTGCCGGACGATGTGGTTGAGGAACCCCCGTGTCCCGGGCCGGCCGGTCGTTGGCGGTCCGTGGCGCGTGGGCAGGGGTGAATTGTAACGCCGTCTGCGGCGATCATCCTGCGCCGCACGGTGCCGTCGGTGATCCCGGAGCCGTCGACCCCACCACGCGGCCCCTGATCAGGGCCACCGACCCCACCACGCGGCCCCTGATCAGGGCCACCGGACCACGCCGTGCGGGCGTGGACCTGGCCGCCGCCGACGCCGCAGATGTGGACTTTGTAAGGATGATACTCGCGCGCGACACCGCAACCCCTCAGTCGTGCCGGAAGGGGACGAAGATGGACCGCTCGGCACCACCGTCACACGACCTGCTGGAGATCGCGGTCGAGGTGGCCCGGGAGGCCGCGGCGACCGCCCACCGGATGCGGGCCGAAGGGGTGTCGACGGTCGCCACCAAGAGCACCGTCACCGACGTGGTCACCGCGGCGGACCGGGCGGTGGAGCGGCAGGTGGTCGACGCGCTGCGCCGGGCCCGCCCGGCGGACGCGGTGCTCGGCGAGGAGTACGGGCCGGGTGGCGGGGGACCGGCCGGCCCCGGCGGCGTGCGGTGGATCGTCGACCCGATCGACGGGACGGTCAACTACCTCTACGGGTTGCCGTACTGCGCGGTCTCGCTGGCCGCCGAGGTCGACGGCGAGGTGGTCGCGGGCGTGGTGCGCAACGTGGTGACCGGCGAGGAGTGGACGGCCACCGCCGGCGGCGGCGCCCACCGGGCCGGTACCCGGCTGCGCTGCTCCACCGAGACCGACCTCGGGCAGGCCCTGGTGGCGACCGGGTTCGGGTACGACCCGGCGCGGCGCGCCCACCAGGCGCGGGTGGTCGCGGAGTTGATCCCGCACGTGCGGGACATCCGCCGGATGGGCGCGGCCTCCCTCGACCTCTGCCTGGCCGCCGAGGGACGGTTGGACGCCTACTACGAGAAGGGGCTGGCCGCCTGGGACCTCGCCGCCGGCGGGCTGATCGCCACCGAGGCGGGGCTGCGGGTGGCCGGGCTGCGCGGCCGGCCGGCCGGACCGGACCTGGTCGTCGCCGCCCCGCCGGCGCTGTTCGAGCCGTTGCACGCCCACCTGGCCGACCTGGACGCCGACGGCGGCCCGTGAGGCTGCGGCCGGCCCCGGCCGTGAGGCTGCGGCCGGCTCTGGCCGTGAGGCCGTGGCCGGCTCTGGCCGGGGGCGCCGGGTGGGCGGTCTTCGGGGACGTTCCGGTCGTTGTCACGGGTCGCCCGCCGGCCCGTCGCGCCTGTTCGGCGACCGGCGACGGCCGTCCGGAGGACCCGGGCGGGCCGACCGATCACGGCACGGTGGGCCGGTCGGCGGCGACCGGGCGGTCGTCGGGCGACGGTCGGTCGACGGTGGTCGATCGCCCGCCGGTGGCTGGTCGACGGTCGGCGCGGGCCCGGCCGGAGCCCGGCCCGCGACCGGTGGTCACTTGTCGACGGGCATCGGGCAGGAGCCGGGCGGTGCCACCGGGGAGCCCAGGTCGCCGAGGGACTGATTGACCTCGGTCAGGGTGGCGAGCTGCTGGAAACCGTTGCCGAGGACCACGTCGACGGTGTCGTCGGTCCGCTTGGGGTCGTAGGCCGTGTCGGCGTTGTTCAGGAAGTACGCCCGCAGCAGGTGGGCGGAGCCGACGCCCTTGGGGCCGTACCGCAGCACGGCGATCTCCTCAAGGCCCTTCTTCTTCTCGTCGGCCACCTTTTTGACCTGGAACTTCCGGTTCCGGAAGTCGTCCGCGGTGGAGGTGGCCCGGCCGGCCTCGTCGGTGGCGTTCAGTACGTTGATCTTCACGTCCTTGGCCTCGCGCAGGGTCACGTCGGCCATCGGCCAGCCCTCGGGACAGCCCCCGCTGGCCCCCGCGTCGCTCTGGGTGTCGCGGACCAGCGCGACCACCACGAAGACCAGGGCGAAGACCGCCAGCAGGCCGACGACAACGAGTGCCCGCACTCGCGCAAAGCTCATCAGGGGGCTCCCCGGACATCAATGGGTGGCGGCGGCCCGGCGGTCGGACCGCCCCGCCGGCCGTCGAGTACGCCGCTGAGGTTAGCGGTTGTCCGACCGTCGCGTGGAAACAGCCGGACATGCCGGCGCGCCACCCCGGAACCGGGTAGTACTACCCCTATCTTCGTGTCGCCTGAGTCACATTGGGAACAACTTCCCGGGCTGGGGCGTACATCTCTGCCACGAGAGCGGTATACATGCCTCGCCCACGAGGGGGGTAAGGTACCGCGCTCGCTGGGGGAGGTTCCCCCGGCGGCTCCGGCGTGACCGTCGGGCGAGTCGGGTGACCGACACGTGACGGTGGCGGGCCAGCGGGAACCGAAACAGCGTCGTCCGGCGTTACAACCGGCAGCGACAACATCGAAATGGGAGAGTGAAACCGATGGCCACCGACTACGACGCCCCGCGTCGAGACGAGGTCGACCTCGGCGAGGACAGCCTCGAAGAGCTCAAGGCCCGGCGGGTCGACTCACAGTCAGGCGCCGTGGACGTCGACGAAGCCGAGGTGGCCGAGAGCTTCGAGCTACCCGGTGCCGACCTCGCCGACGAGGAGCTCACGGTCAAGGTGCTACCGATGCAGCAGGACGAGTTCCGGTGTGCCCGCTGCTTCCTGGTCCACCACCGGAGCCAGCTCGCCGTGGAGCGCAACGGCGAGTTGATCTGCCGCGAGTGCGTCTGACCCGGCGGCGGGCGTCGGTGACGACCGGGTGCCCGTATCCCGGCGGCGGCCTCCTCACGGAGGCCGCCGCCGGAGCTGTCGTGCGCCGTTCGCCGGCACCTGCTTGACTCGGACCGGGGAGTCGTCCCCGTCGGAGGAGCCACGCGGGAGGTCGGGCATCGTGAGCGAGCGAACCAGCGGAGACGGGACCGGCCGGCCCGGGGACGCGGGCGTGAGCGGGCCGGGTGAGCCGGACGTCGCCGTCGGGCGTCCCGACGGCGGCCCTGACGGTGCGTCCGCCGACGTCGCCGGGGCGGTCCCGCCGGGCGGTCCACGACCCGCCGACGACGTCCCGGGCGAGCGCGGCACCGGCGCCGAGGGGGCGGAGCCGGGCGGTGACACCGGTGCCGGCGACCTGGGCGCGACGGTCGCCGCGCTGACCGCCGACGACATCGAGCCGGCCCGCCGCCGGCACCTGCTGTCCCGCCTCGTCGGGCAGACCCGGGCCCGGGGGCTGGGCGACCTGTTCAAGCCGAAGGCCGCGCTGCGGTGGATGACCGAGACGGTGGCCGAGATCGCCCCGCACGTGCCGGTCCGGGACCTGGCCACGCTGCGCCGGCACTACGGCGGACTGGACGGCGACCTGCTCGCCGACCGGCTGGTCCGCAACGCCTCCCGCGCCACGGCCGGCATCGGCGCCGCCGGCGGGGGAGTGGCCGCCGTGAACTGGACCGTCGCGCCCACCCTGCTCTCCGCGCCGGTCCTGCTGGCGGCCGAGACCGTCGCCGTGGTCGCCATCGAACTCAAGCTGGCCGGCGAGCTGCACGAGGTGTACGGCGTCCCGCTGCCCACCGGCGGCACCCAGAAGACGGTGGCCCTGGTCCAGGCGTGGGCCAGCCAGCGCGGGATCAACCCGATGATGCCCGGCGTCGGGGTCGGCGCGGTGCTCGGCAGCGCGGCCCGCAAGGAGCTGCAGAACACCCTGCTCAAGCGGTTCGGCCGCAACCTCACCACGCTCGGGCCGTTCCTCACCGGGGCGGCGGTGGCCAGCTACCTCAACCGCCGGGCCACCCGGTCGCTCGGCGAGCAACTCCGGACGGACCTGCGCCGGCAGCGCCGCGAACTGCCCGGGGCGCCATCCGTCCGGCCCTGACCGATCCGATGATCCCGGCGGCCCTCCCCGAACCCGGGCGTCCCCGAACCCGGGCGTCCCCGGACCCGGGCGTCCCCGGACCCGGCGGGCGTCCCGAGGGCTCGGCCCTGACGGTTCTGTCCTTGGCTGGCCCGTGGCGCGGCGGCTCCGGGGCAGGTAGTCCTGTCGAGCGGAATACCTGTCAGGAATTTTTATTCCTGGCAGGTATTTTCGTTCCCGAGGTATCTCTCCGGCGGAGAGGGCTTTTGTCCTATTGGGTTGCTTTCTGGGTAATGCTGGTTCCGTGCGTGGTGGCCGTTGGTGGGACAGTGCCGGCACGGTGGGGTCCACTGGCACGTCGAGACGTCGGGGCGTGCGCGGAGCCGACTGGCGGCCCCGGTGGCGGGCGAGCGGGCCAGCCGACGTCGCGCGGGACACGTCCGGCCAGGTCAGCGGCGTCGCCAAGTAGGGCCGGCCGGGTCAGGTGGTGGCGCGGGGCAGGGCCGGGGGGCTCAGGTGGCGTCGCGGTCCGCGTCGCGGGCGGCGAGGATCGCCGCGGCCAGCTCGACCGGGCGGCGGGAGCTCACCACCCAGAACGGCGTCGGGTCGGCCGGGTCGTCGAGCACCACCTGGACGGCCCCGCCGATCCAGGGCCGCTGCACCACGAAGGCCAGCGGGTCGGCCCCGACCCCGAGCACCTCGCGGCGGCCGGCGGTGTCCAGCGGCACCGCGTCGGCGACGAAGCGCACCGGCAGCCGGGCGTCGTCCACCCGCAGCTCGCCGTCGCGGACCGCGATCCGGATCCGGCCGAGCCGCCAGAGCCCGAACAGGGCGGCCGGCACCAGCACCGCGAACGGCAGCCAGGCCCGTACCCCGGCCGCGCCCATCCAGACCTCGGCGGCGAGCAGGGCGGCGGCGGCCAGCCCGGCCAGCCACAGCCACCAGGGCAGGGCGAGGCGTTCGGAGTACCCGGGGGGTGCCGCTGCGGACCGGACCGGGGACGACGAGGATGGCGACACGCTCACAGTCCGAGGGTACGGCGCACCACGGTCGGCGTACCGGGCAGGATGGCAGGGGCACCCCGTGGACCGGACGGAAGAGGAGAACGGTGACCGACGTCGTACCCGTGCTGGTGCGCCAGCTCGACCCGGAACTGCCGCTGCCGGCGTACGCGCATCCCGGTGACGCCGGGGCGGACCTGATGGCCGCCGTGGACGTGGAGCTGCCCCCGGGCGGCCGGGCGCTGATCCCGACCGGGGTGGCGATCGCGCTGCCGGACGGGTACGTGGGTCTGGTGCACCCCCGGTCCGGTCTCGCCACCCGGCTCGGGGTGACGCTGCTCAACGCCCCCGGTACGGTCGACGCCGGCTACCGGGGTGAGATCATGGTCAACCTGATCAACCATGATCGGGTGACTCCGGCGAAGATCTCCCGGGGCGACCGCATCGCCCAGCTCGTCGTGCAACGGGTGGAACGGGCCGAGTTCCGGCCCGTACCGGAGCTGCCCGCCTCCCGGCGCGGCACCGGCGGGCACGGGTCGACCGGAGGTCACGCCGGGCTCGTCACGACTCCGGCGCGGGACCGGGCCGGCGGACGTACGGAAGAGGTGGCAGGGTGAGTGCGAACAGCGGAGGGTGGGCGCAGTGATCTTCTCCCGTAAGCGGGCCGGTGCCGGACGGCACTCCCGTGACGAGCGGACCACCGAGGTCCTCGACTCTCCCGACGCCGGGCCGGCGGCTGCCGCCCGGGGCCCGTACGACATCGCGGACGCGCCGGACGGGGTGCAGCGGCTCGACCTGGGCAGCCTGCACATCCCGGCGGTACCCGGGGTCGAGGTCCGGGTGCAGGCCGATCCGCAGGGCGTGGTCCAGCAGGTCGTTCTCGTGCACGGGGACAACGCCCTCCAGCTCGGCGTCTTCGCCGCGCCCAAGACCGAGGGCATCTGGGACGAGGTACGCGAGGAGATCCGGCGCTCGCTGTTCAACGAGGGCGCCGCGGCCCAGGAGGCGACCGGGGAGTACGGCCCCGAGCTGCACGCCCGGGTGCGTACCGAGGACGGCCTGACCGATCTGCGGTTCGTCGGGATCGACGGGCCGCGCTGGATGGTCCGGGGCGTCTACCAGGGTGCCGCCGCCACCGACCCGGCCGCCGCCGGCCCGCTGGCCGAGTGCCTGGACGGGCTGGTGGTCGACCGGGGCCAGGAGGCGAAGCCGGTGCGGGAGCCGCTGCCGCTGCGCCTGCCCCGGGAGGTGGCCGAGCAGGCCGGCCAGTCCGGTGGCGGCTCGACCCCCGGCCCGTCGCCCGCCCCCGACCAGCGCGGGGCCTGAGCCGAGCCGGGCGCCCCCGGGTGTCCCCGGGCCGCCCGACCCCGGCCGTCGGCCGACCCGGTCCCGGTTCCGGTGTGCTTTCACATCGACAGCGGGGCCGGGTGGGCCGCGAACCGGCGTACGCTGGCGGGACGGTACCGGAGGTCTCCGGGGCCGGACGGCACCGGCGTACGCCGGTCGGGCGGAGGGGTGACGCGGAGTCATGACGGCGGCCGAGGAGAGCCGGGTGTCGTTGCGGCGGATGCTGCGCCGGCTCACCGCGAGCGAGGCCGAGATCGAGGCGCAGGAGCTGCTCCGGGAGAGCGCCCAGTCCGGTGGCGTGCCGGCCGGGCAGTGCCGGCGCGGCCAGGTCGTCTCGGTCGCCGGGCGGTTGCGCACGGTCGTCTACACCCCGCGCACCAACCTGCCCACGCTGGAGGCGGACCTCTACGACGGCAGCGACGTGGTCACCCTGGTCTGGCTGGGCCGGCGGCACATCGTCGGCATCGAGCCGGGGCGCCATCTCACCGCGCAGGGCCGGGTCGCCCTCCGTGACGACCGCAAGGTCATCTACAACCCGTACTACGAACTGGAGCCCAGCAGGTGACGGCGGGACGCGGCGAGGTGGAGGACGTGTCGGCGGCCGGGGCGCAGCGCATCGCGCAGCCCGCCGCCGACCCGGGGACGGCGACGACGCCGGGCGGCCCGGCGGACGAGGAGCAACTGCCCAGTCTCGCCGAGCAGATGGCCGACCAGCTCGGCGGCTGGCGGGGGCTGGTCGAGTCGAGCATCCCCGTGGTCGTCTTCGTGCTGGCCAACATCGTCGGCGAGCTGCGCCCCGCGGTGATCGCCTCGGTGGTGGTGGCGCTGCTCATCGCCGGCCTGCGGCTGGCCCAGCGCCGGCCGGTCCGGCACGCGCTCAACGGCCTGTTCGGGATCGCCATCGGCGCGGCCATCGCCTGGCGCACGGGCGACGAGCGGGACTTCTACCTCCCGGGCATCCTCTACGGCATCGGGTACGGCGTCGCGCTGCTGCTCTCGGCGGTGATCCGGCAGCCCCTGGTGGGCTGGATCTGGTCGGTGCTGGTGGCCGGCGGCAAGTCGGAGTGGCGGCAGGACCCTCGGCTGGTGCGGACGTTCACCGGGCTGACCGTGCTCTGGGGCGTGGTCTGGCTGGCCAAGGTCGGCGTCCAGGCCGGCCTCTACCTCGCCCACCAGGACACCGCCCTGGGGGTGGCCCGGCTCGTGCTGGGCTACCCGCCGTACGTGCTGCTGCTGCTGATCACCGTCTGGACGGTCCGCCGGGTCACCCGGGACCCGGAGCCCCTGCAGACCGCCTGAGCGCGCCTCGGAGGCGGTCAGCCGCCGCTGCGGGTGCGCTCCACGCTGTCCGGGCCCAGGATCACCGCGCGGACGTCGTCCTCCACCTCGGTCGTGCAGACGAAGACCAGCTCGTCGCCGGCCTCGATCGGGTCGTCCGGGGTCGGGGCCAGCACCCGCTTGCCGCGCACGATGGCGACCAGCGCGGTGTCCCGGGGCAGCGGCACCGCGCGCAGCGGCTGACCGACGTACGGGGCGTTCGGCGGCAGGGTGATCTCGACGAGGTTCGCCTCGCCCTGCCGGAAGGTCATCAGCCGGACCAGGTCGCCCACGCTGACCGCCTCCTCCACCAGGGCGGCCATCACGCGCGGCTTGCTCACCGCCACGTCCACCCCCCACTGCTCGGTGAAGAGCCACTCGTTCTCGGCCCGGTTCACCCGGGCGACCACCCGGGGTACCGCGAACTCGGTCTTGGCCAGCAGGGAGACCACCAGGTTGGCCTTGTCGTCGCCGGTGGCCGCCACCACCACGTCGCAGTCGGCCAGGTTCGCCTCCTCCAGGCTGGTCAGCTCGCAGGCGTCGGCGCGGATCCACTCCGCGTCGGGCACCCGTTCCGGCCGCAGCATCCGGGACTGCCGCTCGATCAGCAACACCTGGTGGCCGTTGTCGATCAGCTCCTGGGCGATGGACCGGCCGACGTTGCCGGCCCCGGCGATGGCGATCCGCATGCTCAGTGCCCCCCTTCGGGTGCCGCCGCGCCCGCCGTGACGGCCGCGACGATGTCGTCGGTGACCAGCATGAAGACCTGGTCGCCCTCCTGGACGACGGTGGAGGCGGTGGGCAGGGTGCCGATGCCGAACCGGATCAGGTACGCCACCCGGGCCCCGCAGGCCGCCTCCAGGTCGCGGACCTGGCGGCCGATCCAGTCCCGGTGCACCGGCACCTCGACGATCGACACCGTGCTGGTGGCGTCCCGGAAGATCTCCACGGCCCCGTCGGGGACGAGGTGCCGCAGCATCCGCTCGGCGGTCCACCGGACGGTGGCCACGGTGGGGATGCCGAGCCGCTCGAAGACCTGGGCCCGGCGCTGGTCGTAGATGCGGGCGGCGACCCGGGAGACGCCGAACGTCTCGCGGGCCAGCCGGGCCGAGATGATGTTGGAGTTGTCCCCGCTGGAGACGGCGGCGAAGGCGTCCGCCCGCTCGATGCCGGCCTGCCGCAGCACGTCACCGTCGAAGCCGGCGCCGGTGACGGTGGTACCGGCGAAGTCCGGGCCGAGCCGGCGGAACGCGTCGGCGTCGTGGTCGATCACCGCCACGGTGTGCCCCCGGGCCTCCAGGGTCTGCGCCAGGGTCGAGCCGACCCGGCCGCAACCCATGATCACGACATGCACGCTGGCCCTCCAAAGGTGCCACCCGAGGGTGTGTCGTCTGCGAGCCTGCCACGTCGCGGCGGCCGGCGCGGACCCGACGGTACTCCGGTCGCCACCGAGCCTCACCCACCCCCCGGTGCCGGCCGAACCCTGGTCGTACTCTTGGCGGATGTGGCCCGTCCCACCTCGCTGCTGAAGCGGCTGCTGCTCGGTCGACCGTTCCGGTCCGACCGCCTGAAGCACACCCTGTTGCCCAAGCGCGTCGCGCTGCCCGTGTTCGCCTCCGACGCGCTGTCCAGCGTCGCGTACGCCCCGGACGAGATCCTGCTGACGCTCTCCATCGCGGGGGCCTCGGCGTACTTCTTCTCGCCCTGGGTCGCGCTGGCCGTCGTGGTGGTGATGCTGACCGTGGTGGCCAGCTACCGGCAGACGGTGCACGCCTACCCCTCCGGTGGCGGGGACTACGAGGTGGCCATGGTCAACCTCGGCCCCCGGTTCGGCATCGGGGTGGCCAGTGCCCTGCTGGTCGACTACGTGCTGACGGTGGCGGTGTCGGTCTCCGCCGGGGTGGCGAACCTCGGCTCGGTGGTGCCCTTCGTGGCCGAGCACAAGGTGCTCATCGCGGTCAGCGCGGTGGTGCTGCTCACCGCGCTGAACCTGCGGGGCATCCGGGAGTCCGGCAACCTCTTCGCCATCCCCACCTACGGCTTCATGATCGTGATCGTCGGGATGATCCTCACGGGGCTGGTGCGGATCTTCGTCTTCGGGCACGACCTGCGCGCGCCCAGCGCCGCCCTGGAGATCCAGGCCGAGCACAGCGTCACCGGGTTCGCCCTGATCTTCCTCCTGCTGCGGACCTTCTCCTCCGGGTGCGCGGCGCTGACCGGCGTGGAGGCGATCTCCAACGGGGTGCCGGCGTTCAAGGCGCCCAAGAGCCGCAACGCCGCGACCACCCTGCTGCTGCTCGGCACGGTGGCGGTGACCATGCTGGTCGGGATCATCTGGCTGTCCCGGCTGACCGGGCTCCAGTTCGTCGAGGACCCCGCCGTGCAGATCGTCTCCGGCCCCGAGGGGTACGTGCAGAAGACCGTCACCACCCAGCTCGGCGAGACGGTCTTCGGCTCCGGCTCGGTGCTGCTGTTCGTGGTGGCCGCGGCGACCGCGCTGATCCTCTTCCTGGCCGCGAACACCGCGTTCAACGGGTTCCCGGTGCTCGGCTCGATCCTCGCCCAGGACCGGTACCTGCCCCGGCAACTGCACACCCGGGGTGACCGGCTGGCCTTCTCCAACGGCATCGTCTTCCTGGCGGTCTTCGCGATCGTGCTGATCGTCGGCTTCCAGGCCGAGGTGACCAAGCTCATCCAGCTCTACATCGTCGGGGTCTTCGTCTCCTTCACGCTCTCCCAGGCCGGCATGATCCGGCACTGGAACCGGCACCTGCGCACCGAACGCGACCCGGAGGCACGCCGCCGGATGGTCCGCTCCCGGGCGATCAACGCCTTCGGCATGGGCCTGACCGGCGCCGTCCTGGTCATCGTCCTGATCACCAAGTTCCTGCTCGGCGCGTGGATCGCGATCGTCGCGATGGCCGTGATGTACGGGCTGATGGTGGCCATCCGGCGGCACTACGACCAGGTCGCGGTCGAGCTGACCCCGGACGACGGCCGGCCCGTGCTGCCCGCCCGCAACCACGCCATCGTGCTGGTCAGCAAGCTGCACCAGCCGACCCTGCGGGCGGTGGCCTACGCGCGGGCCACCCGCCCCGACACGATCACCGCGGTCACCGTCAACGTCGACGAGTCCGACACCCGCCAGCTCCAGCAGGAGTGGGAGCGGCGGGAACTGCCCATCCCGCTCACCGTGGTCGACTCGCCGTACCGGGAGATCACCCGGCCGATCCTGAACTTCGTCGCCTCCACCCGGCGGGCGTCACCGCGCGACGTGGTCACCGTCTTCATCCCCGAGTACGTGGTCGGCCGCTGGTGGGAACACCTGCTGCACAACCAGAGCGCCCTGCGGCTCAAGGGGCGGCTGCTCTTCGAGCCCGGGGTGATGGTGACCAGTGTCCCCTGGCAGCTCGCCTCGACCGCCACGAAGAACCTCGACCGGTTCGACGCGGCGCTGAGCCAGGGCCCGGCGCGCGGGCCCCGGGTCGCCCCGCGCAGCACCCTGCCGCCGGTCGTCGCGCCGATCGGCGCCGACCAGCCCGGTGGGAGCCTTGGCGGCCCGCAGGACGCGAGCGAGACTGGCACCCGTGACTGAGGCGAGACTGGACCGTACCGGCCCGAGCAGGGGCACCACGACGGCCACCGATCCCACGGCCGGCGATCCCACGGCCGGTGTTCCCACGGCGGGTGTTTCCACGGCGGGTGTTTCCACGGCGGGTGTTCCCACCGCGGCCGGTCCGGAGCCGGTGGAGCGCCCCGGGCTGGTCGAGGCGGACCGGGTCGAGGTCACCGTCGACGCGGTGGCGCCCGGTGGGCACTGCGTGGCCCGGGTGGCCGGCCAGGTGGTCTTCGTCCGGCACGCGCTGCCCGGGGAACGGGTGGTGGCCGAGGTCACCGAGGTGCACCGGGGGTTCGTCCGGGCCGACGCGGTGACCGTGCTGGCGGCGTCGCCGGACCGGGTCGAGGCGCCCTGCCGGTACGCCACACCGGGCGGCTGCGGCGGCTGCGACCTGCAACACGTCGCCCCCGCCGCCCAACTGGCCTGGAAGGCGGCCGTGGTCCGGGAACAGCTCACCCGGCTGGGCGGGCTCACCGACACCGAGGTCGACCGGCTCGGCGTCCGCGTCGAGGCGCTGCCCGGTGGCCCGCTGGGCTGGCGTTCCCGGGTCCGGTACGCGGTCGACGCCGCCGACCGGGCCGGGCTGCTCAAGCACCGGTCCCACGAGGTCGTACCGGTGGACCGTTGTCTGATCGCCCACCCGGAGATCCAGGCGCTACCGGTGCTCGGGGCCACCCGGTGGCCGGACGCGGAGGCGGTGGAGACCGTCGCCAGCACCGGCGGCCAGGTGGGCGTGTCGAGCGTCACGGCCGGCGCGGCGAGTCCGGTCCGTGGGCCGGCGACGGTGCGCGAGGTGGCCGCCGGCCGGGAGTGGGAACTACCGGCGGCGGCCTTCTGGCAGGTGCACCCGGCGGCGGCGGACACCCTGGTCGACGCGGTGCTCGACCTGCTCGACCCGCAGCCCGGCGAGTCCGCCTGGGACCTGTACGGCGGTGCCGGGCTCTTCGCCGCCGCGCTCGCCGACCGGGTCGGCCCGACCGCCCGGATCACCCTGGTCGAGGCCGCCGCGCAGGGCGTCTGGGCCGCCCGGGAGAACCTGCGCGACCTGCCCTCGGTGGAGGTGGTCGCCGCCCGGGTGGAGACCGCGCTGGCCCGGCGCCGGATCACCGGCCCGGTCGACGTGGTGGTGCTCGACCCGCCCCGCAGCGGCGCGGGCGCCCCGGTGGTGCGGGCGCTGGTCGCCGCCGGCCCGCGCGCGGTGGCGTACGTGGCCTGCGACCCGGCCGCCTTCGCCCGGGACGTGCGGACCTTCGCCGGGCTGGGCTGGCGGCTGGCCGCGCTGCGCGGCTTCGACCTGTTCCCGATGACCCAGCACGTGGAGCTGGTCGGCCTGCTGCTCCCGCCCGGCCCCGACGGGTGTTAGGAAGGGGCCCTTCACCTACCGGATGCGTTAACAGGGGGCCCTTCCTTTCCGCCCGTCGGGGTGCTGAGCTGGGTCGACCTTGCGCCGGGCTGCGGAGTACCGGGCGGCCGATAGACTCTGCGGTCATGAGTGGTGAACAGGACACGACCAACCAGGGCCGGCTGCTGGCCACGGTGCGCGGTCCGCAGGACGTCAAGCGGATGTCCGCCGAGGAACTGGACATTCTCAGCGCCGAGATCCGTGACTTCCTGATCGCGAAGGTGTCCCGCACCGGCGGGCACATCGGCCCGAACCTGGGTGTGGTGGAGCTGACCCTCGCCCTGCACCGGGTCTTCGACTCGCCCCGGGACCGGCTCCTGTTCGACACCGGTCACCAGGCGTACGTGCACAAGATCGTCACCGGCCGGCAGGCCGGCTTCGACCGGCTGCGGCAGCGCGGCGGCCTCTCCGGGTACCCGAGCCAGGCCGAGAGCGAGCACGACCTGATCGAGAACTCGCACGCCTCCACCGCCCTGTCCTACGCCGACGGCCTGGCCAAGGCGTACGCCCTGCGGGGGGAGCAGCGCAGCGTGGTGGCGGTCGTCGGGGACGGCGCGCTGACCGGCGGGATGTGCTGGGAGGCGCTGAACAACATCGCCGCCGCCCGCAACCCGCTGGTGATCGTGGTCAACGACAACGGCCGGTCCTACGCCCCGACCATCGGCGGCCTGGCCGACCACCTCTCCTCGCTGCGGCTCAACCCGAGCTACGAGAAGGTGCTGGACACCGTCAAGGACGCCCTCGGCTCCACCCCGCTGGTCGGCAAGCCGATGTACGAGGTGCTGCACGCGGTCAAGAAGGGGATCAAGGACGCGGTCGCCCCCCAGGCCATGTTCGAGGACCTGGGCATCAAGTACGTCGGCCCGGTCGACGGGCACGACGTGGCCGCCGTCGAGTCGGCCCTGCGGGCGGCGAAGAGCTTCGGCGGCCCGGTGATCGTGCACGCGGTCACCCGCAAGGGGTACGGCTACCGTCCCGCCGAGCAGGACGAGGCGGACTGCCTGCACGGTCCCGGCGGGGCCTTCGACGTGGAGACCGGCAAGCTGGTCGCCGCCTCGGCGGTGAAGTGGACCCACGTCTTCGCCGACGAACTGGTGCAGATCGCCGACGAGCGGCCCGACGTGGTGGGGATCACCGCCGCGATGGCCGAGCCGACCGGCATCGCCAAGCTGGCCCGCAAGTATCCCGAGCGCACCTACGACGTCGGCATCGCCGAGCAGCACGCGGCCACCTCGGCCGCCGGGCTGGCCCTCGGCGGGCTGCACCCGGTGGTCGCCGTGTACGCCACCTTCCTCAACCGCGCCTTCGACCAGGTCCTGCTGGACGTGGCGATGCACAAGCTGCCGGTCACCTTCGTGCTGGACCGGGCCGGGATCACCGGCCCGGACGGGCCCAGCCACTACGGCATCTGGGACATGTCCGTCTTCGGGGTGGTGCCGGGCCTGCGCATCGCCGCGCCCCGGGACGCTGTCACGCTCCGCGAGGAACTGCGCGAGGCGATCGCCGTCGACGACGGCCCGACCGTGGTCCGCTTCCCCACCGGGGCGGTCGCCGCCGACCTGCCGGCGCTGCGCCGGGTCGGCCCCGTCGACGTGCTGGCCGAGTCCGCCCGCACCGACGTGCTGCTGGTCGCGGTCGGCTCCTTCGGCCACCTCGGCATGGAGGTCGCCGCCCGGGTCGCCGAGCAGGGGTACGGGGTCACCGTGGTCGACCCGCGCTGGGTCCGCCCGGTCCCGGCCGAGCTGGTCGACCTGGCCGCCACGCACCGGCTCGTGGTCACCGTCGAGGACGGGGTACGGGTCGGCGGGGTCGGCGACGCCCTCGCCCAGGCGATGCGTGACGCCGACGTCCGGGTGCCGCTGCGTGACCTGGGTGTCCCGGCCGGCTGGCACCCGCACGGCAACCGGACGCAGATCCTCGCCGACCTCGGCCTCACCGCCCAGGACGTGGCCCGCGACGTCACCGGCTGGATCTCCGGCCTGGACTCCCGCCCGGTCGAGCCGGTCCGGCTGCGGGCCGGGGAGGCCGGCGCGCAGAACTGACCGACGGAACAGGACCGGGCCGGCCGCCTCGCGCGGCCGGCCCGGTCACGTCCGGGGGCCGGTCACTCCGGGGGCGGTCACTCCGGGGGGCGGTGGTTACCGGCCGCCGACCGAGCGGTAGTACGTCTTCTCCGGCTCGGCCAGGCTGAAGGTCTCCCGGCCGGACGGCTGCGGGATCACCGCCAGCCCCGCCCGGTCCACCAGCCGGGGGGTGCCCGGGGGGACCGACAGCATGCTGTCCCGGTTGTCCTGCCAGCTCAGCACCACCAGCGGCTGCCCCGGCACCGGCAGCTCGTACAACTGGAGCGGGTTGGCCCGGTCGGCGCGGGAGACGACGGGGGCGTCCTCCCCGGCCGGCCGGTACACCACCGCGGTCATCGTGCCCGCGTCGGTGTCCCAGCTCAACTGCTCCAGCTTGCCCCGGTCGCCACCGCCGAGGGAGACCTCGCCGAGGCTCCGCGCGGTCAGCTTCCTGATCGGCCAGGACTCGGGCACCGACCGGGGGGCGTCCCGGTCGCCGATCCGGCGCGGGATGCTGCCGAACGGCCCCTTCTCGCCGGCGAGCACGCAGGTGTCCAGCCCGGTGAGGGCCCGCCGGCCGGAGCCGCCCTCGTCGCGGACCAGCGGGTAGCGCGGGTCGCTGGTGGCCGTACCCAGGTCGAGCAGGCGGTCCGCGGCCCGGCCGCGCGGCAGGGAGGCGGTGGAGCGCAGCGTCGCGGTCACCGGCACGGCGGCGCAGTCCGGCACGTCGACGGGCTCGGTGAGCCCCTCGGCCTTGTCCAGGGCCCGCCCGTTCGGGCCGAGCAGCCGGGTCACCCGCTCGGAGGTGAAGTACCGGCGGCCGTCCGGGGTGTGCACCGGCAGCACGTCGGCGTAGACCAGATAGCCGGAGTCGGTGTACTCGGTGGCCCGCTCGACCCGGTACCCGGCGTCGTCGGCGCGCAGTTGCAGCAGCCAGGACGCGGCCTCGCCGGGCACGTCGGCGGCGACCAGGGCGAGCCGCCCGCCGTCGACCTCGCCGGAGTAGAGGATGCCCGAGGTGGGCATGTGCGCCCGGTCGTCGATCGGGGAACGCCAGTCGCGGACCGCCTCGGTGATCGAGGAGGTCGCCGCCGCGTCGTCGACCAGCGAGCCACGCGCCGGCCACACCTCCAGGTCACCGTCGCGGCTGTCGTAGCCGACGCGCAGGTCGGCCCGGTGCCGGGCGGTGTCGGGGCCACAGGCCGTCGTGACGAGCAGCACTGCCGCTAGGGTGGTGGCCATCGTGCCGGATCGGCGGACTGCAGCCACCTCGTACGCCCCCGATCGTCGTGCCGGTCGTGTGCGGAAGCCACATAGTACGAGATGTCCGGCCAGCGCGGACGGCGGCCTCACCTCGATCGGCGCCGGTCAGTCGAACCCCTGGTCGACCACCACAATGGACTGACCCGGGACATTTTGCCGCAATCTCGCTCGGGTAGACTCCGCCGACTGTGACCCCTGCCGAGACCCGTGCCGCCTCGCTGGACACCGACACCCTGACCGTCGCCGACCCCGCCACCAGGCGCAACGGCGTCGATGGTCGGGGCGCAGCGGTGGCGGTGCCGGAACCTGGGGTCGACCGGCGGTCAGCGGCCGACCCGTCGACCGCCACGGGGGGTGGCTCGCCCGGTGCGGGCGGGGAGTCCGGCGGCCGGCGGCCGTGGTGGGCCAGCCGGCGACGGCGGGACCTGGCCGCGTACGCGCTGTTCCTGCTGGCCGCGCTCTGGGTGACCAGCCAGATCTGGGTGGACCCGGCCGGCCGGGTGGCGTCGCTGTACGTCAGCGACCCGGCGCAGGTGCAGTTCTTCCTCGCCCACTCGGTACGGGTGGTGCTGCACGGCGAGTTCCCCTTCTACACCGACCAGTTCAACTACCCCGACGGGGTCAACCTGATGGCCAACACGGCCATCCTCGCCCTCGGTATCCCGATGGTGCCGATCACCCTGCTCTTCGGCCCGGCCGTGTCGTTCGTGGTGCTCATCACGTTCGCGCTCTCCGGCACCGCCTTCGCCTGGTACTACGTCCTGTCCCGGCACGTGGTGCGCAGCCCGCTCGCGGCGGCGGTCGGCGGCTGGTTCTGCGGCTTCTCGCCGGCGATGCTGTCGCACGCCAGTTGGCACCCGAACATCATCAGCCAGTGGCTGCTCCCGTTCATCGTCTGGCGGGTCATGGTCATCACCCGGTCGACCCGGCCGTGGCGGGACGGCGCGATCCTCGCCCTGCTGGTCGTCTGGCAGGCGTTCATCAACGAGGAGATCCTGCTCTTCACCGCGATGGCCTGCGGCATCTTCCTCATCGCCGTGGTCGTGCAGCGGCCCGGGATGTGGAAGGCGGCCTGGCGGCCCCTGGGCAAGGCGGTGCTGACCTGCACCGTCGTGGCCGGGTCGCTGCTGGCGTACCCGCTCTACATCCAGTTCGCCGGGCCGATGGCGTACCACGGGCTCAGCTCGGCGGTGCAGGACTACGGCAACGACATCGCGGCGCTCTTCGCGCAGGGCTCGCCCACCCTCGGCGGCGACCGGCGGGCCAACGTGAACCTCGCCCCGAACTACTCGGAGGAGAACGCCTTCTTCGGCTGGAGCCTGGCGCTGATCTCGATCGGCATCGTGGCCTGGCTGCGCCGGGAGCTGATCGTCCGGGCGCTCGCCGCGACCGGGGCGTTCTTCATCATCCTCTCCCTCGGTGAGCGGATCACCTGGTGGGACCGGGAACTCATCCCCGGCCCCTGGGAACTGCTGGTCCGGCTGCCGCTGCTCGACGCCGTGGTGCCGACCCGGTTCGGCATGATCACCACCGTGGTGATCGGGATCCTGCTGGCGATCGCCGCCGACCGGGTCCGGGCGCTGAAGATCGCCGACCCGAGGACCCGCCGGACCCTGGCCGTGTCCGGCCTCGTCCTCGCGCTGCTGCCGGTTGCGCCCATGCCGCTGAAGATGACCACCCGACCGCCGGTGCCGGAGTTCATCACCGCCGACCGGTGGCGGGAGTACGTCGGGCCGGACCAGACCCTGGTCCCGATCCCGGTGCCGAGCATGGGCAACACGCACGGGATGCGCTGGGCCGCCTCCACCAACCTCGACTTCAAGATCCCTGGTGGGTACTTCCTGGCCCCGCGCAACGCCACCACCGGCGACCCGGGCCGCTTCGGCGGCCGGCCCAACGGCATGGGCGCGCTGCTGGAGGAGGTCTCCGCCACCGGCCGGACGCCCAAGCTCGACGACCGGCAGCGCCGCCGCTCCCTCGACGAGCTGCGGTACTGGCGGGCGGCGGTGCTGGTGCTCCCGCTCAGCCAGCCCAACTCCGAGCCGTTGCGCCAGACCGTCGAGCAGTTCGCCGGCCCGGCCCGGCAGGAGCTGGACGTCTGGGTGTGGGACGTCCGCCCGTTGACCGAGTCCCGGGGCTGACCCGCCCACCCCTCGCCGCAGGCTGCCGGGGAGCGATGTCCTTCCGCGCCATATACCTGTGCGGAATATTTATTCCTGACGGGTATGCGCGTCACAAGCATCCTTCTCGTCGCGCCCATTACCGTGCGTGACGTCGTGCGGTGACACCGCCGGCCGGCTGCCGGGTGGCCCTACCTGGCTGACCCGGCGGCCGGGCGGTCAGTCGCGGACGTCCCAGAGCCAGACGTCGTCCACCCGTTGCGGCTGGGCGTCGAGCAGGCCGGTCATCAGGTCCCGCAGGACCGCCTCGCGCGGGTGGGCGCCGAGCACCACGACGGAGGCCCGCCAGTAGCGCAGGTCCTCGGCGGCCTGGCGGCGGTTCTCCTCGGTGAGTTCCGGCACCTCGCCCTTGTCCATGGTGGAGTAGATCAGCGTGCTGGTCGGCCGGTTCGGCGCGCCGAAGATCCCCTCGTCGTGGGGGCCGGGGCCGATGAAGTAGCCGGCCGGGATCGGGAACTCGTGCTGGGTCAGCGCGCTCCAGCGCAGCGTGGGCAGGCCGTGCACGTTGCTCGGGATCGGCACCGGCACCAGGGTGCGGCCCGGCGGCACGTACTCCTCCCAGGCCCCGGACATGATGAACTGCGGCGGCAGGTCGATGTGCTCGGCCGGCAGCGGCCGGGGGAAGAGCGGCAGCACGGCGAGCGCGACGGCGGCGTACCCGACCGGCCGCAGCCAGCGGCGGCGCGGGCGGCCCGAGGAGGCCGGGGCCGGTGGCTCGGCGGCACCGTCCGCAG
This sequence comes from Micromonospora rosaria, assembly GCF_001567585.1. Classification (GTDB taxonomy): domain Bacteria; phylum Actinomycetota; class Actinomycetes; order Mycobacteriales; family Micromonosporaceae; genus Micromonospora; species Micromonospora rosaria. The sequence continues at coordinate 38,611 of NZ_LRQV01000041.1, forward strand.
TGGATTCGGTTGGGGCCGGGTCGGCCTCGGGCGCGCGGGGGGCCGGCACCGTGCGGGCCGGCCGGCCGGCCCGGGAGACCCCCTCCCAGGCCAGCGCGAGCAGGACACCGAGCGCGCCGGTGGTGACCAGGGTGAGGCGGGTCGGCATCATCATCTCGATCAGCGGCAGGTCCGCCGGGATGTAGTGCCAGGGGCCGTACACCTCGGTCTCGGTGCCGCCGAGCCGGATGCGCGGGCCCAGCGAGGCGGCTGCGAAGAGCACCGCGACGATCCCGGTGATCCGGGCGACCAGCGACCGACGCCAGAGCAGCACCAGGGCGACCACCGACAGCAGCACCAGCGGCCAGCCGAACCAGGTGTTCTGCTCGGTCAGCCCGATGGTCTGCTCCACCGCCGGGTCACCGGCGATGGTGTCCCGGGGGAAGGTGACGAACGCCGCCAGGTCCTCGCCCCAACTGTGGAAGACCCCGCCCTGCAGACCCCGGTACGACTGGGGTCCGTTGAACTGGAACCAGATCGGGTACGCGGTCAGCAGCAGGGCCAGCCCACCGCCGGTGCCGAGCGCGGCCAGGAAGGTGCCGGCCTGCCGGCGGGCCGCCGCCGGGCGCTGCGCCGCGTACGCCACCACGATGACCAGGCAGGCCAGCGCGGTCAGCAGCAGCATCTCCTCGTTGATGAAGATCTGGTACGCCACCAGCAGCCCGAGCACGATGCCGTTGCGTCGCCACCGTCCCGGCTCGCCGAGCCGGAGCACCCGGATCATGATCAGCGGGAGCAGGAAGTTCGAGACGAAGTTGGGCTGGCCGTTGGCGTGGTGCACGATGCCGGGGGCGAAACCCAGGAACGCGCCGCCGATGAACGCCGCCGTCCGCGACCGCACCAGGTACCGGGAGAGCACCCAGTACGACGTGGCGGCCGTCGCGGCGAGCGCCCCGCCCAGGTAAAGGGCGTACGTCACCTGCGGGCCGAACAGCCAGGTGACCGGGGCCAGCGGCAGGGTCACCCCGAGCATCGAGGTGTTGGCCATCATGTTCACCCCGTCCGGGGCGTTCTGCCGCAACGAGAAGAGCGGGTTCTCCAGGTGCCGGACCGAGTACGCACCGTGCGAGAACAGCCACTCGAACCAACTGTGGTCGGTCGGCAGGTGTGACGAAACCCTCTGCTCGACGTCGACCCAGTAGTTCAAGCAGACGAAGACACCGAGCAGAACATAGGCTCCGATGGCCAGTGTGTCGGCCCGGTTCGGGCGGCGTCGGGGCCGCCGGGGCGGTGGTGTCGCGTCGGGTCCGCCCGGGGCGGATCCGGTCCTGGAATTCACTGAGGGATTAACCACCGGCACAGCCACGACGGGCCATCGTACAGGCGAACCCGCCCGGACCCGGCCGGGCCGGTGGGCGGGGAAGGACGACCGGTGACCATCATCGATCTGGGTGAGGTGCGGCGCGACGCGCCGCCGCCGCCGGCCACCGGCCGACCGCGCCCGCCCCGGCGCGGCCTGTGGTCGGTGCTGGTGCTGGTGCTGGTGTGTGCCACGCCGGCCGCCTCCGGGCCGCTGGAACAGCGGGCGGCGGCCACCCTGCCGGCCACCGTCGGGGCCACCGCGTCGCTCGTCGACGACCGGCTCTTCGTGCTCGAACGGCAGGGCGCGGAGACCGGGGGCACTCCCCGGCTGACCGCCTGGGCGCTGCCCACCGCGGGCCGCCCCGGGGCCGGCCTGGACAAGCTGTGGGAGGCCTCGGTGCCGGGTCTGGTCCGGCTCCTCGACGTCGAGGTGCGCGACGGGCTGGTCATCGCGTCCGGGGTCGACGAGTCCAGTGGCGGCACCGTGGTCCTGGACGCCGCGACCGGCGACCGGCACTGGCGTCAGCCCGGCACCGGGAGCCTGACCACCGGGGGCAACCTGCTGCTCAGCAGCGGCCGGGGCGCCGCCGGTGAGGCCCGGGTGGTGGAGGTGGCCACCGGTCGCCCGATCTGGGTGCTGCCGACCCGCCCGGACGGGGTCGCGCTGGTGACCCGGGACGGCCGGATCGACCGGATGGTGCTGACCGCCCCCGGCGGGCGGATCGAGGTCCGCTCCGCCGACACGGGCGCCGTGCTGGGGCGGGTCACCGTCGCCGCCGACCCGACGGCCCGTCCGTACGTCTCGGTGGTCGACGACCTGGTCCTGGTCAGCCAGGGCGCCACGGCGACGGTCACCGCGTACGGGCTGGACCGGCTCGACGTGCGCTGGACCGGCTTCTTCCCCCGGGTCGAGTACTTCGTCTCCTGCGGGCCGACGATGCTCTGCGCGTTCCAGCGCAACCGTCCCATGTCGGGGGTGGAACGCGGCACCGGCCGGACCCGCTGGCAGACCGACGGCTGGTGGGTCTGGCGGGACCAGGGGGAGCGGTTGCTGGTCCTGGCCGCCACCGGCGGCCAGACCGGGGAGCTGGGCACGTACGGGGTGCTCGACGCCGTCACCGGCCGGGTGCTGGGGCGGGTCGGGGTGTGGGACGCGGCCCGGAGCCGGTCCGGTCGGCCGGGCAACCCGGTCCTGGTGCGCCCGGCCGGGGAGCGGGGACTGCTGGTGGCCGAGCTGGACGTCGAGACGGCCCAGGTGCGGCTGCTCGACGTGCTGCCCGGTGCCGACCGGGACTGCCAGGTGGAGGCCGGCCGGCTGCTCTGCCGGACCCGGGACGGCTTCGGGGTGTGGCCGCTGCGCCACTGAGCGGTGGGCGGCACTAGGTTGGGTCCGGGGCGTGGGGAGGAGGGCCGGTATGCGGGTACTGGTGGTGGAGGACGAGCGCAACCTCGCCGACGCGATCGCGCGCGGGTTGCGCAAGCGGGGCATGGCGGTGGACGTCGCGTACGACGGTGACAGCGGGCACGAGGCCGCCTTCGTCACCCGGTACGACGTGATCATCCTGGATCGTGACCTGCCCGGTGTGCACGGCGACCAGATCTGCGCGGAGCTGGCCGCCTCCGGCGCGCTGACCCGGGTGCTGATGCTGACCGCCAGCGGGACGGTCGCCGACCGGGTGGAGGGGTTGCAGCTCGGCGCGGACGACTACCTACCCAAGCCGTTCGCCTTCGACGAGCTGGTGGCCCGGGTGCAGGCGCTGGGCCGGCGGGCCACCCCGGCCGCGCCGCCGGTCTTCGAGCTGGCCGACCTGGTGCTCGACCCGGCCCGCCGGGTGGTCACCCGGGGCGGGGCGCCGGTCGACCTGACCAACAAGGAGTTCGGGGTGCTGGCCGAGCTGCTCAAGGCGCGCGGGGCGGTGGTCTCCAGCGAGGAGCTGCTGGAGCGGGTCTGGGACGCCAACACCGACCCGTTCACCACCATCGTCCGGGTCACCGTGATGACGTTGCGCAAGAAGCTCGGTGACCCGTCGCTGATCGAGACGGTGGTCGGCGCCGGCTACCGCACCGCCGAGGTGCCGGCGTGACCCGCCGCCCCCGCCTGCGTCCCACCCTGCGCCTGCGGCTCACCCTGCTCAACGGGGTGCTGCTGGTGGGCACCGGGGCGATCCTGCTGTTCCTGGCCTGGCTGCTGGTCCGGGACGGGGTACGGCTCACCGACGAGCTGGCCCCGGAGAGCACGGTGGTGCTCGCCGACGGCCGGGTGCTGGACGCGGGGCGGTGGCAGCAGCAGGTGGCCGACGCGGCCTCCCGGGAGCTGCTGGTCACCGGCCTGCTCGCGCTGGTCGGGATCAGCGTCGTCGGCGTCGCCGGGGCGTACGCGGTCGCCGGCCGGGCGTTGCGCCCGCTGCACCAGGTCACCGCCACCGCCCGGCGGCTCGGCGAGGCCACCCTCGACCAGCGGATCGGGTACCAGGGCGCGGACGACGAGGTGGCCGAGCTGGCGAAGACCTTCGACGCGATGCTGGACCGGCTCGCCGAGGCGTTCGAGGCGCAGAAGCGCTTCGTCGCCAACGCCTCACACGAGCTGCGGACCCCGCTGGCGGTGATGCGTACCGAGATCGACGTGACGCTCAGCGACGACGAGGCGGACACCGCCGAGTACCGCCGGATGGCCACCGTGGTCCGGGACGCCTCCGAGCGGGCCAACGGACTGGTCGACGCGCTGCTGGTGCTCGCCCGCAGCGAGGCCCAGTCCGGTCGGCCGTTGGGCCGGCGGACCGAGTGCGACCTGGCCCACGGCACGGCCAACGCGCTGTCGGCGGTCCGGCGCGAGGTGGAGCGGATCGGCCTGCGGGTGGAGACCGAACTGGCGCCCGCGCCGGTGGTCGGCGATCCGGGCCTGCTGGACCGGCTGGCCGGCAACCTCATCGAGAACGCGGTCCGCTACAACCACCTGCACGGGCGGCTCTGGGTGCGCACCGGCACCGAGGGGGAGCACTCCTGGCTGGTGGTGGGCAACACCGGCTTCGAGGTGGACCAGGCGGACGTGCCGGGGCTGTTCGAGCCGTTCCGGCGCGGTGGCCGGGAACGGACCGGGGCGCGCGGCTCCGGCCTGGGGCTCTCCATCGTCCGGGCCGTCTGCGGCGCGCACGGCGGCCGGGTCCGGGTGGTCGCGCAGAACGGCGGCGGCCTGGAGGTGACGGTCACCCTACCCCGCGCGGGCAGCGTCGAGCGGGTGCCGACCGGCCCGTAGGCTGCCCGGGTGCTCGCGGCCTTCGTCCCGATCTGGCTGCTGACCGGGATCGGTTGGCTGGCCGGCCGGTACCGGCTGCTGGGCGCGGACGCCGACCGGGTGCTCGGCGGGTTCGTCTTCCACCTGGCCATGCCGGCGGCGCTGTTCACCGCGCTGTCGCGCAACCCGCTGACCTTCGACGCCCGGGCCCTCGGCGCGTTCGCGGTCAGCACCGTGGTGACCATGGGACTCGGCTTCGCCCTGACCGGCCCGGTCCTGCGCCGGTTCGGTCGCGCGAGTCGGCCGGACGGGCGCGGCCGGTGGCGTCGGCGTGGCGTTTGGAAGCTGCGTGGCCCCTGGAAGCTGCGGGGCCCGTGGGGGCGGCGGGGCGGGCCGGACGACACCGCCGGCCCGGCGGAGGTCGCCCGGCCCGGGGTGGGGGAGGCGACCATCGCGGCGATGGCCGCCGGGTACGTCAACGCCGCGAACCTGGGCATCCCGGTGGTGTTGCAGGTGCTGGGCAGCGCGGCGTTCCTGACCGAGGTGCTGCTCTTCCAGGTGCTGGTGGTCACCCCGGTGATCCTGATCCTGCTGGATCTGGGCGCGGGGCGCCGACTGCGGCCGGGGCGGCTGCTGAGCCTGCCGCTGCGTAACCCGGTCATCGCCGGCCTGACGCTCGGCGTGGCCTGCTCCGGCTTCGGCTGGCGGGTACCCGATCTGGTGGCCGACCCGTTGGCCCTGCTCGGCGCGGCGGCGGTGCCCGCCGCGCTGGTCACGCTCGGCCTGTCGCTGAACACCCGGGGGGAGCGCCCCGCCGGGGAGGGGGCCCAGGTGGCGGTCTTCTCCGGGCTGAAACTGGTCGTCCAGCCGGCCCTGGCGTGGCTGATCGGCACGCTCGCCGGCCTCGGTCCGACCGCCCTCCTGGCGCTGGTGGTCTGCGCCGCGCTGCCCACCGCGCAGAACACCTACATCTACGCCCGGGAGTACGGCCAGGCCGGCTCGCTGGCCCGGCGCAGCGTCATCGCCAGCACCGCGCTGTCCATGGTCACCCTGGCGGTGATCGCCTGGTGGCTCGGCTGAGCCAGTGGGCCGGGCCGGGTCGCGGGTGGCCGCCCGGCGGCCCGGCTCAGTCGCGCCGCTCGACCTGGCCCCGGATGGTGACGAACTCCGCGCGGGCGTCCGCCCCGGCGGCGTCGAAGAGGACGACCAGGCCGAGGCTGCCCCGGTCCGCCCAGACACAGACCCCGAGCGGCAGGCCCTGGGCCCGCCCGTCGCCGCACCGCGCCGCGCCGCCGAGCGGTCCCGGCTCCACCGGGGCGACGGTCGCCACCCCCAGGTCGGTGGCGAGCCCCTCGACGCTGCGGTCGAGTTCCCGCTCCGGGTCGGCGAGCAGCCCGGCGGTTGCGGCGACCATGACCAGGTCCCCGGTGTCGGGGTCGCCGTAGAAGCCGGCCACGGTGCTGTTCCCGTCCCGCACCGTGGACCGCATCTGGCCGACCGCCTGGTCGGCGAGCCGCTGCAACTCCGGGTCGGTCACCTTCGGCCGGCCGGCCAGGGTCTCCGGGGCCACCACCCGGGTGCCGGTCGCCTCGACGACCTCGACCACCTCGTCCCGCAGGGCGTACCAGGCGACCGCCGTGCCGCCCCCGCAGAGCGCCAGCACCACGGCGACCACGGTCAGCAGGACCCGGGCCGGGCGCGACCCGCGCGCCGGGGGAGGGTACGGGGCGGCCGGCGGCTGCGACATCGGTCGGACTCCAGGCGAGAAGCGATGATCGGGTGGTCGGGTGATCGTAGGGTCTCGCTGCCGCCGGCCGCCGCCCCTGAAGGCCGCCGTCCCTGCCGGCCACTGTCCCTGCCGGCCATCACTCGGGTGGAACGCCGTCGCGGTGGCCGGGGACGTCGGGGACGCCACCGGCCACCGCGACGGGCGGGGGTACGGGGATCAGGCGGGCAGGCTCGCCGCCCCACGCGGCAGGAACCGCCGGCCGGTGACCCGCTCGCTGGCCCCGGTCCGGTCCAGGTACGGCGTGACGCCGCCCAGGTGGAACGGCCACCCCGCGCCGAGGATCAGGCACAGGTCGATGTCCTGCGCCTCGGCGACGACGCCCTCGTCGAGCATCAGCCGGACCTCCTGCGCCAGCGCGTCGAGCGCGTCCCGGCGGACCTGCTCGGCGGTGAGCGGCTGGTCGCCGACCACCAGCAGCGTGGCCACCTCCGGGTTGATCTCGTCGTCGACGACCACCGGCTGACCGGACTCGGCGATCCGCCGCAGGTTCTCGCTGACCGCGAACCGGTCCGGGTAGGCGGCGTGCAGGGTGCCGGCCACGTGGTGCGCCACGGCCGGGCCGACGAGCTGGAGCAGCGAGAGCGGACGCATCGGCAGGCCCAGCGGGTCCAGCGCGCTGTTCGCCACCTCCAGCGGGGTGCCGGCGTCCACGGCGGCGAAGACCGTGCCGAGGAAGCGGGTCAGCAGCCGGTTGACCACGAACGCCGGGGCGTCCTTCACCAGCACGCAGGACTTCCTGAGCTGCTTGCCGACGGCGAACGCGGTGGCCAGGGTGGCGTCGTCGGTCCGCTCGCCCCGCACGATCTCCAGCAGCGGCAGCACGGCGACCGGGTTGAAGAAGTGGAAGCCCACCACCCGCTCCGGGTGCGCCAGGTCGGCCGCCATGGCGGTGACCGACAGCGAGGACGTGTTCGTCGCCAGCACCGCCTCGGGCGTGACGACCTTCTCCAGGTCGGCCCAGACCTGCTTCTTGACCTCCAGGTCCTCGAACACCGCCTCGATGACGACATCGCAGTCGGCGAACGACGTGCGCCGGCCCGACGCCGACGGGTCGAAGGCCTCCGCCGTGGGCGCGCCGCTGACCAGGCCGTACAGCTTGGCGGCGGTGCCCTTGTCCATCCGGCCCTTGCTGACCTGCTTCTCGATCTGGGCGTGCACGTAGCCCACGCCCTTGTCCACCCGGGCCTGGTCGAGGTCGGTCAGCACGACCGGCACCTGGAGGCGGCGGGCGAACAGCAGCGCGAGCTGGCTGGCCATCAGCCCGGCCCCGACGATGCCGACCTTGGTGACCGGCCGGGCCAGCCCCTTGTCCGGCGCCCCGGCCGGCCGCTTGGCCCGCCGCTGCACCAGGTCGAAGGCGTACAGGCCGCTGCGCAGCTCCTCGGAGAAGATCAGGTCCGCCAGCGCCTCGTCCTCGGCGGCGGTGCCGGTGGCGAAGTCGGCGTCCTTCGAGGTCTCCAACAGGTCCAACGCCGCGTACGCGGCCGGCACCGCGCCGTGCAGCCGCTGGTCGAGGGTCTGCCGGGCGAAGTACAGCACGCCGGCCCACATGTCCTTGTCGACCTCGGGCCGGGTCACGGTGACCTCGCCCCGCACCACTCCGGCGGCCCACTCCAGGGACCGCTCCAGGAAGTCCGCCGGCTCCAGCAGCACGTCCGCGACGCCCATCTCGGCGGCCTGCTTCGGCTTGAGCATCCGGTTCTGCATCAGCGGGTTCTGGATGATCACCTGGGTCGCGGCGGGGATGCCGATCAGGTTCGGCAGGAGTTGGGTGCCGCCCCAGCCGGGGACCAGACCGAGCGAGACCTCGGGCAGCGCCAGCGCGTTCGCGCCCGCCGACAGGGTCCGGTAGTGGCAGTGCAGGGCCAGTTCCAGGCCGCCGCCCATCGCCGCGCCGTTGACGAAGGCGAAGGTGGGTACGGCGCTGTCCTTCAACCGGGCGAAGACCCGGTGACCGAGCCGGCCGATCTCCAGCGCCTGGTCCCGGTCGGCCAGCAGCGGCAGGCTGGTGAGGTCCGCGCCGACACAGAAGATGTACGGCTTGCCGGTGACCGCGACGAAGGCCGGGTCCGCCGCCAGGGCGGTGCTGATCGCCTCGTCCAGGCTGGCCAGCCCGGCCGGGCCGAAGGTGTTCGGCTTGGTGTGGTCGTGTCCGTTGTCGAGCGTGATCAGGGCGGCCGGCCGGTCCAGCCCCGGTACGGTCACCTGGCGGACCAGCGCCCGGGTGACCACCTCGTTCGGTGCCGTGAGGCTCACTTGTCGCCACCCTCCCGCTGTGCCGGCTCGCCGGACTCCGTCCAGTGTGGGTTCTCCCAGATCACGCTGCCGCCCATGCCGATGCCCACGCACATGGCGGTGAGGCCGTAGCGGACCTCGGGGTGCTCGGCGAACTGCCGGGCGAGCTGGGTCATCAGCCGGACGCCGGAGGAGGCGAGCGGGTGCCCGATGGCGATCGCGCCACCCCACTGGTTGACCCGGGGGTCGTCGTCGGCGATGCCGAAGTGGTCGAGGAAGGCGAGCACCTGCACGGCGAACGCCTCGTTCAGCTCGAACAGGCCGATGTCGTCGATGGTCAGCCCGGCGACGCGCAGCGCCTTCTCCGTCGATGGGATCGGGCCGACCCCCATCACCTCGGGCTCCACCCCGACGTACCCGTACGACACCAGCCGCATGGCGACCGGCAGGCCCAGCTCGCGGGCGGTGGACTCGGCGGCGATCAGGCTGGCCGTGGCGCCGTCGTTCAGGCCGGCCGCGTTGCCCGCGGTGACCTTCCCGTGCGGCCGGAACGGGGTCTTCAGGGTGGCGAGCTTCTCCAGCGAGGTCTCCCGGGGCGCCTCGTCCGCCGTGGCCAGCCCCCAGCCGCCCTCGTCGTCGCGGATCGCGACCGGGACCAGGTCGGGCTGGAGCTTGCCGTTGGCGTACGCCTTCGCGGTCTTGACCTGCGAGGCGAGCGCGAAGGCGTCGGCGCGCTCCTTGGTGACGTGCGGGACGCGGTCGTGCAGGTTCTCCGCGGTGGCCCCCATCACCAGGGCGGACGGGTCGACCAGCTTCTCGGCCAGGATCCGTGGGTTGGGGTCGACGCCCTCGCCCATCGGGTGCCGGCCCATGTGCTCGACACCACCGGCGATGGCCACGTCGTAGGCGCCCATCGCGATGCCGCCCGCCACGCTGGTGACGGCGGTCATCGCGCCCGCGCACATCCGGTCGATGGCGAAGCCGGGAACGGTCTTGGGCAGGCCGGCCAGCAGGGCGGCGGTCCGGCCGATGGTGAGGCCCTGGTCGCCGGTCTGCGTCGTGGCGGCGACGGCGACCTCCTCGACCCGTTCCGGCGGTAGTTGCGGGTTGCGGCGCAGCAGCTCACGGATGCATCGGATCACCAGGTCGTCGGCGCGGGTGTGGGCGTACATGCCACCCGCCTTGCCGAACGGGGTGCGGACGCCGTCGACGAAGACGACGTCCCGAACTTCACGGGGCACTTGGAGCCTCCTTGCCGGCACTGGCATTTCCCCAAATGCTACTCGCCAGTAACCAACCCCGCACCCCACCCCCGTTCCCCTCCTCCTGCCCGCCCGCCCGGCCGCGTCGATCAAGGGGTTCGCGTCACCGGAAGGCCGGGGCCGGACGCGAACCCCTTGATCGACCAAAGGACGCAGGTCGAGGCGGGATCAGGGCGTAAGGGTCAGGAGGTGGGGAGGAGGGCGGGGGTGAGGGTGGGGACCAGCAGGGTGAGCTGCCACTCGCGCGCGCCGAAGCCGCGCAGCACCTCCGCGACGGTCTGCTCGGTGATCTCCTCGGGGGGCTGCCAGGCGAGCCGGCGGACCGAGTCAGGAGTGATCAGGTTCTCCGGGGGCAGCGTGTGCTCCCCGGCGATGCGGACCACCACCTCCCGGCACCGGGCCAGCCGGCCGGCGGCCACCGGGTCCCGTTCCGCCCACCGGTGCGGTGGCGGGGGGCCCTCGACCGTCGGGTTGACCGGCAGCTCCTCGTCCGGCAGCCGCCGGGCGTCGTCGAGCGCGGACAGCCAGGTCCGCGCCAGCCGGCGTACCGACCGGCCACCGAAACCGGGCAGGGTCAGCAGCGTCTGCTCGTCCTTCGGGTCGAGTTCGGCGGCGGCGACGATCGCCGAGTCGGGCAGCACCCGGCCCGGCGCCGCGTCCCGCCGGGCCGCGATCTGGTCCCGGGCGTACCACAGCGAGCGGACCCGGGCCTGCGCCCGCGCCCCCCGCAGCCGGTGGATACCGGAGGTACGCCGCCACGGCTCGGCCCGGACCCGGGGCGGGCGGGCGCCGGAGCGGACCAGCGCGGCGAACTCCTCCGCCGCCCACTGCGACTTGCCCTGCCGGTGCAACTCCGCGTCGAGCGCGTCCCGCAGCTCGGTGAGCAGCTCCACGTCCAGGGCGGCGTAGGTCAGCCAGGACTCGGGCAGCGGCCGGCTCGACCAGTCGGCGGCCGAGTGGTGCTTCTCCAGCGTGAAGCCGAGGAGCTGCTCGGTCAGCGCGGCCAACCCGACCCGCTCGAAGCCCGCCAGCCGGGCCGCCAGCTCGGTGTCGAAGAGCCGACGCGGGCGCAGCCCCAGCTCGGCCAGGCAGGGCAGATCCTGGCTGGCCGCGTGCAGCACCCACTCGGCCTCGCCGATCACGGCGTCCAGGTCGCCCAGGTCGGGCAACGGCAGCGGATCGATCAGCACCGTGCCCGCCCCGGCCCGGCGCAACTGCACCAGGTACGCCCGCTGGCTGTAGCGGTAGCCCGAGGCGCGTTCGGCGTCCAGGGCGACCGGGCCGGTGCCGGCGGCGAAGCGGGCCACCACGTCGGCGAGGGCGTCCGGTGTCGCCACCGGCTCGGGTGTGCCGTCACGCGGAGCGGTCAACGGTACGGGCCCGCCGGAGGTCGGGGTGCTGTCCGTCGCCGCCTCGATGGTGGGCGACGGGTGCTGCGGTCCGTTTCCCGCACGACTTTCGGCGGCCCGACGGCGCAGGGGTGGTTCGTCGGTCACCTGACAACCCTAGTGCGCGACGTGAACTCTCGTGCGCAGCCGGCCCGGCGTGTGGCGGCTGGACGGCACACGGACGGCACGTGGACACCGGCCGGACGGAGCGTGACCACGCGGGCCGGACCGGGCCCGACCAGGGGCGCGCGGCGGGGGCTTGACCCCGGATGGCAGGGTCGGACATCAGGGAAGACAAACGCCGACCACGCAGGTACGGTCCATCGGGCTGCCGACCGGGCGGAAGTGGGCCGCCGGCCGGGCGGACGAACCGGCAGGGGACAGCGGGGCGGCTATGGG
>NZ_LRQV01000042.1 GCF_001567585.1 Micromonospora rosaria
GTCCGGGAGGTCCGGGTGGTCGGCGCCGACCTGGTGACCCCGGTGCAGGTCCGGGACGCCGCGGCGGTACCGGACGACACCCCGCTGGCCCGGGTGGACCTGACCGCCGTGGCCGCCCGGATCGGCGACCTCGCGCCGGTGGAGCGGGTCACGGTGGACCGGCAGTGGCCGGACACCCTGGTGGTCCGGCTGGTGGAGCGGACCGGGGTGGCCGTGGTGCCGCAGGGGGACGGGTACGCGGTGATCGACCGGACCGGCGTGGTCTTCCGTACCCTGGCGGAGCCGCCACCGGCCCTGCCGGTGGTCCGGGTGACCCGGCCGGGGCCGGCCGACCCGGGTACCCGGGCCGCGCTGGAGGTCCTCGGGGTGCTCACCCCGGAACTGCGCGAGCGGCTGCGGGACGTGCACGTGGAGGGGTTGGCCCGGATCAGCCTGCGGCTGCGCGACGAGCGGACGGTGTTCTGGGGCGACGCCACCCGGGGCGCGGAGAAGGCGCGGGTGGCCACCGCGCTGCTCGGCCAGCCGGCCGAACGGGTCGACGTGAGCGCCCCGGACGTGGTGACCGTCAAGTGACCGGTGCCGCCCGTCGTGCGGTGCGGTGAGTCGTGGCTCAGCCGGCCCGCGTTCCGGCCGGTCGGACGTGACTCGTGGCGCTCCGGCGGCGACACGCCGGGCAGGTCCTTGGCTCATCGCGTGGGGACGCTTACGTTGCCCGGAAGAGGATCAGTGGTTGACATAACTGTAAGCCTCTAGTAGAGGGTTAGGGTTCAGCTCGATCCTCCACAGGGGACAGCTGTCGTCGGCCGCGGATCTGGCCACGCCGTACCGGGGCGGTGCGAAGCCAATCTCGAAGGGAAAGGACCGGAGATGACACCTCCGCACAACTACCTGGCGGTCATCAAGGTCGTCGGCATCGGGGGCGGCGGGGTCAACGCCGTCAACCGGATGATCGAGGTTGGGCTCAAGGGCGTCGAGTTCATCGCGATCAACACCGACGCGCAGGCGCTGCTGATGAGCGACGCCGACGTCAAGCTCGACGTGGGGCGCGAGCTGACCCGGGGTCTCGGCGCGGGCGCCAACCCCGACGTCGGCAAGAACGCCGCCGAGGACCACCGCGACGAGATCGAGGAGGTGCTCAAGGGCGCCGACATGGTCTTCGTGACCTGCGGCGAGGGCGGCGGCACCGGCACCGGCGGCGCGCCGGTGGTCGCCAACATCGCCCGCAAGCTCGGCGCGCTGACCATCGGCGTGGTGACCCGGCCGTTCTCGTTCGAGGGCAAGCGCCGCCAGGTGCAGGCCGAGGCGGGGATAGAGGAGCTGCGCAACCAGTGCGACACGCTCATCGTCATCCCCAACGACCGGCTGCTCGCCCTCGGTGACCGCAACATCAGCATGATGGACGCCTTCCGTACCGCCGACCAGGTGCTGCTCTCCGGTGTCCAGGGCATCACCGACCTGATCACCACCCCGGGTCTGATCAACCTGGACTTCGCCGACGTCAAGAGCGTGATGAGCGGGGCCGGCAGCGCGCTGATGGGCATCGGCAGCGCCCGGGGGGAGAACCGCGCGGTCGAGGCGGCCGAGGCGGCCATCTCCAGCCCGCTGCTGGAGCAGAGCATGGACGGGGCCCGGGGCGTGTTGCTCTCCATCGCGGGCGGCTCCGACCTGGGGCTGTTCGAGATCAACGACGCGGCGCAACTGGTCACCGACGCCGCGCACCCGGACGCCAACATCATCTTCGGCGCGGTCATCGACGACGCGCTCGGCGACGAGGTGCGGGTCACCGTGATCGCCGCCGGCTTCGACGGTGGCGTGCCGGCGTACAAGACCAGCGAGCAGACCCGCAAGCCCAACCAGAACCAGCCCACCCCGCCGAGCACGCCGCCGCCGGCCGTCATGCCGCCGCCGGCCCAGTCGCCCCGGCGGGTGCTCTTCGACGACGTGGACGTGCCGGACTTCCTCAAGAACGGATCCTGAGCGGCGCCGATGACCGATCGAGACGGCACGGTACGCCCGGACCGGCGGGCCGAGATCGCCGCGGGGCTGGCCCAGGTCCGGGCCCGGATCGCCGACGCCTGTGCCGCCGCCGGCCGGGACCGCGCCACGGTGACCATGATCGCGGTCACCAAGACGTACCCGGCGGCGGACGTGCTGGCGCTGGCCAGCCTCGGCGTGCACGACATGGGGGAGAACCGCGACCAGGAGGCGGCCGGCAAGGCCGCCGAGGTCGCGGCGGCCGGGGTCCGGCCCCGCTGGCACTTCGTCGGCCGGTTGCAGCGCAACAAGTGCCGGTCGGTGGTCCGGTACGCCGACGTGGTCCACTCGGTGGACAGCGTCCGGCTGGCCGGCGCGCTCGACGCGGCGGCGGCGGACCGGGGTCGGCCGCTGGACGCCCTGGTGCAGGTCAGCATCGACGGCGACCCGTCCCGGGGCGGTGCGCTGCCCGGCTCCGCCGACCCGGACGTCGGGCTGGGGACGGTGGCCGCCGCGGTGGCCGGGTCGGGCGCGCTGCGGTTGACCGGACTGATGGCGGTGGCCCCGCTGGGCTGGGAGCCGGAGCGGGCCTTCGCCCGGTTGGCGGAGGTGGTCGCGGCGTTCCGCGCCGAGCATCCGAGCGCCACCGAGGTATCGGCCGGGATGAGCGGCGACCTGGACGTCGCGATCGGACACGGTGCGACACAGGTGCGCGTCGGTAGCGCGTTGCTCGGAATGCGTCCCACGCTGCGGTAGCCTGGCTCGGAAGAAGCAAATTACATCGCTGTTGTTTGACGGATCGGCACTCCGTATGTCCCGGGGTACGGCGGGCGGCCCGCGAACCGCTCACCGGGGATTGCCGTTCCGGTCGGGTGGGCACTTGGGGTCCATCACGACATGCGACACGGCATGGGGGCACGTGCCGCACGGCGGACGGAAGGGCGCGGGATGGGTGCACTGCGCAAGGCGGGGGTCTGGCTCGGTCTGGTCGAGGAGGACGACGAGCGGGCCTACGACGACGGTGGCTACGACAAGGGTGGCTACCGGGAGTCCCGGTACCGGCAGAGCCGGTACGCGGAGGAGTTCGCCGACGAGGACGACGACGAGGCCGACGAGCCGCCCACGCCGCCCCGGCCCCGGGCCGGCGAGCGGAGCCGGTTGGGCGACCGGTCCACGGCGCGGTCGCTGGACACCGACCGGTCCGACAACGACCGGCCGGAGCGGCCCGAGCGCTCCAGCGTGCGGTCCATCACCCGGGCCAACGCGGGGGAGGGGTCGGGCACCCTGTCCTACCACACCCGGGACAACCTCGCCCTGGCGCCGCAGGCGCAGTCCCGGGAGCGTCCGGCGGTGGTCGAGGAGGAGCAGCGGTACCAGATCACCACGCTGCACCCCACGACCTACCGCGAGGCCCGGACCATCGGCGAGCACTTCCGTGACGGCGTACCGGTGATCATCAACCTCACCGAGATGGACGAGGCCGACGCCCGCCGACTGGTGGACTTCGCCGCCGGTTTGGCTTTCGGGCTGCGCGGTACGATCGAGCGCGTGACCAATCGGGTGTTCCTGCTCTCACCGGCCAACGTCCAGGTCACCGCAGAGGACAAGGCCAAGATTGCCGAGGGCGGGTTCTTCAGCCTCAGTTAGACCCGCCCGAGCGAGGGACATTCACCTGCCGTGTTGTCGATCCTGCTGCAAGTCCTGTATCTCGTCCTCTACGTCTTTCTGCTCCTTCTTCTGTCCCGGTTTGTCCTGAGCGCCGTCCTGCAGTACGGTCGCCGCTGGCAGCCGGGTCGGGGCGCGTCGGCGGGACTGGAAACGGTGTGGAGCGTCACTGATCCACCCCTCAAGGCGTTGAGGCGTGTGATCCCTCCACTGCGAATTGGTACCGTGAGCATCGACCTGGCCTCCCTTGTGCTCCTGGTTATCCTGTTCGTGCTGATGGAGTTCGTGTTGAAGCGGCTGATCCTCGGGTGATGCCAACCCGCAGGTACAGCCCGCTACGCGGCCGCAACTGACCCGAGGAGTTTCGATGCCGCTGACCCCGGCCGACGTCCACAACGTCGCCTTCAAAAAGCCACCGATCGGCAAGCGGGGGTATGACGAGGAGGAGGTCGACGCCTTCCTGGACGAGGTCGAGCGTGAGCTCGCCCGTCTGATAGAGGAGAACAACGAGCTGCGCGCCCAGGTGGAGCGCGGCGGTCGCGGCGCCCCCGCCGGCCCCGGCGGCGACGCCCGCCTGGCGGCCGAGCTCAACGACGTCAAGGCCCAGCTCGACCGTGTGCAGCGCGACAAGGCCGCCGCCGAGCAGGCCGCCCGCGCCATGCAGGCGGAGCTGGAGCAGGTGCGCGCCGCCGGTGGCCCGGCCGTGACCGGAGACGGTGAGCAGCAGGCGCTGCGGGTGCTGATGATGGCCCAGCGCACCGCCGACGACCACGTCTCCGACGCCCGCCGTGAGGCCGACCAGCTCCTCTCCGAGGCCCGGTCGAAGGCCGAGGAGGTCACCCGCGAGGCGCGGGCCAAGGCCGACGCCCTGGAGCGGGACGCCCGCCAGCGGCACCAGGAGGCGATGGGCGGGCTGGACGCCAAGCGCACCGCCCTGCAGAAGCACATCGAGGAGCTCAAGCAGTTCGAGCGGGAGTACCGCACCCGGCTCAAGGCGTACCTGGAGAGCCAGCTGCGCGACCTCGACGGCCGGGGCCAGGGCCTGGAGGCCGAGATGACCCGCACCGAGGGCAGCCGATCCGTCGGCGGCAACGGTCTCGCGGCGGCCGGCCTCGCCGGCTCCTACGGCGGCGGTCGCTCCGGAGCGCTCGAAGCCGGTCGCTGATCCACGGGTCGACGGCCGTCGTGGCACGGCCGTCGACTCGCCAAGCCGGTCCGACGCGGCGGGGGTGAGCCGTGCTAGTCGCCAGTCTGCTGCTCATCCTGCTCGCCGTCATCCTGTTGGTGCTCGGTCTGACCGGCGGCTCCAGCGTTCTGTTGATCATCTCGATCGCGGCCAGCCTGCTGGCCGCTGTCGCGTTGGTGGTCGGCGCCCGCCAGGCGGTCGCCACCCGCGCGGCGGCGGACCGGGCCCCGCCGGCGACCCGGCGTCGGGAGACCCCCGTCGCCGAGGCGGCGTCCGGCCCGGTGGAGTACGCCGGCCCCGAGCCGGTGCGGACCCGCTCGGCGTACGGCCCGGTCGCGTACGGCCCCACGGGGTACGGCGGCCTGGACGAGGTGTTCGGGACGGGCACCGATCCGCCGGAGGACGTTCCCGGCCACGCCGGGACGCGCTCCGAGCCACTGATCCCGGTCCAGCACGTTCCGATGTCGGTCGACACCGGCGACCCCGGGTGGCGGCAACCACCCGGGTCGCCGATGACCGACCTGCCGCCGGAGATCGACCTCGACGTCGAGCCACCAGCCGACCTGGCCGCCCGGTGGCCCCCAGCGGCCCCTGATCCGGAACGGTCGTCGAGCCCCACCGCGTCGAGTGCCGCCGCGTCGGGCACGGCCGGGCCGAGCGTCTTCGGGCCGAGCGCCTTCGGGTCGAGCACCCCCGGATCGCGCCCCGCCGCGTCGACTGCGCCCGCGACCGGCTCCTCCGCGTCCCGCGCCGCCGGAGCCGGCCCGGAAACCGCCACCCCGTGGATCCCGGTCGACACCGACCTCGACGCCGACGCTGACGACTCCCTCGCCGACCGGTTGTTCCGGCCCCGCGACCGGGCCACCGAGCCGGTGACCACGCCACGCGCCCGGCCGGCCGACCGGCCGGACCCGGCGGCGGACCGGCCGACCCCCACGACCGCGTCACCGGACGGGCCGCCGGACCCGGCCCCGGCTCCGCTGGCCGGGTCGCGGACCTCCGGGGCGGACCCGCTGGACGCGCTGTGGAACCCGGCGACCTCGCCGGCCCAGTCGGCCCCGCAGCCCCAGCCGGCCCCGCCGGCCGAGCCGTCCCCGCCGGCCGAGCCGGAACCGGCGACCTCGCCGCCTCAGTCGGCCCCGGTGACCTCGTCGCCCCAGTCGGCCCCGGCGGCCCCGCAGCCCCAGCCGGCCGACGCCGACGCCCGGCCCGGCCCGGCCCACGCCGCTCCGGCGCCCTGGCCGGTCGCCCCCGATCCGGCCCCCTGGTCGGTGGAGCCCGACGGGACGTTCCGGCCGGCCGCCGTCGAGCCGGAGCCACCCACCCCGGCCCAGCCCATCTCGGAGCCATCCGCCCCGGCCCGGTCCGTTTCGGAGCCGCCCGTTCCGGCGCAGTCGGCTCCGGAGCCGCCTGCCCCGGAGCCGCCGGCCCCGGCCCAGCCCACCCCGGAACCGCCCGCCCCGGCGCAGTCGGCCCCGGAGCCGGTCGCTGCGGAGTCGCCCGCCCCGGCGCAGTCCGTCCCGGCGCAGTTCGTCCCGGTCTCCCCGGCCGCCGACCCGGCGGGCCGCGCGGTGGAGGTCGACCGGGCGCCCTGGTCGGCCGGGTTCGACCCGGTGCCCTGGTCGGTCAGCCTCGATCCGGGGCCCGTCGAGCCGGCCGACGAGCCGGCCGCCCAGCCGGTCACGCTCGCCGACTCCGCCCTGGTGGCGCGGCTCGACACCGAGATCCAGGTGGTCGACGGGCGGCCCCGGTACCACCTCGACGACTGCGCGCACCTGTTCGGCCGGGAGTACGAGCCGTTGCCCGTCTCGGAGGCGGTCGCGCTCGGCTTCACCCCGTGTGGGCGGTGCTGCCCGGACACCGTGCTGCTCGCCGAAGCCGGGCCGTACTGACGGAGCGCCGCCGTGACCAGTGCCGACGACACGTACACCGTTGCCGTGCGGGTGAAGCCGGGCGCGGCCCGCTCCCGGGTCGGCGGCCGGTTCGACGGGCCGCACGGTCCGGCCCTGGTGGTTGCCGTGCACGCCCCGCCGGTGGACGGCCGGGCCACCGAGGCGGCCCGCCGGGCGCTCGCCGACGCTCTCGGGGTCCGGCCGGGGGCGGTGTCGCTGCGGACCGGGGCGGCCAGCCGGGACAAACTCTTCCTCGTGGATCGTCCGCCGGCCGGCCTGGCCGACCTGGTGTCGCGGCTGCGCGACGGTACCGACCGGTGAGGCGGGCCCGGGGTTCGGCGAGTACGCCACCCCGCCTCGGGGCGAGCTGCTAGCGTACCTTTTGCCCCGCTCAGGGGCGGTTCGCGGCGAGTTCGCGGTGCGCCGGTGCGGCACGTTGTCGTACCAGGCGTACGTTCCGTATTCTTGCCAACCTCGGGAGTGCGCGGCCGACGTGCCGCGCGCCCCTTTTCGTACCTGGGGGACGCCATGGCGGCGGCCCCCGCCGGGGCACCGCCGACCGCCGCGGATTCCGTGGCCGAGGGAGCTGACGATGGCGAAGCCAGCCGACACCAGGACCGCCGGGCGCAAGCCGGCGGCGAAGGCCACCCGCAGCACGGCGGAGACCGAGAAGATCCGAGCCGCGCTGGCGGCCCGACGCGACGAACTGACCGCCGAGTACGATCAGACGCTGAGCGAGATCACCGAGCTGCAGCGCGACCGGCTGACCGACTCGGCCGGCGACGACCAGGCCGACACCGGGACGAAGACGTTCGAGCGGGAGCAGGAGATCTCTCTCGCCAACAGCATCAAGGAGCGGATCACGCAGGTCGAGCGGGCACTGGAGCGGCTCGACGAGGGGCACTACGGCTGGTGCGAGCGGTGCGGCAACGCCATTCCGGTGGAGCGGCTCGCCGCCTTCCCGTCGGCGACGCTCTGCGTGACCTGCAAGCAGCTGGAGGAGCGGCGCTGACGCTCGCTCCCCGGCGGCCGGCCCAGCCGGTGACCGTGACCGCGAGAGTGTCGATGGGGAGCAGATGAGCGCAGCACCGCCCGCCGGATCCGGCCGCGCCGAGCCCGGGGGCGGCCGGGCCCGGCCCCGGGTGGTGGCGATCCTCTTCGGACTGGCCCTGTTCCTGCTCGTCGCCGACCAACTGCTCAAGGACGTCGCGCTGGCCGGCCTGGAGGACCGGGACGAACCGGTGCGGCTGCTCGGCGGGGCGGTCTACCTCACCCTGGTCCGCAACAGCGGGGCCGCGTGGAGCATCGGCTCCGGCTACACCTGGGTCTTCCCGATGATCACGACCGGGGTGGTCGCCTGGATCTGCTGGATGGCGTTGCGGCTGCGCTCGCTGCCCTGGGCGATCTCGCTCGGCCTGGTGCTCGGCGGGGCGCTGGGCAACCTCGGCGACCGGATCTTCCGCGCGCCGGGGCACTTCGTCGGGCACGTGGTCGACATGGTCAGCCTCTTCGACCCGTACGGCCGGATCATCCCGGTGTTCAACCTGGCCGACAGCTCCCTGGTCTGCGGGGTGATCCTCGCGGTGCTGCTGGAGCTGACCGGCCGGCAACGGGACGGCACCCGGCTCGCCGACGACAAGGACCCCGACGCCGACGGCGTCACCGCGTCCAGCCCGGACGACCCGGCCGAGCAGCGGGAGCGGGCGTGAGCGCCCCCGCCGGCCGGGACCGGCGTTCCCTGCCCGTCCCCGACGGCCTGGACGGGATGCGGCTGGACCAGGCGGTGTCCCGGCTGTTCGGGCTCTCCCGGACCGCCGCGGCCACGCTGGTCGACGCCGGTGACGCGCTGGTCGACGGCGCGGTCCGGGCGAACTCCCACAAGGTCAAGGCCGGTTCCTGGCTGGACGTCACCCTGCCCGCCCCGGTCGCCGCGCCGACCGTGGTGCCGCAGGCGGTGCCCGGCCTGCGGGTGGTGTACGCCGACGACGACATCGTCGTGGTGGACAAGCCGGTCGGGGTGGCCGCGCACCCCAGCCCCGGCTGGTCCGGGCCGACCGTCATCGGCGGGCTCGCCGCGATCGGGCACACCATCGCCACCAGCGGGGCCGCCGAGCGGCAGGGGGTGGTGCACCGGCTCGACGTCGGCACCACCGGGATCATGGTGGTGGCCAAGAGCGAGTCGGCGTACAGCGCGTTGAAGCGGGCCTTCAAGTACCGCGAGGTGGACAAGCGGTACCACGCCGTGGTGCAGGGGCACCTGGACCCGCTGCGCGGCACCGTCGACGCCCCGATCGACCGGCACCCCACCCACGACTACCGCTGGGCGGTGGTCTCCGGGGGCAAGCCCAGCATCACCCACTACGACACGGTCGAGGCGTTCCCCTCGGCGAGCCTGGTCGACGTGCGGCTGGAGACCGGCCGGACGCACCAGATCCGGGTGCACTTCTCCACCCTGCGTCACCCCTGCGTCGGTGACCTGACCTACGGCGCGGACCCGACCCTCGCCGCCCGGCTGGGGCTCGACCGGCAGTGGCTGCACGCGCGGGCGTTGAGCTTCCTGCACCCGGGCACCGGCGAGCAGGTGACCTTCGTCAGCGAGTACCCGGACGACCTGGCCCGCGCCCTTGCCGTCCTCCGCGACTGACCGGACCGGTCCCGGGGCTTCCCCGGCCGGTCCCGGTGCGCCGCCGGCCGGTCCCGAGGAGCGCCCGGCGCCCGGCGGCCGGCGACCCCGGGGGCTCACCGTCACCGCGCTGCTCTGCGTGGGCGCGGTGCTGGTCGCCGCAGCCCTGATCCGGGACCGGGGGCCGGCGCCGGACCGGACGGTCGGCGAGGTGACCCGGGTCGGCGTCGCCGACGGCGGCTCGATCCCCGACTACCTGCGCGCCGCCGCCACGGAACTCGCGGCGCTGCCGGCCGCCGCCGAGCCCGGTACCTGGGCGTTGGTCTCGTTCACCGGGTACCTGCCGCCGGACCGGCTGGCCGAGGTCCTCGGGGACGTCGGGGTGTCGTTGGTCGTCGGCCGGGTGCCGCTGCCCGGCCGGCAGACCGAACTGGTCCGGATGACGGCGATGCGCCTGCCCGACGACGTGGCCGCGGCGATGACCGAGGTGGCCGCGCGCAAGGAGCGGGAGGCCGCCGACCAGCGCGCCCGGTCGGCCGCGCTGACCGACGCCGACCCCGACCGGGCGCACCTGCGCCGGGTGTACGACAGCGGCGCGCAGGTGGCCGACGCGGAGGCGCGGGCGTACCGGGCGGGGTGCGCCTGTGTCCACGCCGCCGTGGTGCGCGCGGTCCCGGCGGCGCTGCGCGACCTGGCGACCCGCGCCGGGGTGCGGGCGGTCGACCCCGCCCCCGAGGTGTCCCGGCTCGACCGGACCGTCTTCACCCCGCCCCTGCCCGAGCAGCGGGACCTCGCCCGACCCCCGGCTGACGACCTGCTCGGGCCGCTGTCGCCGTCGGTCGGCCCGTCGTGACCGGTCAGTGGGTGGACGCGGCGTCCCGTACCGTGGGCGGTTCGCTGGTGCTGGCACCCACCGTGACGGTCGGGTCACCGGGGTTGCCGGTGGCGGTGGCCGCCGGTGGCACGCTTGTCACCTCGGACGATGGCGTCGGGGTGGCGCGAGCGCCGGTCGGGGCCGGTGATCTGGGCGACGGGGGATGTGCGCAGACCGGTGTGGCCCGAATAGGGTTTGCTTCGTAGCCTGTCAGGCGGGATCCGATGGCGCTGGGAGGGCGAGCCGTGGACGGCAGCGAGACCGGCTGGGGTCGGCCGGCCGAACCAGCACCCCGATGGCGGGCGCTGCTCGACCGGGCCCGGCTCGGTGGTCGCCACGCCGAGGCGGCGGAGGTCGACCACCGCGCGGAGGAGCCGTCCGCGCCGCCCGAGCCGCTGCCCCGGCGCACGTCGGGTCAGGGCTACGCCGGGCGCGCCTCGGCCGTGGGCCGGGCCGCCGATCCGGGGTACGCCCCCGACCCGGCGTACCGGGCCGAGGCCGGTTACCGGGTGGACCCGGCGCACCGGGTGGAGCCGGCGTACCGCCCCGAGCCGGCGTACCAGCCGGAGCCCGCATACCGGCCGGAGCCGTCTTACCCGCTGGAGCCGACATACCGCTCCGAGCCGGCGTACCCGCCGGAGACCACGTACCGGGGCGAGTCGACGTACCGTCCCGAGCCGGCCCGCCCGGAGCCCCCGCCCCGTCCCGAGCCGGTCGAGTCCCGGTACGCGCTGCTCGACAACGGGTACCGCCCGGAGCCCCCGCCCGGCGAGTCCCGGTACGCGCTGCTGGACAACGGGTACCGGCAGCGGGCGTTCCAGGCCCCGCCCGAGCCGCCGCCGGCCCCACCCGCCCCGCCGGCCGCTGCTCCACCGGCCCCCGCCGCGCCGGTGGCGGACCGGGGGTTCGCGGGCCCGCGCCTGGAGTGGCGGGCGCAGAGCGGCGAGAGTGAGCTGGAACGCGCCGCCGGGGTGCTGCGCCGGGAACTCGGCGGTCCCCGGGTGCTGGCGTTCGCCAACCCCAAGGGCGGGGTGCACAAGACCACCGCCACCGTGCTGGCCGCCGCGACCGTCGGCAGCGTCCGGGGCCGGGGCGTGCTGGCCTGGGACGACAACGAGCTGCGCGGCACCCTCGGGCTGCGGGCCGGCAGCGCCCGGCACGCCCGGACCATCCGGCACCTCATCGCCGACCTGGCCCAGATCGAGATCCTTGAGGGCAACACCCTGCTGGAGCAGCTCGACGACTACCTGCGGCACGCCTCCGACGGCTCGTACGACGTGCTCGCCGGGGAGGAGAGCCCGCGCTTCGCCCAGCGGCTGGACAAGTACACCGTCCGCCGGGTGCTGGAGCTGCTGCGCCGCACCCACGACGTGGTCTGCGTGGACACCGGCAACAACGTGGAGAGCCCCAACTGGCGGACGGTGATGCAGGCGGCCGACCAGTTGGTGGTGACCACGGTGCCCCGGGAGGACGCCGCGTTCAGCGCCGACTGGATGCTGGACCTGCTGCACGAGGTGGGGATGGGGGAGCTGGCCGACAACGCGGTCACCCTGATCTCCTGCCCGACCCCGGGCCGGTCCCCGCTGCAGAGCGACCTGGAGCGGCACTTCGCCACCCGGACCCGCGCGGTCGCCGTGGTGCCGTACGACCCGGCGCTGGAGACCGGCTCGTCGATCGAGTACCACCAGCTCCAGCCGGAGACCCGGCAGGCCTGGCTGCGGGCCGCCTCGATGATGCTCGAACCCTTCGCCCGCTGACCGGTCCGGTCCCGCCCACCGGGCGGTCGGTGGCCGGCCCGTCGGGCGTGCCAGCAGTTTCATGATCAACAGAACGGGTCGGTGGATGTCGGGTCGCCAGCAGCGTCATCGGAGTGGACGGCCTGAGAGGATCATCGGGTGAGCCCGGATTCCTCCGACCCCGACCGTCCCACCGAGCGCGCCGAGGCGGCGCCGGCGGCCCACCCCGGCCCCCCGGCACCCCCGGCCGCCGTGCCGTCCGGCGCCCCGGCCCTGTCGCCGGTCGAGGGCCCGGTCGAGCCGCCGGTCGAGGGCCCGGTCGAGCCGCCGGTCGAGGGTCGGGCCGGGCCCGGCGCGGCCTACGCGAGCCTGCTGCGCCTGCACTTCGACGAGCCCCGGCTGCCGGGTCGCCGGGTCGCCGGGCTGGTCGGCGCCGTCGTGCTCGGGATGACCCTGCTGGGGGCGCCGCTGGGCCTGCTCTGGGTGCTGGTGGCCCCGGCCACGCCGGTCATCAAGATCACCGAGGGGGCGATCTACGCCGAGCCGCAGCCGGAGCAGCCGATCGCCGCCGACGGCTGGTTCAGCCTGCTCGGGCTCGGGTTCGGGGTCCTCGCCGCGGTGGCGCTGTGGTACCTGTTGCGCGCCCTGCGCGGCCCGGCCGGGCTGCTCGCGGTGACCGTCGGGGGACTGGGCGCCGCCCTGGTGGCCTGGCAGGTGGGCCGGCGGATCGGCTGGTCGACCTACCAGCGGCTGCTCGCCGAGGCCCCGCCCGGGCAGTCCTTCGACAAGCCCGTCGACCTGCGCGCCGGCGGGGTGGACCGGGTCCTCGGCGTGCTGCCCGTCCCGTACGGCAACGTCCTGCTGGTCGCGTTCGGCGGGGCCGTGGTGTACACCCTGCTGGCCGGCTGGTCGCGCTGGCCCTCGCTGCACCCGGAGCCGGACCTCCCGCCCGACCTCTGGCCCGCGCCGACCCCCGGCTTCGGCCCGGGTCCGCCGGGGCCGGGGCCGGGGCCGCTGCCCGGTGCCGGTGCGGCCGGGGTCAGTTGGGGGACGGGGGCGTCGCCAGCTCCGTCAACGGCACCGGAACCGCCCGCACCTGACGCAGCAGAGCCGCCTCGCGGTTGAGCATCCGCAGCTCGGCCCGGAGCCGGGCGGCGGTGTCGTCGACGGCGAGCAGCCGCTGCCGGTCGGCCACGGTCAGCGCCGCCGTGGCCGCCACCAGGTGCGACAGCACGGTCGGGTCCTCCGGGAGTTGCTCGGACAGCTCCTGCTCGTCGGCCCGTACGAGGGTCAGGTACTGCCGGAAGACCGCGATCACCCGGGCGGCGAGCAGGGACGTCGACTCGTCCGGGCCGGTCGGCTC
The DNA here is from genome assembly GCF_001567585.1 of Micromonospora rosaria. Classification (GTDB taxonomy): domain Bacteria; phylum Actinomycetota; class Actinomycetes; order Mycobacteriales; family Micromonosporaceae; genus Micromonospora; species Micromonospora rosaria. The sequence continues at coordinate 13,314 of NZ_LRQV01000042.1, forward strand.
GGGCAGCCACTCCACCTCGGCGGTCAGGTACGGCGCGGAGGCCTCGTCCACGCTCGCCACTCGGAACCGGCGCCGGCCGACCGTGACCAGGTCGAAACCGCCGTCGTCCAGCTCGGTGACCTGGCGGACCTCGGCGGTGCAGCCCACCTCGTGCAGGGTGACCGCGCCGCCCCCGGGGATCGGCCGGCCACCCGGACCGGTCGGCGCGACCTCCCAGCCGGCCTGGATCGCCACCACACCGAACTCGCGCGGGGTGCCCTCGGGCAGCTCCACCAGGTGCCGGACCAGCGCGCGGTACCGTTCCTCGAAGATGTGCAGTGGCAGCACCAGGCCGGGAAAGAGCACCGTCCCGAGCGGGAACACCGGCAGCCGAGCAGTCACGTCGTCGAGCCTAGCCCGACCGGCCCACCCCGGCGTGGCTCGCCTCACGCATCCCGGACAGCGGGCGCGGCGGGTGGCTCGCCGGCCGGGCAGCCTAGACTCGCAAGGGTGCTGACTCGGATCGACCTGCGTGGCGGGGTCCGTGACCCCCGCTGGCTGCTGCCCCGTGCCCAGCTCGACGTCTCCGTGGCCGTCGAGCGGATCCGCCCCCTCGTCGAGGCGGTCCGCGACCATGGGTACCCGGCGATCCGCGAGGCGAGCGAACGCTTCGACGGCGTCGCGCCGGAGCGGCTGCGGGTGCCGGTCGAGGCGATCGCGGCGGCGGAGGGCACCCTCGACCCGGACGTGCGGGCCGCGCTGCTGGAGTCGATCACGCGGGCCCGCAGGGTGCACGCCGACCAGCGCCGCACCGACCACACCACGCAGGTGGTGCCCGGTGGCACGGTCACCGAGCGCTGGGTGCCGGTCGACCGGGTCGGGCTGTACGTCCCCGGCGGCCTGGCGATGTACCCGTCGACCGTGGTGATGAACGTGGTGCCGGCCCAGGCGGCCGGGGTCCGCTCGCTGGTCGTGGCGAGCCCGCCGCAACAGGAGAACGGCGGCCTGCCCGACGCCCGGGTGCTGGCCGCCTGCGCGCTGCTCGGCGTCGACGAGGTGTACGCCGTGGGCGGCGCCCAGGCGGTGGCGATGCTGGCGTACGGCTCGACCGCCGACGCCGACGGGGCGACCCGCTGCGACCCGGTCGACATGATCACCGGGCCGGGCAACATCTGGGTGACCGCCGCCAAGCGGCTGCTGCGCGGAGTGGTCGGCATCGACGCCGAGGCCGGCCCGACCGAGATCGCCATCCTGGCCGACGACACCGCCGACCCGGCGCACGTCGCGGCCGACCTGATCAGCCAGGCCGAGCACGACCCGTTGGCCGCCAGCGTGCTGGTCACCCCGTCGACGGCGCTGGCCGACGCGGTGGACCGGGAACTGGCCCGGCAGGTGCCGGCGACCAAGCACGCCGAGCGGGTCACCACCGCGCTCAGCGGTGAGCAGAGCGGCGTGGTGCTCGTCGACGACCTCGACGCCGGGCTGCGGGTGGTCGACGCGTACGCCGCCGAGCACCTGGAGATCCAGACCGTGGACGCCCGGGAGTGGGCCCTGCGGGTCCGCAACGCCGGGGCGATCTTCGTCGGCCCGTGGGCGCCGGTCTCCCTCGGCGACTACTGCGCCGGCTCCAACCACGTGCTGCCCACCGGCGGCTGCGCCCGGCACTCCTCCGGGCTGTCCGTGCAGTCCTTCCTGCGCGGCATCCACCTGGTGGAGTACACCGAGGCGGCGCTGCGTGAGGTGGCCCCGCACGTGGTCACCCTGGCGACCGTCGAGGACCTGCCCGCGCACGGCCAGGCGGTCACCGCCCGCTTCCCCGGGGGCCTGGCGTGAGCGCGAGGAGTGAGCCGGGTCTGCGAGCCCCGCAGTCGCGAACCGAGGAGGCGGCGTGACCACCCTCGACGACCTGCCGATCCGGGACGACCTGCGCGGGCTGTCCCCGTACGGGGCACCGCAGCTCGACGTGCCGGTGCGGCTGAACACCAACGAGAACTCGTACTCCGTGCCGGAGCCGGTGGTCGAGGCGATCGGCAAGGCGGTCGCCGCCGAGCTGCGCGACCTCAACCGGTACCCGGACCGGGACGCCACGGCGCTCCGCACCGACCTCGCGGACTACCTCGGCCACGGGCTCACCGCCGACCAGGTGTGGGCGGCCAACGGCTCCAACGAGGTCCAGCAGCAGCTCCTGCAGGCCTTCGGCGGGCCCGGCCGCACCGCGCTCGGGTTCACCCCGGCGTACTCGATGCACCCGCTGCTGTCGCTGGGCACCGGTACCCGCTGGGTGCCGGGCCGGCGCGGGGCCGACTTCGGGCTGACCGCCGCCGACGCGGTGGCGCAGGTCCGCGAGCACGCCCCGGACGTGGTCTTCCTCTGCTCGCCGAACAACCCCACCGGCACCGCGCTGGACCCGGCGGTCGTCGCCGCCGTGCTGGCCGAGGCCCCGGGCATGGTGATCGTCGACGAGGCGTACGCCGAGTTCGCCCGCCCCGGCACGGTCAGCGCCCTCGCGGTGCTGCCCGGCCACCCCCGGCTGGTGGTGACCCGGACGATGAGCAAGGCGTTCGGCTTCGCCGGCGGCCGGCTCGGGTACCTCGCCGCCGACCCGGCGGTGGTGGCGGCGGTGCAGCTCGTCCGGTTGCCGTACCATCTCTCGGCGCTCACCCAGGCCGCCGCCCGCGCGGCGCTGGCGCACCGGGAGGCCCTGCTCGGCACGGTCGACGCGATCAAGGCGCAGCGCGACCGGATCGTCGCCGAGCTGCGCGCCCGGGGGCACCGGGTGGCCGACAGCGACGCCAACTTCGTCCTCTTCTCGGTCGACGGCGACCCCGCCGCGGCCTGGCGTACCCTGCTCGACGCCGGGGTGCTGGTCCGCGACGTCGGGCTGCCCGGCTGGCTGCGGGTCACCGCCGGCACCCCCGCCGAGACCGACGCCTTCCTTTCTGCGATGGAGAAACTCTGATGAGCCGGACCGCCCGGGTGGAGCGGATCACCAAGGAGACCAAGGTCCTGGTCGAGATCGACCTCGACGGCACCGGCCAGGCCGAGATCGGCACCGGGATCGGGTTCTACGACCACATGCTGAACCAGATCGCCCGGCACGGCGGCTTCGACCTCACCGTGCGGACCGTCGGCGACCTGGAGATCGACGCCCACCACACGATGGAGGACACCGCGCTGGCCCTGGGCGCCGCGTTCGACCAGGCGCTGGGGGACAAGGCCGGCATCCGGCGGTACGGCTCGGCGACCGTGCCGATGGACGAGGTGCTGGTCCGGGCGGCGGTCGACCTCTCCGGCCGGCCGTACGTGGTGCACGACGAGCCGGCGCTGGCACCGTACATCGGGCCGGTCTACCCGACCAGCATGACCCGGCACATCTTCGAGTCCTTCGGCCAGGCGGCCCGGATCACCCTGCACGTGGACGTGCTGCGGGCGGCCCGCCCCGGCGGCCACCCCGACGCCCACCACGTGGTCGAGGCGCAGTTCAAGGCGGTCTCCCGTGCCCTGCGCGAGGCCACCGCCGTCGACCCGCGCTCCGCCGGCGCGATCCCCAGCACCAAGGGGACGCTGTGACGGGCGGGCGGCGCTGATGGGCTCGGTGTTGCCGATCCTGTTGCTGGCCCTGGCCGGGGTGCTGGTCGGTGGGGCCGTGTCGCTGCACCGGCAGGGCGCGGCCCGGGGCGCGGTGGTCACCGCCGGGGTGCTCGCCGTGCTGGCCGCCACCGGTGGCCTGCTGTACCTGTTCCCCGGGGAGAACGCATGAGCGAGCGGCAGTGCACGACCCGTCGGCGCGGCGTCGGGAGGCCGGCATGAGCCGGGTGGTCGTCCTGGACTACGGCTCGGGCAACCTCCGCTCGGCCGAGCGGGCGTTGCAGCGGGCCGGGGCGGACGTGACCGTCACCGACGACCTCGCCGCGGCGGCCGTCGCCGACGGCCTGGTGGTCCCGGGTGTCGGGGCGTTCGCCGCCTGCATGGCCGGGATCGAGGCGCTCGGCGCCGGCCCGGTGATCGCCGACCGGGTCGCCGCCGGCCGGCCGGTGCTCGGCATCTGCGTCGGGATGCAGGTGCTCTTCGAGTACGGCGACGAGCACGGGGTGGTGACCAAGGGGCTCGGGCTGCTGCCCGGGTCGGTGACCGCGCTGCCCGCCCGACGCCTGCCGCACATGGGCTGGAACACCGTCGCGCCACCGGCGGCCTCGGTGCTCTTCGCCGGCCTGCCGCCGCAGAGCCGCTTCTACTTCGTCCACTCGTACGGGGTGGTGGACCGCGCGGCGCTGGCCGACTCGGGCGCGCTGGTGACCACCGCCCACCACGGGGCGGACTTCGTCGCCGGGGTGGAGCGGGGCGCGCTGTCGGCGGCCCAGTTCCACCCGGAGAAGTCCGGCGACAACGGCGCGGACCTGCTGCGCAACTGGCTGGCCACGCTGTGACCCGAGGCTGGGCGGGCCCGGTGGCGAGCGCCCCGGGCGTGGTCCGCCGGTGAGCAAGGAACGGGCCCGGCTCCGGGCCGCCCGGGAGGCGGAACAGGCCCGCCAGCGGGCCGCCCGGGAGCGTCGGGTGGCCCGCCGCGACCGGCAGCGGGCGCTGCTGCGCCGGCTGACGCCCCGCTGGCGGCGGCGCCGTACCGGCCGGCTGCTGCGGCACAGCCGGCGCGAGCGGCTCGCCATCGTGGCGCTCACCGGCGTCGCCGTCGTCGGGATCTGGGTGCTCGTCGACAGCCTGGCGCTGCGCCTGGCCCTGATCGCGTTGCTGTTGCTCGTACTCCCGGCGATCGTGGTGATCGCCCTGGACCGTCGTACCTGATGCGAGGAGAAGAAGACCGTGAGCCTCACCCTGTTGCCCGCCGTGGACGTCGCCGACGGCCAGGCCGTCCGGCTCGTGCAGGGCGCCGCCGGTAGCGAGACCGCCTACGGCGACCCGCTGGAGGCGGCGCTGGCCTGGCAGCGGGACGGGGCGGAGTGGATCCACCTGGTGGACCTCGACGCGGCGTTCGGCCGGGGCTCCAACGCGGACCTGCTCGCCGACGTGGTGGGCCGGCTCGACGTCAAGGTGGAGCTCTCCGGCGGCATCCGGGACGACGCCTCGCTGCGCGCCGCCCTCGCCACCGGGGCGGCCCGGGTCAACATCGGCACCGCCGCCCTGGAGGACCCGCAGTGGTGCGACCGGATCTGCGGCGAGTACGGCGACCGGGTGGCGATCGGGCTGGACGTGCGGGGCCGTACCCTCGCCGCCCGGGGCTGGACCCGCGACGGCGGTGACCTGTACGAGGTGCTGGAGCGGCTGGACAAGGCCGGGGCCTCCCGGTACGTGGTCACCGACATCACCAAGGACGGCACCATGCGCGGGCCGAACCTCGACCTGCTGCGCGAGGTCTGCGCCCGGACCGACGCCCCGGTGATCGCCTCCGGTGGTGTCTCCACCCTCGACGACCTGCGGGCCCTGGCGACCCTGGAGCCGGTCGGGGTGGAGGGCGTGATCGCCGGCAAGGCGCTGTACGCGGGCGCGTTCACCGTGGCGCAGGCCCTGGCGGTGCTCGCCACCGCCTGACGCCCCGAGGAAACCGCCTGACGCTCAGGGAAACCGCCTGACGGCGGCGGGAGACCGCCGGTACGGCTGGGCGGGACCCGGTCGTCCGGTCCTCGACCGCCCCACCCGCTGCTGCCAGACTGGGGTGGTGAGCGGGGCGACCGTCGGTCGGCAGCCGGAGATCGACCGGGTCCGGCACGCCCTGGGCGAGGGCCGGCCGGTCCTGGTCGAGGGGCCGGCCGGGATCGGCAAGACCGCCCTGCACCGGGCGGTGCTGGCCGGCGTCGCCGACGACGGCTGGACGGTGCTCGGCTGCGCGCCGACGGAGACCGAGGCGGCGCTGCCGTTCGCCGCGCTCGCCGACGTCCTGTCGCCCCTGGCCGACCTGGTGCCCGACCTGCCCGTCCCGCAACGGACGGCGGTGACCGGCGTGCTGCTCTCCGGCGAGGTCACCGACCCGGTGGACGAGCGGACGGTGGGCGTGGCCACCCGGGCCCTGCTCGACGCCGCCGCCCGCGCCCGCCCCGACACCCGGCTGCTGGTGGCGGTGGACGACGCGCCCTGGCTGGACGCGCCGAGCGAACGGGCGCTGCGGTTCGCGCTGCGTCGACTCGGGTCCCGGGTGGGCGTCCTCGCCACCGCGCGGGCCGACCCGCCCGGGGCGGACCCGGCCCCGCTCGGCCTGGCCCACGCCGGGGTGCTGCGGGTGGCGTTGGGGCCGCTCGGGGTGGGGCCCCTGCACCACGTGCTGCGGGCCGAGGTGGGCGCCACCCTGCCCCGGCCGCTGCTGGTCCGGATCGCCCGCGACGCCGGGGGCAACCCGCTGCTGGCCATCGAGTTGGCCCGGGCGGTGCTGCGCCTGCCGCAGCTTCCGGCGCCCGGCGCGGACCTGCCCGCCGGCCCCTCGCTGCGGCACCTGGTCGCCGACCGGCTGGCCGCGTTGCCGCCCCCGACCCGGCGGGCGATCCGGCTGGCCGCGCTCTGCGGCACCCCGACCCTGGCCGACCTGGCCCGGTGCGACGTCCCGGCGACCGCCCTCGACGCGGCGGAGGAGGCCGGGCTGGTCGCCGTCGCCGAGCAGCGGATCACCTTCACCCACCCGGTGTACGCCGCCGCCGTCCGCGCCGGCATCCCGCCGGGCGTCCGGCGGGGCCTGCACCAGGTGCTGGCCGGTACGGTGACCGACCCGGACGAGCGGGCCCGGCACCTCGCCGCCTGCGCGACCGCCCCCGACCCGGACGCGGCGGAGCGGATCGCGGCGGCGGCGGCCCGGCACCGGGCCCGGGGAGCGGCGGAGGCGGCGGCCGGCCTGTACGACACGGCGGCCCGGCTGACCCCGCGCACCGACCCCGACGGGTACGCCCACCGCCGGCTGGCCGCCGCCGGGTGCCGGTTCGACAGCGGTGACTACCCGGCCGCGGCGCTGGCCGCCGACCGCGCGGCGGCGGAGCTGACCGGTACCGGCCGCGCCGAGGCGCTGCTGCTGCGTTCGGTGGTCGCCTGGTGCGCCGAGGACCTGTCGACCAGCCTGTCCGCCGCCGACCTGGCGCTGTCCGCCGCGCCGGCCGGCTCCCCGGTCGCCGGCCGGGTGCACGCCCACCTGGCGCTGTACCGGGACGCCCCGGACCCGGCCCGGCGGCACGCCGAACAGGCGGTGGCCCTGCTCGCCGCCAGCCCGGCCGACCGGGCGGTGCACGCGGCGGCGCTGCTGCTGCTCTTCTTCAACGAGGTCCGGGCGGGCCTGCCGGCCCGGACCGACCTGCTGGAGCGGGCGCTGCGGTTGGAGGGGGACGAGCCGTCCTGGCTGGCCGGGACGGTGCCGGCGGTGTGGTGGAAGGGGGTCGACGAGCACGACCGGTCCCGGGAGCGGCTGCGGTGGATGCTGGACCGGGCGGTCGCCCGGGGGGACGAGCCCTCCCAGCACGAACTCCTCACCCACCTCGGCGAGACCGAGCTGTTCGCGGGGCGCTGGCCGGCGGCGGCGGCGCACCTCACCGCCGCCCGCGAGCTGGGCGAGCAGTCCGGTGTCGAGCCGGTGGGCGCGGACTGGCTGGCCGGGCTGCTCGCGGCGGCCCAGGGACGGCTGGCCGAGGCGAACCGGACCGCCGAGGCGGGGCTGCGCCGCGCCGACGAGCTGGCCGACGGCTGGCGACGCCGGATCCACCAGCAACTGGCCGGGTTCGCGGCGCTCTGCGGCGGGGCGTACGCGGTGGCGGCCGGGCACTACGGCGCGCTGGCGGCGACCGTCGACGGGATGGGCCTGGCCGAGCCGCTGGCGCAACGGTTCGAGGCGGACTGGCTGGAGGCGTGCGTCGGCGCGGGCGACCTGGGCACCGCCGAGGCGGCCCTGGAACGGCTGGCCGCCCGGCACCGCCGGCTGCCCCGGCCCTGGACGACGCTGGGCCTGGCCCGCAGTCGGGTGCTGCTCGCCGGGGCGCGGGGCCGGGACCCGGGCGACGCCCTGGCCGACCTGGTCGCGGCGCGGGCCGCCGTACCCGCCGGGGTGGTGCCGCTGGAGCGCGCCTGGTGCCTGCTGGTGGCGGGGGTGGCGTACCGCCGGGTCCGGCGTCGCCGCGAGGCGCGGGCGGCGCTGACCACCGCCGCGCTGGAGTTCGACGCCCTCGGGGCCGCCGGGCTGGCCGCCCGGTCCCGGGCGGAGGCGGCGCGCCTCGGTGGCCGTCCGCCCGCCCCCCGCGAGCTGACCGGCACCGAGCTGGCGGTGGCCCGGCTCGCCGCCGCCGGCCGGACCAACCGGGTCATCGCCGACACGCTGTTCATCAGCCCGAAGACGGTCGAGGCGAACCTCGCCCGGATCTACCGCAAGCTGGGTGTGGCCAGCCGCGCCGAACTGGGCGCGGCGATGGCCCGCGAACCGGGCCCGGTCCCGGCGGCTGGACCCCGCACGGTCCCGGCGGGTGGGCCGGGCGGCGATCGGTAGGGAAACCCCCGATTACCGTGCGCCCGCCCCGACCTACTGTCAGGTCGTGGCCCGTCGACTCTTCGCGCTCGAACAGTACGACCGCGTCGCGGGTGAGGACGCCGACGACGCGGTCGACCGGCTGACCACCGGGACGACGCTGCTCACCGCCGCCGAGGTGACCGAGGTGATTGGTGAGCACGGCGGGCCGCGCCCCGGCACCGGCAACTGCGGGTGGGAGAACCCGGAGACGTACCACTCGATCACGCTCAGCATCGGCCGGGCGGGTACCGCCGTCGACGGGAACCTGCCCACGCCCGACCCGATCCTCGGCACGCCCGAGCCCGGCCCGGACGGTATCCGGTTCGTGCGGACCGGTGCCGCCGAGTTCGCCGTCGGGGACCGGTACTGCGAGCTCACCGTGGTCACCTCGGTCACCGACGACCGGGACCGACCCACCCTGGTCCGCCTCGTGGGCCTGGTCCGTACCCGCCTGTGAGCATCGTCCCGACCGACAGGAGTCCCTGGTGAAGCAGATTCGACGTGGTACCCGCCGGGCCGCGCTCGGGCTGGTCACGCCGGCCGTCGTGGCGCTGGCCGTGCTCGGGCTGGCCGGCTGTGGCGGCCCCGGCGCGGCGGTGCCGTCCGGGGCCGGGGAACCGCCCGCGCCGAGTGTCGAGCGTCCGGCGGAGCCGGGGGCCGAGCCCTCGGCGGAGCCGGGCGGAGACCCGGGGGAGCCGACGGGCGGAGCCGTGCCCGAGGCCTGCGCGCTGGTCGACCAGCGGGAGGCCGAGCAGCTCGCCGGCACCGCGCTGAACGAGCCCGTGCCGGTCCGGGAGACCTGCACGTACACCGGGCCGGTCGACGGGCCGACCGCCCAGGTCGAGGTCTTCGTCGGGGACGGGGCCGCGAAGTTCCTCGGCATCGAGCGGGAACTCGGGCACGAACTGCGCCCGCTGGCCGGCGTCGGCGACGAGGCGTACGCCACGCAGGAGGCGGTCTTCGTCCACAAGTCCGGGGTGTGGGTCTCGGTGCGGCTGGTCCGGCTCAACGACCCGGCCGAGAACCGCGCCCCGCTGGAGCGGATCGCCCGCACGGTGGCCACCCGCCTCTGACGGCACCGCCGGGCGCTGCCGTCACTGCCGGGTTCCGACGTCACTGCCGGGTTCTGCCGTCACTGCCGGGTCCTGACGGGACTGCCCGGTCCTGCCGTCACCGCCGGGCGGGCGGCAGCACCCGCCGGTAGTGGGCGATCAACGCCTCGTCCGGGCCGCCGCCCGGCGGCGCGGTCCGTCCGGCCAGCGTCGCGGCGAGGTCCGCGAGGCAGCGGTCCCACCCGGCGGCGGTGTGGGCCGTCCAGTCCGGGTCGAGCACGGTGTTGCTCAGCCGGAGCAGGCACCCGTCGCCGTCCTCCGCCAGGGTCCAGCGCAGGTGCTCCCCGCTCCAGGTGAAGGCCAGCACCCGGGGCGGGTCGAACTCGGTGATCGGCGCGGTCTCCGGCGCGCCGTCGCCGAAGTCCAGGGTGAGCGACCCGCCGGGGCGGGCGTCGATCTCCACCCGGCAGGGGAACCACCGGCTCAGCTCGGCCCCGGTGGTCAGCGCCGCCCAGACCCGGGTCGGTGGGTGCGGGTACCGGCGGGCGACGTGCAGGACCGGCCCGTCGGGGCCGCTGGTGTCCAGGGTGACGTCGGTGCCCATGGTTCAGGTTCCTTCCGGAGGCGTGCTGCTGTCGAGGTGGTCCGCGAGGTCGTCCAGGCGCTGGACCCAGAACCGCCGGTACGGCGCGAGCCAGGCGTCCAGTTCGCGCAGCGCGTCGGGCCGCAGCCGGTACCGGCGGCGTTGCCGCTCGACGGTCTCGGTGACCAGCCCGGCCTCGCGCAGCACCCGTAGGTGTTTGGAGACGTTGGGCTGGGAGAGGTCGAGCGCGGCGGTCAGCTCCTTGACGATCAGCCCGTCGCCGCCCCGCAGGGTGTCCAGGATCCGCCGGCGGCTCGGGTCCGCCAGGACGGTGAAGAGGTCGACCACGCCCTATGATGCTTTGCTGGTTATATAACTGTCAAGGCATGTAAATTGAGTCGTGCGCAATCGGATCGCGCGCTACGGTCGAGGCGTGACCGATCCGCTGGGGGTGCGCCGACAGGTGTGCTTCGCGCTGTACGCGGCGCAGCGCGCCCTGACCGACGTCTACCGGCCGATCCTCGACGAGTTCGGGCTGACCTACCCGCAGTACCTGGTCCTGCTGGTGCTCTGGGAACGGGACGCCGCCGGCGACGGCCGGACCCCGCCCACGGTCTCCGAACTCGGCGCCGCGCTGCGGCTGGACTCCGGCACCCTCTCGCCGCTGCTGAAACGGCTGGAGGTGGCGGGGCTGGTGCGACGGCGGCGGTCGACCCGCGACGAGCGGCGGGTGGAGGTGACGCTGACCGACGCCGGCCTCGCGTTGCGGCAGCCGATGTGCCAGGTGCCGCGGCGCGTGGTCGAGGCGACCGGCCTCACCGAGGCGGAGCTGGTCGGCCTGCGCGACACCCTCACCCGGGTCACCGAGACCATCCACCGAGCGACCGAGCGGTCGTGACCGTCGGCACCCCCGGGCCGCCCGCCGGCCCCGGGCGCGCCACCGGACGGACCCGACCCTCCCGACGACCCGTACCGGCGCCCGAAAGGCAGGCCCATGAGCACCGTCAACCGTGAGATCCACCTCGCCTCCCGCCCCACCGGGTGGCCGACGGCGGAGAACTTCCGCCTCGTCGAGGCCGCCGTGCCCACCCCCGGGCCGGGGCAGATCGTGGTACGCAACCAGTACGTCTCCGTGGACCCGTACATGCGGGGCCGGATGAACGACGTCAAGTCCTACGTGCCGCCGTACCGGCTCGACGCCCCGCTCGACGGTGGAGCGGTCGGCGAGGTGGTGGCCAGCCAGGCCGAGGGGTTCGACCCCGGCGACGTGGTGCTGCACGGGCTCGGCTGGCGGGAGTACGCCCTCCTCGACGCCACCGCCGCCCGCCCGGTCGACCCGACCCTGGCCCCGGTCACCGCGTACCTGTCGGTGCTCGGGATGACCGGGCTCACCGCGTACGCCGGGCTGCTGGAGGTGGCCGCGATGAAGCCCGGCGAGACCGTCTTCGTCTCCGCCGCGGCCGGCGCGGTGGGCAGCCTGGTCGGCCAGATCGCCACCCTCAAGGGCGCCGGCCGGGTGATCGGCAGCGCCGGCTCGGCGGCCAAGGTCGACCGGCTGCGCGCGCTCGGCTTCGACGCCGCGTTCGACTACCACGACGGCCCGGTACGGGACTCGCTGGCCGCCGCCGCCCCGGACGGCGTCGACGTGTACTTCGACAACGTCGGCGGCGACCACCTGGAGGCCGCCATCGCGGCGATGAACCTGCACGGCCGGGCCGCGATCTGCGGCATGATCGCCCAGTACAACGCCACCGAGCCGCCGGCCGCGCCGCGCAACCTGGCGCAGGTCATCGGCAAGCGACTGACCCTGCGCGGGTTCCTCGTCGCCGACCACGGCCACCTGCGGGAGCAGTTCGTCACGGAGGTGGCCGGCTGGCTGCGCGAGGGGAAGCTGTCCTACGACGAGACGATCGTCGACGGTCTCGACCAGGCGCCCGAGGCCTTCCTCGGCCTGCTGCGCGGCGACAACCTCGGCAAGATGCTCGTCCGGGTGTAAGGAAGGGCCCCCTGTTAACGCCTCCGGTAGAGAAGGGTCCCCTTCTCACCCCCCCCGGGATGCACGCGCCGGCAGCGCCGACAGCATCCCGGGGCGGCAGGCGGCGGGACGGGAGAGGATAGGCTTTCCGGCATGACGGTGGCGGTACGGGTGATCCCGTGTCTGGACGTGGACGCCGGTCGGGTGGTCAAGGGAGTCAACTTCCTCGACCTGCGCGACGCCGGTGACCCGGTGGAACTGGCCGCGGCGTACGACCGGGCGGGCGCGGACGAGCTCACCTTCCTCGACGTCACCGCCTCCTCCAGTGACCGGGGCACCATGCTCGACGTGGTCCGGCGGACGGCGGAGTCGGTCTTCATCCCGTTGACCGTCGGCGGCGGGGTCCGACAGGTCGCCGACGTCGACACCCTGCTGCGCGCCGGCGCGGACAAGGTCGGGGTGAACACGGCCGCGATCGCCCGGCCGGAGCTGATCGCCGAGATCGCCGACCGGTTCGGCCGGCAGGTGCTGGTGCTCTCGCTGGACGTCCGGCGGGCACCGGCGGGGACCACGCCCAGCGGGTTCGAGGTGACCACGCACGGCGGCCGGCGGGGCACCGGCCTCGACGCGGTCGAGTGGGCGGGCCGTGGCGCCGAACTGGGGGCGGGGGAGATCCTGCTCAACTCGATGGACGCCGACGGGACCAAGGCCGGCTTCGACCTCGAACTGATCGGCGCGGTCCGGCAGGTGGTCGACGTGCCCGTGATCGCCAGCGGGGGCGCCGGTGAGGTGGCCCACTTCCCGCCCGCGATCGGCGCGGGTGCGGACGCGGTCCTGGCCGCCAGCGTCTTCCACTTCGGCGAGCTGACCGTCACCGAGGTCAAGGACGCCCTGCGCACCGCCGGCCACCCCGTCCGCTGACCGGCCGACCGCCCGGCGCTGCGGCGGGGGCGGTCGACCCGAAGGGCTCCGGCGGTCGGTGGCTCAGCCCTGGCGGGGATGACCCTCGGGGGAGCGGCGCGGCGCCGGGATGGAGCGGACGAAGTACTCCTGCACCGCCGCCGCGTGTTCGGCCTCGTCGAGGTCCCACTCGACCGCGCCCGGGGCCTGCCGTCGGCTCAGCACGCCCTGCATCTTGTCGACCGTCGTGCCGAGACCGGCGCTGGGCCTGGTCCGCCACAGCCGTTCGCCGTCAGGGGTGATCCGGAACCAGCCGTCGGTGACGCTGACCAGCCCGGAGCCGACCAGCCGCCGGACGGCCTCCTCCACCTCGTGCCGCTGCGGGATGGCCTGGTTGAGGTGGTCCGCTGTGGACAGCACGTCCGCCAGGCGTACCCCCTCGGGACGCCGGGTGGTGGCGGCGCGGCGGTGCCGCCCGGCACCGCTCGCGATCACCAGCGAGACGAAGATCCAGGCGTCGGTCCACCGCCATCCGTTCTCCCCCATGCACCAGATGATGCCTGGCGCGGGCGGCCGAGGAAACACCGTCTTTTCGGTCGGGACGTCCGGGCAGGTCAGCGGGGTGGCTTCGGTGCGGCGCGGCTCACTCTCCGTCGACCGGTCCCGGCGGGCGTCGGGGTGAGCGCGCCGCGCGCTCACCCGGCCGGCGGGGCGGCGGGCTGCGGGGCGGAAGCGGGGTGCGGTCCGGTACCACCCGGGTCCGGGCCACCGCGCGAGGTGCCGGCGGCGGATCCGCCCGGGGTCCCGGCGGCGGTCCCGGCATCGGGACCGGCCGGGGGCGCGACGGTGAACATCGGGATGAACACCTGGGCCAGCGGGCCGATGGCCAGGGCGTACGCGACGGTGCCGATGCCGACGGTGCCGCCGAGCAGCCAGCCCAGGGCCAGCACGGTGACCTCGATGACGGTACGGACCAGCCGGATGGAACGGCCCGGCCGGCGGGCGACGTACCCGCTCATCAGGCCGTCGCGGGGGCCCGGACCGAGGCGGGCGCCGAGGTACAGGCCGGTGGCCAGGCCGTTGCCCACGATCCCGACGACCAGCAGCCCGATCCGGGCGACCAGGGGCGTGCCGGTGGGCAGCAGGGCCAGGGCGAGGTCCACCACCACCCCGATGACCAGCACGTTGCTCACCGTGCCGAGGCCGGGGCGCAGCCGCAGCGGAATCCAGAGCAGCAGGACGAGGATGCCGGTGACGATGGTGGCGGCGCCGATCGACATGCCGGTGATCATCGAGAAGCCCTGGTGGAAGACGTCCCACGGGTTCAGGCCGAGATCCGAGCGGATCATCATGGCCATGCTCGTGCCGTAGAGCACGAGCCCGAGGTAGAGCTGGACGAGTCGCCGCGCCGGTCGGTACCGGAGATTGCCAGTTGGTGCCATGCATGCCACCCTAGGGTCCAATTCGCGAGATGAAAGAGCCAATATTGGAGGGGTGGCGGTGACGAGCCAGGTGCGGGGAAGCCAATTGGCCCGACTGCTGGGGCAGTGGCATGCCCTGCCGGGCCGCCGGCGCAGTCCGGACTACGCCGCCCTGGCCGCCGCCGTCCGGGGCCTGCTCGCCGACGGTCGGCTCCCCCTGGGGGTACGCCTGCCGGCCGAGCGGGAGCTGGCGGACGCCCTGCGGATCAGCCGGACCACGGTCAGCGCCGCGTACCGGCAGTTGCGGGAGACCGGCCACCTGGCCAGCCGGCGGGGCGCCGGGAGCTGGACGATGCTCCCGGGCACCCACCGGGTGGCCAGTTCGGGGCTGTGGACCCCGTCGGACGACCGGGACATGCTCGACCTCGGCATCGCCGCGCTCGCCGCCCCGCCGCAGCTCCTGCCGGCGGCCCGGGCCGCCACCGAGGACCTGCCCCGCTACCTCGGCGGCGCCGGGTACCACCCGACCGGGATCATCGAGCTGCGGGAGGCGGTGGCCCGGGGGTACACCGAGCGTGGCCTGCCCACCCGGGCCGAGCAGATCATGGTCACCAGCGGTACCCAGCACGCGCTGGACCTGGTGCTGCGGCTGATGCTCCCGCCCGGCGGCGGGGTCCTCGTCGAGTCGCCGACGTACCCGAACGGGCTGGCCTCGCTCGCCGCCCGACGGGCCCGGATCACCACCCACGGCCTCTCCACCGACGAGGCCGGCTGGGACGGTGAGCTGCTGCTGGGCAGCCTGCGGCAGGGCCGGCCGAAGCTGGCGTACCTGATCCCGGAGTTCCACAACCCCACCGGCCACCTGATGCCGGCCGAGCTGCGTGAACGCCTCGTCGCCACGGCCCACTCGGTCGGCACCGACCTGATCATCGACGAGTCGTTCGTGGACCTCCCGCTGGACGACACCGTGCTCCCACCCCCCACCGCCGCCTACGACCGGCACTCCCGGGTGATCTCCATCGGGGGGATGAGCAAGCCGTACTGGGGCGGGCTGCGCATCGGCTGGGTCCGGGCCTCCGCCCCGCAGGTGCAGCGGCTCGCCGCCGCCCGGGTCGGGGTGGACATGGCCAGCCCGGTGCTGGACCAGCTCGTCGCCGTCCACCTGCTCGCCGACGCCCCGGCCATCGTCGCCGACCGACGGCGGCAGCTCACCGCCCAGCGGGACGTGCTGATCGACGCGCTGGCGGCCCGGCTGCCGGAGTGGCGGGTCACCGTGCCGCGCGGCGGGGTGACCCTCTGGGCGGAGCTGGACGGGCCGATCTCCAGCGCCCTCGCCCGCGCCGCCGAGGACGAGGGGGTACGGCTCGCCCCGGGCCCCCGGTTCGGCCTGGACGGGACGCTGGAGCGGTTCCTCCGGCTGCCCTTCACCCTGCCGGCCGCCGACCTGGTGGAGGCGGTCGGGCGGCTCGCCGCGGTCCGGTACGACCTGGACCGCGCCGTCCGCCCGCAGTGGCGGGAACCGGCGGTCATCGCCTGACCCCGACCCGGCCGCCGCCCACTCGCCACCGGGGCTGAGGCTGGACCCGAGCCCGGCCCCGTGCCGGAGCCGGCGTTGGTTCCGGCGATCGGGTCCGGGTCGGCCGGGTCGGCTGGGAGACTGCCCAGGTGGCCGTAGAAACCCGATCCGGTCTGGTCAGGCTGGGTGCGCCGGGCTCGCGGGTCACCCGGTTGGAGCTCTTCTACGACCTCGTCTTCGTCTTCGCCTTCCTCAACGTCACCTCACTGACCGGGTACTACCCGAGCGCCGCCAACGTGTTCCGCTGCCTGCTGGTGCTGGGGCTGCTCTGGTGGTGCTGGACCGGTTTCGCCGGGCTCGGCAACGCCGTCCGTGCCGACCAGGGCCTCCTGCCGCTGGTCGGGTTCGTCACCATCGCCGCCACCTTCCTGCTCGCGTTGAGCATCCCCGGGGCGTTCGGAAAACGACCCGGCGGGCTGGACGGTCCGCTCGTCTTCGCGAGCTGCTACTTCCTGGTCCGCGCGTCGCAGCTCGCGGTCTTCGGCTGGATCGTCCGGGACGACCCGGCGCGGCTGCGCCGCTGGGCGCTGCTCGCCGTGCTGCCGGTCGTCGCGGGGGGCCTGCTGGTCGCCGCCGCGCTGGTGCCGCCCCGGATCGCCCACGGCGGGGTGGCGACCGCCCTGCAACTGGGCTTCTGGGCCGGCGCGTTGCTGCTGGAGTACGGGGCGGGCGTGACGCTGGGCAAGGCGTACTGGGTGGTGCTCTCCGCCGGGCACTGGGCGGAACGGCACGCGCTGATGGTGCTGATCGCCCTCGGCGAGTCGATCATCGCGCTGGGGCTCAGCCAGAAGTTCGTCACGAGCCAGCTACCGCTCACCTGGCCGGTGGTGGTCGCCGCGGTGACCGGGATCGCGGTCACCGCCGCGCTCTGGTGGGCGTACTTCGACACCCTGGCGCCCGCCGCCGAGCAGGCCCTGCACGCCACCCGCGACCCGGCGGCGCGGGGTCGGCTGGCCCGGGACGTGTACACGTACCTGCACCTGCCGATCGTCGCCGGGATCATCCTGTTCGCCCTCGGCATCAAGGACCTGCTGGTCGAGGCGGCCGACCCGGCGGCCCCGCCGTGGGGCGAGCCGCTGGGCGGCTTCTGGATCGCCGTGCTCTACGGCGGGGTCGCGCTGTACCTGCTCAGCCTCGTCGCGTGCGGGCTGCGGGCGGTCCGGGTGCTGCGCTGGCGGTCGCTGGTCGCGGTGGCGGCGCTGGCCGCGCTCGCGCCGGTGGGCGCCCGGATCGCGGCCCTGCACGCGCTGGTGCTGCTGGCGCTGGTCTGCGTCGGGCTGGTGCTCTGGGGCACCCGGGGGGAGGGGTCGCGCCGCGCCCGGGTCCGGCAGGTGGCGCTGGCCGAGCAGGAGGCGGCCGAGGTCGAGGCGAGCCGGTGGCGGCACGAGCACCTGTGAGCCGCCCGGCGGGGTCGGGCCCCGGGTGGGACCCGACCGCCGACGGTCCCGGGCTCAGAGTTCGGCGAGCGAGCCCTCGTACATCTTGTCGATCTGGGGGGCGAAGTTGGTCTCCACGCCCCGCCGCTTGATCTTCATCGACGGGGTCATCTCGCCCTGCTCGATGGTGAGGTCCCGGGGCAGGACGGTCACCTTCTTGATCGTCTCCCACCGGTTCAGCTTCGCGTTGAGCTGCCCGACGTACTCCTCGACCATGGCCTGGGCCTGGGCCGAGGTGACGACCTCGGCGTACGGGCGGCCGGCCAGCGGGCCGCCGGCGGCCCAGCCGGCGATCGCGTCCGGGTCCAGGGTGACCAGCATGGTGCAGTAGTTGCGGGCCTGGCCGATGACGACCGCCTGGGAGACGTACGGGCAGATCGCCTTGAACATCCCCTCGATGTGCGAGGGCGCGATGTACTTCCCGCCCGAGGTCTTGACCAGGTCCTTCTTCCGGTCGGTGATCCGCAGGTAGCCGTCGGCGTCCAGGCTGCCGATGTCCCCGGTCCGGAAGAAGCCGTCCTCGGTGAACGCGGCGGCGGTCTCCTCGGGGAGGTTGTGGTACCCGCGCATCACCGGCCGGCCCCGCAGCAGGATCTCGCCGTCGGTGTCGATCCGGCACTCCAGGTCGCCCATGGCCTGCCCGACGGTGCCGATGCGCTGCTGGCCGGGCCGGTTGACGAAGTTGCCGGCGCTGGTCTCGGTGAGCCCGTACCCCTCGGAGATGGGCAGGTTCGCGGCGGCGAAGAAGGTGGCGATGTCCGGGCTCAGCGGGGCGGCGCCGGAGACCAGCACCCGGATCCGTCCGCCGAGGCGGGCCTGGAGCTTGCTGAACACCAGCTTCTCGGCGATCGCGTACTTCAGCCGCAGCCCGGCGGGCAGCGGAGTGCCGGCCTGGGTCAGGGCGACCTTCTCCTTGCCGACCGCCACCGCCCAGGCGAAGATCTTCGCCTTTGCCCCACCGGCGTCCTGGGCGGTGGTGACCGCCTTGTTGTAGACCTTCTCGAAGACCCGGGGGGCGCCGCACATCAGCGTCGGCTTCACCACGCTCAGCAGGTCGACCAGCTTCTCCACCCGGCCGTCGACGTAGGTCGGCACGCCGACGTGGATGCCGCCGCAGAGCAGCGTCTTGCCGAACGAGTGCGACAGCGGCAGCCACAGGTAGTGCAGGTCCTCGCGGTGGAGCAGGCCGGTCTCGGCCTGCACCACGCCCTCCCAGCACCAGCCACCGTGCAGCAGCTCGACGCCCTTGGGGCGGCCGGTGGTGCCGGAGGTGTAGATCAGCGTGGCCACGTGCTCGGGGCCGATGCCGGCGACGATCCGGTCGATCAGCTCCGGGTCGGCCGCGAGCGCCCGCGCCCCCTGCTCCTCCAGCTCGGCGAGGGTGAGCTGGGGGACGGCGGCGGCGGGGTCGGCGGCCCCGTCGAAGAGGACCACGTGGGTCAGCGCCGGCAGGCTCGCCCCGGCGATCTTCGCCGCCTGGGCCGGGTCCTCGGCGAACAGCACCCGGGAGCCGGAGTCGCCGATGATGTACGCCGCGTCGTCCGGCTCGGTGGTCGGGTAGACGGTGGTGGTGGCGCCCCCCGCGCACATGATGCCGAGGTCGGCGATCACCCAGTCGAGGCGGGTGCCGGCCAGGATCGCGACCGGGTCCTCCGGGCCGACGCCGAGGCCGTGCAGCCCGGCGGCGACCGCCTTGGCGCGGTGACCGACCTGTTCCCAGGTCAACCAGACCGGCCCCGAGTCGTCCGGGGCGGGGTGGGCGAAGGCGGGCCGGTCGGCGGACGCGGCCACGCGCTTGAGGAACATGTCGGGGATGGAACGGTACGGTACATCGAGAGACATCGCTGTAGCCGCCTTCGGGGGGTGGAGGCGTGACGGGGGTCACGTCGTTCTGCGGTTACGGAAGGGTATTTCGTACCCACCGAATCGGCCAGTCCTGGGCTCCCGGCGTTGGCGAACCGTTGCCCGGGGCGGCGGCGGGTGCCCCGCCCCCCGGTGGTGGTCGCCCCGCCGTGGACCGCCCCCGGTCGCGGGTCGCATCCCCGTCAGTGATCCGAACCGGACCCGTGCCGCCGTCCCGCCGTCCCCGCCCCGGTCAGAACCCCAGCGACGCGGTCCGCAGCCGCTCGGCGGCCGGCGGCGGCCCGTCGACCTCGACCCGGGCCACCCGTTGCCGTCCGGAGAGGAAGAGCACCAGCTCACCGGGGGCGCCGACGACCTCCAGCCGGTCCCCGCCCCGGCCGGCGTCGAGCTGCCCGTGACCGGGCGCCCGCACCGCCACCGTGGCGGGGAAGCGCCGCAGCGCCAGCCGGGCCACCGGGCCGACCCGCCGCCACAGCGCCGCGTCCAGCCCGGCCGGCAGGACCCGGGGCTGCCAGTCGGGCCCGCCCCGGCGGACGTCCTCGTGGTGGATGAAGAACTCGATCGTGTTGGTCAGCTCGTCCACCAGCGGGTTGCTGACCGGGCTCCACAGCGGTGGCCGGCGGACCTGCCCGACCAGGTCGGCCCAGTTGCCGGCGGCGATCCGGCGGCGGACCCGCTCGGCGTACCCGGCCAGCGGCGGGAGCAGGATGCCGGCCGCCGCGTCCGGGCGGCGCTCCCGCACGACCAGGTGCGCGGCCAGGTCCCGGGTCACCCACCCGGTGTTGACCGTCGGGGCGTCGGGACCGACGTCGAGCATGAGGTCGGCGAGCGCCGCGCGCTCCGACCGGGCGTACCGCGACATGCCCCGATCGTAGGCCCCGGGGCGGCGGTCGGCACGGTGGGCGCGGCGGCCCGGCCGCGCCACGCCGACGTGACCGTGGACATATCGCGGTGGGTCGGCGGACGTGGCATCGAACGGTAAGGATGAGGGGGGTACGGGCAACTTACGGCGGGGGAAAGCGTGGCGAGCAGGGCGAGTCGGGATGTGCTCCGGCGGGGGCTGTCGGTCCTCGGGCTGGCGATCCGGGAACAGCCGAGGATCTTCGCGGTGGCGGTCGCCGGCAGCGTGGTGTTCGGCGTGATGGTGATCGCCAGCGCGTACGTGGTCGGCGCGGTGGTCGGGGACGTGGTGGTGCCGGCCATCGCCCGTGGGTCGGTGGCCGTCGGCGCGCTGGCGCTGGCCGCGGCGGCCCTGTTCGGCCTGAGCGTGCTGCGGGTGGTGGGCATCTTCGGTCGTCGGCTCGGGGCCGGCTTCATGCAGTTCCGGCTCCAGGCCGCGTACCGGCGCCGGGTGACCCGGCGGTACCTGGACCTCCCGCTCTCCTGGCACCAGCGCAACGCCACCGGGACCCTGCTGTCCAACGCGAACTCCGACGTCGAGGCCGCCTGGCACCCGATCGCGCCGCTGCCCTTCGCGGTCGGCACGCTGGTGATGCTGGTCGGGGCGATCATCTCGCTCTTCGTCACCGACTGGGCGCTGGCCCTGGTCGGGCTCGCCGTGTTCCCGGCGCTGTTCACGCTCAACGTCGTCTACTCCCGGCGGATGGCGCCCCGGCAGCAGCGCGCCCAGCGGCTGCGGGCCGAGGTCTCCGGCATCGCCCACGAGAGCTTCGACGGCGCCCTGGTGGTCAAGACGATGGGCCGTGAGGCGCAGGAGACCGCGCGCTTCGCCGCCCGCACCGGGCAGCTCCGGGACGCGCTGATCTCCGTCGGCCGGCTGCGCGGGCTCTTCGACCCGCTGCTGGAGACCCTGCCCAGCCTCGGCACCCTGGCCGTGCTGGTGGTCGGCGCGGTCCGGCTGCGGCAGGGCGCGATCACCGTCACCGAGCTGGTCAGCGTGGCGTTCCTCTTCACCGTGCTGGCCTTCCCGGTGCGGGCCATCGGCTGGGTGCTGGCCGAGCTGCCGCGCAGCGTCGCCGGCTGGGAGCGGGTCCGCCGGGTCCTCGACGCCACCGGCGAGATGCCGTACGGGGACGTGACGCTGGACCCGGCCGACCCGCGTCCGGCCACGCTCGGCTTCGCCGACGTCCACTTCGCCTACGAGCCGGCCGAGGCGCACCTGCCGGGCACCCAGGTGCTCGGGGAGGTGACCTTCACCGTGCCCGCCGGCCGGACCGTGGCGCTGGTCGGGCCGACCGGCGCCGGGAAGTCCACCATCGCCTCGCTGGCCGTCCGGCTGGTCGACGCCCGCTCCGGCACGGTCACCCTGGACGGGGTGGACGTGCGGCGGCTCACCGCCGGGTCGCTGGCCGGGACCGTCGCCCTGGTGGCCCAGGTGCCGTTCGTCTTCGACGACACGGTCCGGGCCAACATCGCCCTGGACCGGCCGGGCATCGGCGACGAGGAGGTCTGGGCGGCGCTGCGGCTGGCCGAGGCGGACGGCTTCGTCGCGGCGCTGCCGGACGGGCTGGACACCATGGTCGGCGAGCGGGGCGCGTCCCTCTCCGGCGGGCAGCGGCAGCGGCTCACCCTGGCCCGCGCGCTGGCCGGCCGGCCCCGGCTGCTGGTGCTCGACGACGCCACCAGCGCGGTCGACCCCCGGGTCGAGGCGGCGATCCTGGCCGGGCTTCGCTCGGGCGACCCGGACACCCCGGCCACCTCGATCCTGGTGGTGGCGTACCGGCGGGCGACCATCGCCCTCGCCGACGAGGTGATCTACCTCGAACAGGGCCGGGTGGTCGCCCGGGGCACCCATCCCGAGCTGCTCGCCACCGTGCCCGGGTACGCCGACCTGGTGACCGCGTACGAACAGGCGGAGGCCGAGGGGGAGCAGGCCGGCGGCCCCGGCGGCCCACCCCGGCCGTACGAACCGGTGATCCCGCTGAACTCGGGTCTGGACGTGGAGGTGGACCGGTGACCGCGACGACGACCACCGACCGGCGGCAGTCCCCGCCGACGGAGTCCGCGTCGACCTGGCAGACGCTGCGCCGGGGCCTGGCCCTCTCCCCGGAGCTGCGGGTCGGGCTGGCCGGCACGCTGGCCCTGGCGCTGGTGTACATGGTCGGCCGGGTGGCCGTGCCGGTCGCCGTCCAGCAGGGCATCGACCGGGGGCTGACCGTGCCCGGCGGCCCGGACCTGGACGTGATCGCCACGGTCGTGCTGCTCACCACCGCCGTGCTGGTGGTCACCACCACCTGCGGGTACCTGATGACCCGCCGGCTCTTCGTGGTCAGCGAGACGGCGCTGGCCAACGTGCGGACCCGGGCGTTCCGGCACGTGCACGACCTGTCCATGCTGCACCAGCAGAGCGAGCGGCGCGGCTCGCTGGTCTCCCGGGTGACCAGCGACGTCGACCAGATCACCCAGTTCCTCCAGTGGGGCGGGGTGCTGCTGCTGGTCAACCTCGGTCAACTGGTGGTCACCACCGCCGTGATGCTGGCGTACTCCTGGCAGTTGACCCTGGTGGTGTTCGCCGCCTTCGGGCCGGCGGTGCTGGTCATCCGGGTGCTCCAGCGGCGCCTCGGCGCGGCGTACGGGGTGGTCCGGCAGCGGATGGGCACGTTGCTGGCGGCCATCGGGGAGAGCGTGGTCGGCGCGCCGGTGATCCGGGCGTACGGCATCGCCGGGCGGACCGCCCGCCGGCTCGACGAGGCCATCGACAGCCAGCGGCGGGCCCAGCAGCGGGCGATCCGGATCAGCGTGCTGGGCAGCTCCGTCGGGGAACTGGCCGCCGGGCTGGCGCTGGCCGGGGTGGTGGTGCTGGGGGTGACCCTCGGGGTGGACGGCACGCTCTCCGTCGGGCAGCTCACCGCGTTCCTGTTCCTGGTGACGCTCTTCATCCAGCCGGTGCAGATCGCCACCGAGGTGCTCAACGAGGCGCAGAACGCGATCGCCGGCTGGCGGCGGGTGCTGGACGTGCTCGACGTCGCCCCGGACGTGGCCGACCCGGGCGCGCAGGGGCGGGACCTGCCGGCGGGGCCGCTGGACGTCCGCTTCGCCGGGGTGTCGTTCGCGTACCCGGGCGGGGCGCGGGTGCTGCACGACGTCGACCTGGAGATCGTGGCCAAGAGCCGGGTGGCGGTGGTCGGCGAGACCGGCAGCGGCAAGACCACCTTCGCCAAGCTGCTCACCCGGCTGATGGACCCGAGCACCGGGGAGGTGCTGCTCTCCGGCGTGCCGCTGCGGCAGGTCCGGTTCGGCTCGCTGCGCTCCCGGGTGGTGATGGTGCCGCAGGACGGCTTCCTGTTCGACGCCACGGTGGGGGAGAACGTCCGGTTCGCCCGCCCGGAGCTGACCGACGAGCAGCTCGTCGCGGCCTTCACCGAGCTCGGCCTGGCCGACTGGCTGGACGGCCTGCCGGCCGGGCTGGACACCCCGGTGGGGGAGCGCGGGGAGGCGCTGAGCGTGGGGGAGCGGCAGCTCGTCGCGCTGGCCCGCGCCTACGTCGCCGACCCGGACCTGCTGGTCCTCGACGAGGCGACCAGCGCCGTGGACCCGGCGACCGAGGTCCGCCTGCAACGCACCCTGGACGCGGTGACCCGGGGCCGGACCACCCTGGCGATCGCGCACCGGCTCTCCACCGCGCAGGCGGCCGACGAGGTGATCGTGGTGGACCGGGGCCGGATCGTCCAGCGGGGCCCGCACGACGAGCTGCTGCGCGACCCGGAGTCGGTGTACGCCCTGCTCTACGCCTCCTGGCTGGAGCAGACCCGGTGAGGCGGGGGCGGCTGCCGGGGCGGGTGCGTGGACGTGGACGGGGTCGGTGCTCTAGGGTGCGAGTTAGGTAAGCCTAACCTACTTCCGGAGGTGCGCCGTGCGCCCCAGCCCCGCCCTCGTGCGGCCCAGCCCCGCCGAACTCGTCCGTACCCTGGTGGCCGGGCGGCTGCCCGCGCTCGCCCACGTCGCGCACCGCCCCGGCCCGCACCACGTCCGGCACATCACCGACCCGGACGGGCAGCTCCTGATGCTCGTACCGGTGGTCAGCGACCTCTCCGTCGCGTTGGAGCCGGTGGCCGGGGACGACGTCGCCGTGGTCCTCGACGTGCTCGACCTGCCGCCCGTCGCCGGGGCCCCGTCGCTGGGCCGGGCCTGGGTCTCCGGTTGGGCCACCCGGCTGCGCGACGACGCGCAGCGGCAGGCCACCCTGGACTTCGCCGACGCGGCCCCGACCGGGGACCTGCTCGACGTCGGCACCCGGTTCCGGCTCTACCGCTTCGAGGTGGCCGAGGCCCGGCTGGAACGCGCCGACACCGTGCTGCGCGTCGACCCCGAGGAGTACGCCGCCGCCGAGCCGGACCCGCTGCACCCGGTCGAGGCGCAGGTGCTCGCCGACCTCGCCGATCACCACGGCGCGGAGGTCACCGGGTACGTCCGGCGGCAGCTCGGCCACGCGGCCCCGGCCGGTCCGGTCCGGCCGGTCCGGGTGGACCGGTACGGCCTGGTCGTCGCGTACGGGCCGGTGCCGGAGCGCCACCAGCTCCGGCTGGCCTTCCCGCACCCGGTGGACCACCCGGGCGAGCTGGCCCGCGCCCTGCACCCGGTGCTCTGCCGGGCCCGCGCCACCCGCACCCCCGACTGACCGCCCCGCGCCGGGCCCCGCCCCACCCGCGCCCGGCTCAGGTCAGGTCGCCGGTGAGGTACCGGTGGACGGCGGGACCGACGGCGGCCACCAGCGTCTCCGGCGACGCCGACGCGACCGGCTCCAACCGGAGCACGTACCGGGTCACGGCCAGCCCGACCAACTGCCCCGCCACCAGGGAGCCGCGCAGCGACAGCTCGGCCGGGTCGGTGTCGAGGTGCTCCAGCAGCCGGCGCAGCACCTGGGTGACCAGGAAGTCGCGCAGCATCCGGGCGGTCCGGTCGTTGGTCATGCTGGAGCGCAGCAGGGCCACCGCGCCGGCCCCGGCCGGCGAGTCCCACACCGTCAGGAAGAGTCGGACCAGCCGCTCGCCGAGGCCCGCCGGATCACCGGCGGTCACCTGCGGGATGACCGCGGCGGGATCGGCCGGCGCGTCCAGGGCGGCCAGGAAGAGCCGGTCCTTGGCGCCGAAGTAGTGGTGCACCAGCGCCGGGTCCACCCCGGCCGTGGCGGCGACCGCCCGGATCGACGCCCCGTCGTAGCCGCGTTCGGCGAAGAGCGTCCGCGCCGCGTCGAGGATCGCCTCCCGGGTGTCCGGGTTGCCGGGTCGCCGCCCGGTGCGGCGCGTCCCGCGCCCCGCCGGGCCGCCGCCTCCGCTCACCCGCTCCGGTGAGTCGCCGCCGCTCATCCGCTTCGGTGAGTCGCCGCCGCCGCTCATCCGCTGCGGTGAGTCGTCGCCGCCGCTCATCCGCTTCGGCGGCGCAGGGTCGCCGCCGCCAGGACCAGGGCCACCACCGCCGACCCGGCGACGATCACCAGGTCCCGCCACATCAGACCGGTCGGCTCGGCGTGCGCGCCGACCTCCTGGAGGGCCTCCACCGCGTACGACAGGGGGAGCACGTCGCTGATCGCCTGCAACCAGCCGGCCATCTGCCCGCGCGGCACGAAGAGCCCGCAGAGCAGCACCTGCGGCAGCACCACCACCGGCATGAACTGCACCGCCTGGAACTCGGTCCGGGCGAACGCGCTGCACAGCAGGCCGAGCGCCACCGCCAGCACCGCGTTGACCGCGGCGATCAGCACCACCAGCCGGATGCTGCCGGCGGTCCGGAGGCCGAGCAGCCAGTACGCCGCCGCCGAGGCGATACCCGCCTGCACCGCGCCGGCCAGGCCGAACGCGATGCCGTACCCGAAGAGCAGGTCCAGCCGGCGCAGCGGGGTGGTGAGCAGCCGTTCCAGGGTGCCGCTGGTCCGCTCGCGCAGCATCGCGATGCTGGTCACCAGGAACATGACCACGAACGGGAAGAAGCCGAGCATCACCAGGGCCACCTGGTCGAACAGCGACCGCTGGCCGGGCGGGGTGGGCTGGTCGGCGTACATGGCGTGGATCAGCACCAGCAGCACCGTCGGGACCACCACCAGCAGCACCACGGTCCGCCGGTCGTGCCGGAGCTGGCGCAGGATGCGGCCGGTGGTGGCGGCCAGGATGCGCGGGCTCACGAGGTCTCCTCCCGGCCGGGCCGGCGCCGCTGCGCCGCGCGGGTGTCGTCCGGCCGCTGCGGGTGCGGGGCACGCCGGTCCGGCGGGTGGTCCTCGCTGGCGCGGATCAGCCGCAGGAACGCCTCCTCCAGGTCGTCGGTGCCGGTGCGGGCGCGTACCGCGGCCGGGGTGTCGTCGGCGACCAGCCGCCCCTCGCGGACGAGCAGCAGCCGGTCGCAGCGGGCCGCCTCGTCCATCACGTGGCTGGAGACCAGCAGCGTGGTGCCCTCGGCCGCCATGGCGTGGAACCTCGTCCACAGCTCGGCGCGCAGCACCGGGTCCTGCCCGACGGTCGGCTCGTCCAGCACCACCAGCTCGGGGCGGCCGACCAGCACGCAGGCCAGCGAGGCGCGGCTGCGTTGGCCGCCGGAGAGGGTGGCGACCAGTTGCCCGGCGGCGTCGGCCAGCCCGACGTCGGCGACGGCCCGGTCGGCCTCGGCCCGGCCCCGGCCGTGCAGCGCGGCGAAGTACCGGGCGTTCTCCCGCACGGTGAGGTCGGCGTAGACGCTCGGCGCCTGGGTCAGGTACCCGACCGTGCGGCGCAGCGCGGGGCTGCCGGCGGGTCGGCCGAGGACGGTGACCCGGCCGGCGCGGATCGTCTGCACCCCGACCACCGCCCGCATCAGGGTGGTCTTGCCGCTGCCGCTGGGCCCGAGCAGCCCGGTGACGGTGCCCCGCCCGACGGCGCAGCTCACCCCGTCGAGGACCCGGCGCCCACCCCGCTCGACCACCAGGTCGCGCACGTCGATGGCGGTGTCCGTCGGGGTGGCCGTGGTCGCCATCGGGACCTCCGGATGAACTCGTCGGGTGTTGAATTCAACGGTAGGTGAGTTCCCCGGCCCTCCGCAACGGGTTGTCGTGCGATGACGCCCGAACGGGCAGCCCGGACGAGGCCCGGTGGGCCGGGTGGCCGGGGACCCGGGTGGGTGCGGACAATGGGTCACTGTGCCCGTACCTGACGCGCCGGTGACCGGCGCCCACCCCAGCCCCACGGGGCCGACGCCCGCCGGCACGGCCCGCCCGTCCCGGCTCGACCCGGCCGTCGCGGCCCGGCTCAAGCGCGACGCCGACGGCCTGGTCGCCGCCGTGGTCCGCCAGTACGACACCGGCGAGGTGCTGATGGTCGGCTGGATGGACGATGAGGCCCTGCACCTGACCCTGACCACCGGCCGGGCCACCTACTGGTCGCGCAGCCGGCAGGAGTACTGGGTCAAGGGCGACACCTCCGGGCACCACCAGTACGTCCACTCGGTGGCGCTGGACTGCGACGGGGACGCGCTGCTGGTCAGCGTGGACCAGGTCGGCGTGGCCTGCCACACCGGCGAGCGGACCTGCTTCCACACCGAGTTGCCGGTCACCGGCGGCGTCACCGGGGCGGGATCGTGACCGACGGCGCGGTCAGCCCCGACCTGACCACCTTCACCGAGCTGGCCGGCCGCTGGCGGGTGGTGCCGGTCGTCCGGCGGCTGCTCGCCGACGCGGAGACCCCGGTCGGGGTCTACCGCAAGCTCGCCGGCGGGCCGGGCACCTTCCTGCTGGAGTCCGCCGAGCAGGGCGCCGGCTCGGCCGGGCTGGCCTGGTCCCGGTACTCCTTCATCGGCGTGCGCAGCAGCGCCACCCTGGTCGAACGGGACGGCGTGGCGACCTGGACCGGCCAGCCGCCGGCCGGGCTGCCCACCACCGGCGACCCGGTGACCGTGCTGCGGGCCACCGTCGACGCGCTCGCCGGCCCGGCGCAGGACCCGGCGAGCGGGCTGCCGCCGCTGACCGGCGGCATGGTCGGCTACCTCGCCTACGACTTCGTCCGCCGGTTCGAGAAGCTGCCCGAGCTGACCCGCGACGACCTGGGCGTGCCCGAGCTGGGCATGATGCTCGCCACCGACCTGGTGGTGCTGGACCACTACGAGGGCTCGGCGATCCTGGTCGCCAACGCCGTCCTGCCCCCGTCGGACGCGCCGGACCGGGCCGCCGAGGTCACCGCCGCGTACCACCACGCGGTGGGGCGGCTGGACGCGATGACCACCGCGCTGTCCCGCCCGATCCCGCCGATGATCTCCACGGTCGAGCGCCCGCCGGCCGGCGAGGTGGTCGCCCGGACCCCGGCCGGCGGGTACCCGAAGGCGGTGGAGGCGGCCAAGGAGGCGATCCGGGCCGGGGAGTGCTTCCAGATCGTGCTCTCCCAGCGCTTCGAACGGGCCACCCACGCCGACCCCCTCGACGTGTACCGGGTGCTGCGCACCACCAACCCCAGCCCGTACATGTACCTGCTGCGCTTCGACGGGTTCGACGTGGTCGGCTCCTCGCCGGAGGCGCACCTCAAGGTGACCGCGACCGCCGACGGGCAGCGGCGGGCCCTGCTGCACCCGATCGCCGGCACCCGTCCCCGGGGCGGCACGCCCGCGCAGGACGCCCGGCTCGCCGCCGAGCTGCTGGCCGACCCGAAGGAACGCGCCGAGCACGTGAT
The DNA here is from genome assembly GCF_001567585.1 of Micromonospora rosaria. GTDB lineage: Bacteria > Actinomycetota > Actinomycetes > Mycobacteriales > Micromonosporaceae > Micromonospora > Micromonospora rosaria. The sequence continues at coordinate 42,162 of NZ_LRQV01000042.1, forward strand.
GCTGGTCGACCTGGGCCGCAACGACCTGGGCCGGGTCTGCCTGCCGGGCAGCGTCGAGGTGCCGGAGTTCGCCACCATCGAGCGGTACAGCCACGTCATGCACATCGTCTCGACCGTGGTCGGCACGCTGCGCCCGGACCGTACCGCCTTCGACGCGCTGGCCGCGACGTTCCCGGCGGGCACCCTCTCCGGGGCCCCGAAGGTCCGCGCCATGGAGATCATCGAGGAGCTGGAACCGGCCCGGCGCGGCCTGTACGGCGGCACGGTCGGGTACTTCGGCTTCGGTGGCGACCTGGACATGGCGATCGCCATCCGGACCGCGCTGATCCGCGACGCCCGCGCGTACGTGCAGGCCGGGGCGGGGGTGGTGGCCGACTCCGACCCGGCCGCCGAGGACCAGGAGACCCGAAACAAGGCCGCCGCCGTGCTGGCCGCGATCGCCGCCGCCGAGACCCTGCGGCCCGCCCGGTGACCGGCACCGACCCGACCGGGGCCACACCCGGCGGGGCCCCGGCTCCCGACGGCGACGGCAGCGCGCCGACCTCCCCGGCGACCGCCGCCGCCGGGACGCCCGATCCCGGCCGGCGCGACCTGGCGTACGCGGTGCTGCTCTGCCTGGCCGGGGCGGGCCTGGCGGTGTGGGCGGCGACCCGGACCTGGTCGGTGGAGGTGACCGTCCGTCCGGTGCCGCTGCCCGCGTTGCGCGAGGGGCGTACCGGGGTGGGACTGGTGCCCTGGGTGCCGGCGCTGGCGCTGGTGGCGCTGGCCGGCGGCGGCGCGGTGCTGGCCACCCGGGGGCGGGTCCGGCGGCTGCTCGGTGCGCTGCTGCTGGCGCTCGGCGCGGCGGTGGCGGCCGGCGGCGGCTACGGGCTGGTCGTCGAGACCGGCGGCGAGCCGAGCCGGCAGTGGCCGGCGCTGTGCCTGGTCGGCGGGGTGCTGATCGGGCTGGGCGGCCTGCTCACCCTGCTGCGGGGGCACCGCTGGCCGGCGATGGGGGCCCGGTACGAGCGGCCGGTGCGTGGGGCCCCGGCCACGTCGGCGCCGGCGGCGGAGCGGGCCGGCCCGGTGACCGGGCGGCGCACCGTCGAGGCGTGGGACGCGCTGGACCGGGGCGAGGACCCGACCGCCGGCTGACCCGTCAGTCGACGGTCGCGGACCGACCCGGTCACGCGGGCCGAGCCGGTCAGCCGACCGACCGCGGGCCGAGCCGGTCAGCCGACCGGTTGCCGCTGCGGCGTGGTGGCGCGGTCGGCGCGGGCGGCGGCCAGCTCGGCCACCATCCGGTCCAGTTCGGCGCGGCGGTCGGCGCGGGCCCGGTCGGCGCAGACCGCCTCCCAGGCGTTGCCCTGGGCGGTCCGGATCCGGGCCTCGCCGACCACGGCGCGTTCCACCGTGTGCACCATCCCGGCGGCCAGCGACGCGACGGTCCGGGAGACGGTGGTCAGGCCGATCGGGTTGGGCTTCTCCGCACTCATGTCTCACCCCGTACGAGAAGTGGGTCGACGTGGGCAGGCACGCCGTCGAGTCTGCCGCGTCCGTATGCTGCCGGCCGCACGTTTCACCATGGTGACCGACGGGTCAACTGTCCCTCCGGGGCAACGGGCCGCACCGCGCCGGGCTTCCTTGATCTTCGTCACAGCATCGACAATCATGATTGCACTGCGCCGTGCTCGCCGGCCGGCGATGATGGAGGCAGTGATGTGGTGGTCGACGACGCGACGCTCACGGTCGGTCCGGGTGGGTGACGAAGGTCGATGGGGGCGGTGGCGCTGGGTGACATCTCGTTCACCGGAGGTCGGCCATTATGCCCCAGCCCGTCTCGTGAGCAGCGCCATACCCCCGGCGGTCTTCGCCAGGTGGCGCCACCTAGCATCGGCCCATGACGCCCGGAGAGGGGAGTCCGTTGGTGACTGCTGAGCATGGGCACGCGGAGGGGGACGAGGCCGGTCCGGCGGCGCCCGCTAGCGTGCTCGACGAGATCCTGGCCGGTGTCCGCGAGGACGTCGCCCGACGGCAGGAGCAGGTTCCGCTGGAGCGGATCCGCGAACTGGCCGCCGCCGCGCCGCCGCCGTTGGACGCGTACGCGGCGCTGCGCAAGCCCGGCGTGGCCGTGATCGCCGAGGTGAAGCGCTCCTCGCCGTCCAAGGGGCGGCTGGCGGAGATCGCCGACCCGGCCGACCTGGCCGGGCAGTACGCCTCCGGTGGGGCGCGGGCGATCAGCGTGCTGACCGAGGGGCGCTGGTTCGGCGGCTCCCTCGACGACCTCGCCGCGGTCCGGGCCGCCGTCCGGGTGCCGGTGCTGCGCAAGGACTTCGTGGTCTCCAGCTACCAGGTGCACGAGGCGCGGGCGCACGGGGCGGACCTGGTCCTGCTGATCGTCGCCGCGCTGGAGCAGAACGTGCTGGTCGGCCTCCTGGAGCGGATCGAGTCGCTGGGCATGACCGCGCTGGTCGAGGTGCACACCGAGGAGGAGGCCGACCGGGCCCTGGAGGCCGGTGCCCAGGTGATCGGGGTCAACGCCCGTGACCTGCGTACCCTTCAGGTGGACCGGTCGGTGTTCGAGCGGATCGCGCCCGGCCTGCCGAGCAACGTCGTCAAGATCGCCGAGTCGGGCGTGCGGGGTCCGCACGACCTCATCCGGTACGCCTCGGCGGGCGCGGACGCGGTGCTGGTCGGCGAGGGCCTGGTCACCCAGAAGAGCCCCCGGGAGGCGGTGGCCGAGCTGGTCAACGCCGGCAACCACCCGGCCACGCCCCGGCCGGTGCGGTGAGCGTCCACCCCGCGACGACCGAGAGGATCAGGAGCACCCGATGAGCGCCGACGTGCCCGCCCGCGCAGCAGAGGCCACCGCGCAGCCCGACGGCACCGGTCACTTCGGCCGCTTCGGCGGCCGGTTCGTGCCGGAGGCGCTGGTCGCGGCGCTCGACGAGCTGGGTGAGGCGCACCGGACGGCGATGGCCGACACGTCCTTCCGGGCGGAGTTCGGCGCGCTGCTGCGGGACTACGCCGGCACCCCCTCGCTGCTCTACACCGCCGACCGGTTCTCCGCTCAGGCCGGCGCGAAGGTCCTGCTCAAGCGGGAGGACCTGAACCACACCGGGGCGCACAAGGTGCGCAACGTCCTCGGTCAGGCGCTGCTCACCCGGCGGATGGGCAAGCGACGGGTGATCGCCGAGACCGGGGCCGGGCAGCACGGCGTCGCCACCGCCACCGCCGCCGCCCTGTTCGACCTGGAGTGCGTCGTCTACATGGGCGAGGTGGACACCGAGCGGCAGGCGCTCAACGTGGCGCGGATGCGGATGCTCGGCGCCACCGTGGTGCCGGTCACCACCGGGTCCCGCACCCTCAAGGACGCGATGAACGAGGCGATGCGGGACTGGGTCGCCAACGTCGACGAGACCCACTACCTGATCGGCACGGCGGCCGGGCCGCACCCGTTCCCGGCGCTGGTCCGTGACTTCGTCCGGGGCATCGGTGACGAGGCGCGGCAGCAGTGCCTGGACCTGACCGGGGCGCTGCCGGACGCGGTGACCGCCTGCGTGGGCGGCGGCTCCAACGCGCTGGGCATCTTCCACGCCTTCGTCGGCGACCCCGACGTGCGGCTGTACGGCTTCGAGGCCGGCGGCGACGGGGTGGAGACCGGCCGGCACGCGGCCAGCATCACCGGTGGCACCTCCGGGGTGCTGCACGGCGCCCGCACCTACGTGCTCCAGGACGCCGACGGGCAGACCGTCGAGTCGCACTCGATCTCCGCCGGGCTGGACTACCCGGGGGTCGGGCCGGAGCACGCCTGGCTGCACGACACCGGCCGGGCCACGTACCTGCCGGTGACCGACGCCGAGGCGATGGCCGCGTTCGAGCTGCTCTGCCGGACCGAGGGGATCATCCCGGCGATCGAGAGCGCGCACGCCCTCGCCGGCACCCTGAAGGTCGCCCCGAAGCTCGCCGCCGACCTGGGCCGGGAGCCCACCATCGTGGTCAACCTCTCCGGCCGGGGCGACAAGGACGTGCACACCGCCGGCGAGTACTTCGGCATCCTCGACAAGGAGGAGAACGCGTGAGCGAGCTTGGCGAGCGAACCATCGTTGTCGTGGTCCGCGTCGACGCCGCACGTAGTGAGGTGGCGGCGTGAGCGAGTCTGGCGAGCGAACCATCGTTGTCGTCGTCCACGGCGACGCCGAACGCAGTGAGGTGGCGGCGTGAGCCGGATCGGGGTGGCGTTCGACAAGGCGCGGGCCGACGGGCGGGCGGTGCTGGTCGGCTGCATGCCGGCGGGGTTCCCGACGGTCGAGGGCAGCATCGCGGCGATGACCGCGATGGTCGAGGCCGGCGTCGACGTCATCGAGGTGGAGATCCCGTACTCCGACCCGGTGATGGACGGCCCGGTGATCCAGAAGGCCAGTGACATCGCCCTGGCCGGCGGGGTACGGACCCGGGACACCCTGCGCATCGTCGAGGCGGTCGCGGCCACCGGCGCGCCGGTGGTGACGATGACCTACTGGAACCCGATCGAGCAGTACGGCGTGGACGCCTTCGCCCGGGACCTGGCCGCCGCCGGGGGCACCGGCCTGATCACCCCCGACCTGATCCCCGACGAGGCCGACGAGTGGCTGGCCGCCTCGGACGCCCACCAGCTCGACCGGACGTTCCTGGTCTCGCCCTCCTCCACCGACGCCCGCCTGGCGATGACCGTCGAGCACTGCCGGGGCTTCGTCTACGCGACCGCGGTGATGGGTGTCACCGGGGCCCGGACGCAGACCTCCTCCGCCGCGCCGACCCTGGTCTCCCGGGTCCGCGCCGTCACCGACCTGCCGGTCGGGGTGGGGCTGGGCGTCGGCACCGGCGCGCAGGCCGGCACGGTCGCCGGGTACGCCGACGGGGTGATCGTGGGCAGCGCCCTGATCCGCTGCCTGCTCGACGCCCCGGACGAGGCCAGCGGCGTGGCCGCGCTGCGGACGCTGAGCGCCGAGCTGGCCGAGGGCGTGCGCAACCCGCACCGCTGACCCGCCGCACCCCTGCCCCGCCGCACCGCTGACCGACCCCGCCCGGCACCGCCCACCGGGCGGCATCCCACCGCGCCGAGCCGGACCTCGCCCCGGTGTCGGAAGCCCCGCAGCAGGTCCGGAAGCCTCCGTAAGGGTCCGGAAGCCCCGCACCGGGGCCGAACCGGGCATCGGGCGGCGTTGCCGCCGGATCGGACAATCTGCCCTGCCCTGGACAGGTGAGCCCGCACCGGCGGAGATCGCCGCGCTGTTCGCCGTCCGTTCGCCGGCCGGTCGTCGGCGGGACCCGCGGTGGTCGGCGGGGCGTCGGGGAGCGGCCGGTTGACGACGAGCGGGCCTACCGGGGTGCCGCCGGGGCGTCGGGCGACGGTAGCGTGTTGACCCGTGACTCTCGCCTCGCTGACTCCCCAGGCGGCTCTGCCCAGCCCCAGCACCGCTGTCTGGCAGATCGGCCCTGTGCCGCTCCGGGCGTACGCGCTCTGCATCATCCTCGGCATCGTGGTGGCCTGCTGGGTCACCGAGCGGCGGCTGCGCCAGCGCGGCGTCGCCCCGGGCGCGGTGCTGGACATCGCGGTGTACGCGGTGCCCGCCGGCATCATCGGCGCCCGGATCTACCACGTGATCACCTCGCCGGACAAGTACTTCGGCGCCGGTGGGGAACTCATCAAGATCTTCTACATCCACGAGGGTGGGCTCGGCATCTGGGGCGCGGTCGCCGGTGGCGCGGTCGGCGCCTGGTTCGCCGCCCGCCAACTCGGCATCCCGTTCGCGGTGGTGGCCGACGCGCTCGCCCCCGGCCTGCCGCTGGCCCAGGCCGTCGGCCGGGTCGGCAACTGGTTCAACAACGAGCTGTACGGCGGGCGGACCACGCTCCCGTGGGGCCTGGAGATCCACCGGATGGATCCGCAGAACCCGGGCCACGCGCTCCGCGACGACCAGGGGCAGCCGATCCTCGAACCGGGCCTGTACCACCCGACCTTCGCCTACGAGGCGCTGTGGAACGTCGGCGTCGCCGTCATGGTGCTGCTGCTCGACCGGCGGCTGCGCCTCGGCCGGGGCCGGGCCTTCGCCCTGTACGTGATGGGCTACACCGTCGGCCGGTTCTGGATCGAGATCATGCGGACCGACGAGGCCAACCGGATCCTCGGCGTCCGGCTCAACGTGTGGACCGCCGCCCTGGTCTTCCTCGGTGCGCTGATCTACTTCGTGCGGGTCCGCGGCCCCCGGGAGTACGTGATCCCGGTCGGTGCCGGCGCGGCGCCCGTGCCCACCGGCCCCAGCGGCGACGTCTCCCAGCTCGACCTCTCCCGGCGGGAGGAGAAGCCGTCCACCGCCCCGGAGGGGTACCGGGCGGTCACCGAGGACGAGTTCCGCGCGTACCAGGAGACCGGGGCCGTGCCCGACGAACCGGATCGGGCGCGCGGGGCCGACCCGGACGCACCGACGGAGAGCGGCGACGCGCCCGCCGCCGACGGGTCGACCGCCGACGCGGGGGCTCCCGCCGAGGGTGGCACCGGCCGGCGCGTCGACCGCGACAGCTGAGCGGGAGAGGCGGCAGCGATGCGTAGCGCGGTGGTGGTCGGGGCCGGACTGGGTGGCCTGGCGGTGGCCGGCGCGCTGGCCGGCTCCGGCTGGCGGGTCACCCTGCTGGAGCGGGCCGACCGGGTCCGGCCGGAGCCCACAGCCGTCGTGCTCTGGCCCAACGGGGTCCGCGCGCTGCGGGCGCTCGGCCTCGACACCGCCCTGGCGGCGATCTCGACCCCGCTGGCCGACGGTGGGGTCCGCCGCCCGGACGGGCACTGGCTGGTCCAGCCCCGGCCGGCGGCGGCCGAGCGCACCCCCGTGATCGTGCACCGGGAGGACCTGCACGACGCCCTGATCGCGGGCCTCGGCGACCGGGTGGAGCTGCGGACCGGGGTGACCATCCGGACGGTGCGGGCGACCCCCGACGACCGGCCGGCGGTCGGGGACGGTCGGCAGATGTTCGCCGCCGACCTGGTCGTCGCCGCCGACGGCACCGACAGCGTGGTCCGCCGGCACCTCGCCCCCACCTCCAGCGTGGTCAGCTCCGGCTGCGCCACCTGGGCGGCGGTGGTCCCCTGGTACCGGGCGCCGCAGGCGGCCGTGGACCACCCGGACGGCGGGGAGGTGCTCGGCGCCGGGTACCGCTTCGTGGTGGCCCCGCTGGGCGAGCACGGCTCGACCCGGCGCGGCGGCGTCTACTGGGCCGCGACGGCGGCCGGCGCGCCCCGGCCGGAGCCCCCGGAGACCCAGCTCACGCTGCTGCGCCGTTGGTACGCGGGCTGGCCCGGCCCGATCGGCGACCTGCTCGACGCCACCGACCCGGGCGCCCTGGTGCAGCACGAGATCCGTGAGCTGCGCCCGCTGCCCCGCACGTACGCCTTCCCGGCCGGCCCGGGGGGCGTGGTGCTGCTCGGTGACGCCGCACACGCCATGCCGCCGCACCTCGGCCAGGGGGCGTGCCTCGCCTTCGAGGACGCGGCGACCCTGCAGAGCCTGGTCCGGGAGATCAGCCTGCCGGACGCGCTCGCCCGGTACGACCGGGCCCGGCGGCCCCGGGCGGCGACGGTGGTCCGGCAGACCCGCCGGATGTCGGCGGTGCTGCGGACCCGGGGCCGGCTGGCGTTGCGGGCCCGGGACGCCGCGCTCGGCGCGATCACCCCGAGACTGCTCGGCAACGCCGCCGAGGCCGCCGCCCGCTGGCAGCCGCCCACCCCCTGAGCCGCCGGGCGGGTCAGGGCCGCCCGGCGGTGGGTTCGGCGAGGCAGGCGGTGCCGATCCGGCGGAAGCCGACCCGCAGGTAGACCCGGGCGATCTCCAGG
>NZ_LRQV01000043.1 GCF_001567585.1 Micromonospora rosaria
GGCGGTTACCGTGGCGGCCCCGGTGGTGGCGGCGGTGCCGGCGCGGGCGGCGGGTTCCGGCCCGGTGCCCCGGCCGGTGGCGGCGGTCGTCCCGGTGGCGGCGGTCGCGGCCGTGGCGGCGGCACCGCGGGTGCCTTCGGGCGTCCGGGTGGTCGGCCGACCCGGGGTCGCAAGTCCAAGAAGCAGCGCAGACAGGAGTTCGACAACCTGTCGGCCCCGACCATGAGCTCGGGTGCCCCCCGGGGTCAGGGTCAGGTCGTCCGGCTCTCCCGTGGCGCCTCGCTGTCGGACTTCGCCGACAAGATCAACGCCAACCCGGGTTCGCTGGTCCAGGAGATGTTCAACCTGGGCGAGATGGTCACCGCGACCCAGTCCTGCTCCGACGACACCCTGCTGCTGCTGGGTGAGCACCTCGGTTTCGACGTGCAGATCGTCAGCCCGGAGGACGAGGACCGCGAGCTGCTCGCGCAGTTCAACATCGACCTCGACGCCGAGGTGGCCGAGGACCGCCTGGTCGACCGTCCGCCGGTCGTGACCGTCATGGGTCACGTCGACCACGGTAAGACCAAGCTGCTCGACGCCATCCGCAAGGCGAACGTGGTGGCCGGCGAGGCCGGTGGGATCACCCAGCACATCGGCGCGTACCAGGTCCACGTCCCGCACGAGGGCGAGGACCGGGCGATCACCTTCATCGACACCCCGGGTCACGAGGCGTTCACCGCCATGCGTGCCCGTGGTGCCCAGGTCACGGACATCGTGATCCTGGTGGTGGCCGCCGACGACGGCGTGATGCCGCAGACCATCGAGGCGCTCAACCACGCCAAGGCGGCCGAGGTGCCGATCGTGGTCGCGGTCAACAAGGTCGACAAGCCGGAGGCGAACCCCGACAAGGTCCGCCAGCAGCTCACCGAGTACGGGCTGGTCGCCGAGGAGTACGGCGGCGACACCATGTTCGTCAACGTGGCCGCGAAGCCGGGCATCGGCATCGAGGACCTCCTCGAGGCCGTCATCCTGACCGCCGACGCGTCGCTGGAGCTGACCGCTCCGATCGACGGGCCGGCACAGGGTGTGGCGATCGAGGCGCACCTCGACAAGGGCCGGGGTGCCGTCGCCACGGTGCTGGTGCAGAAGGGCACCCTGCGGGCGGGCGACTCGATCGTCGCCGGCGGGGCGCACGGCCGGGTCCGGGCGATGCTCGACGAGAACGGCCAGCAGGTCTCCGAGGCCGGTCCGGCCCGTCCGGTCCTGGTGCTCGGTCTGACCACCGTGCCGGGGGCGGGCGACACCTTCCTGGCCGCCGAGGACGACCGCACCGTTCGGCAGATCGCCGAGCAGCGGCAGGCACGGCGGCGGGCGGCGTCCTTCGCCAACTCCCGTGGCCGGGCCACGCTGGAGACGCTCATGGAGCAGCTCAAGGAGGGCGAGAAGACCTCGCTCAACCTGGTGCTCAAGGGCGACGTCTCCGGTTCGGTCGAGGCCCTCGAGGACGCGCTGTTCAACCTGGACATCCCCGAGGAGGTCCAGCTCCGGATCATCCACCGGGGCGTCGGCGCGATCACCGAGAGCGACGTCATGCTGGCGAGCGCCTCGTCCGAGGCGGTCACGATCATCGGCTTCAACGTGCGGGCCGCCAACAAGGTCCGCGAGATCGCCGACCGCGAGGGCGTGGAGATCCGGTACTACACCGTCATCTACCAGGCCATCGAGGAGATCGAGGCGGCGCTCAAGGGCCTGCTCAAGCCGGAGTACGAGGAGGTCGAGCTGGGCAGCGCGGAAATCCGCGACGTGTTCCGCTCGTCCAAGGTCGGCAACATCTCCGGTTGCATCGTCCGGTCCGGGATCATCCGCCGCAACGCCAAGGCGCGGTTGCTGCGGGACGGGGCGGTCGTGGCGGACAACCTCACGATCAGCTCCCTCAAGCGGTTCAAGGACGACGCGACGGAGGTCCGCGAGGGCTTCGAGTGTGGTCTGACCCTGGGTGGTTACAACAACGTCCAGGTCGGCGACGTCATCGAGACCTTCGAGATGCGGGAGAAGCCGCGCGCCTGAGCGCACGGTGAGCACGACCGGTGACGGCCGGGGCCCGGACGGGTCCCGGCCGTCACCGTCCGCGCCGCCTGGGACAATCTCCGGCGTGCCCAGGTACGCGCTGCTCCTCGCCCCCTCCACCAACCGTGTCTACGCCGACGCCGCCGGCCGGCTGGCCCGCGCCGAGCTGGAGATCTTCGCCGGCTCGGGGGTGCTCGACGCCGCCCCGACGCGGGTCGGCACGGACCGTATCGCCGGGGTGGAGTACCTGACCTTCGACGTGCCCGACCCGGGCCTGGGGGAGCGGGACCTGGCCTACCTGGCCAACCTGTCGGCGGCGTACGCGCTCTTCGAGCGGGTGGGAGAGGAGCGGGTGGCCGACGAGCTGCTGCGCCCGGTGTTCCTGCGGCCCCTGGCCCGGTACGACTCCGACCTGATCACCATTCCGAAGTACCCGGGCAAGACCAACGAGCAGTTCACCCGGCTGCTGCTCAACGCCACCCTGCTCGCCTCCGCCTCGGGTCCGGCGATGCTGGACCGCCGGCTGGTGGTGCTCGACCCCCTCTGCGGCCGGGGCACCACCCTCAACCAGGCCCTGATGTACGGCTACGACGGGATCGGGGTGGAGCACGACGGCAAGGACGTCGACTCCTACGCCGCCTTCCTGCGGGCCTGGCTCAAGCGCAAGCGGCTCAAGCACAGCACCGACATGACCTCGCTGCGCCGGGACCGCAAGCTGGTGGCCCGCCGCTTCGAGGCGGTGCTGGCCCCCTCCCGCGAGGCCCACCAGGCCGGGGACACCCAGAAGGTGACCCTGCTGCACACCGACACCCTCCGGGCCCGGGAGGCCCTGCGTCCCCGCTGCGCCGACCTCGTCGTGACCGACGCGCCGTACGGGGTGGCCCACGGCAGCCGCAGCGGGCAGGGGTTGTCCCGCAGCCCGCTGGACCTGCTCACCGCCGCCGTACCGGTCTGGCGGGAGCTGCTGCGGCCCGGTGGGGCCCTGGGGCTGTCCTGGAACACCCACGTGACCCCGCGCCGGGCCGCCGAGGCGGTGCTGACCGGGGCGGGGCTGCGGGTGGTGGACGGGCCGGGGTACCTCGGCCTGTCGCACCGGGTGGACCAGGCGATCGAGCGGGACGTGCTGGTGGCGGTCGCCCCGACCGAAACCGGGTGACCGCAGGGGGTATCCGGCGTACCGTTGCTCGCCGTGTATACCGGAACTGCCTGTTTCGACCTGTTGCTGCCCGGGGACTCCCGGTCCCTGAAGGCCAAGCGGTCCTACGTCCGGCCGATCGTCGCCGCGCTGCGGAAGTTCGAGGTCTCCGCCGCCGAGGTGGGGTCGCTGGAGCTGCACGGCCGGACCCAGATCGGGGTGGCCGTGGTCTCCGCCGAGGCGGCCCACGTGCGGGAGGTGCTCGATTCGTGCGAGCGGCTGGTGGCCGCCCGGCCGGAGGTCGAGCTGCTCTCGGTCCGCCGTCGCCTGCACGGGGCGGAGGAGTGACCCGACGGTCGGGCGGACCCCGGCGGCGGCCGATGTCACCGGGCGGTCGGGCACCGGCGGCGGCGCGCGGGCGGCGCGGTGACGCGGGTAGTGTTCGGGATGTCGGCGGTCGGGCCCGGCGGCGCGGGGCGCCGTCGTCTCCGACCGGTAGCAGGTAGGTCCTGGAGGTGGGGGAGATGACGGATCCGGCCCGGGTACGTCGGCACGCGGAGCGGGTGCGTGAACTGGTCGCGTCGGTGGTGCGCAGCCAGATCAAGGACCCCCGGCTCGGCATGATCACCATCACCGACGCCCGGATCACCGCCGACCTGCGGGACGCGACGGTCTTCTACACGGTGCTCGGTGACGCGGCGGCCCAGTCCGGCACCGCCGCCGCGCTGGAGAGCGCGAAGGGCATGCTGCGCAGCACCGTCGGCAAGGCGCTCGGGCTGCGCCACTCGCCGACCCTCACGTTCGTCCTCGACGACGTGCAGGACCAGGTCAAGCACATCGACGACCTGCTGGCCCAGGCACGCACCGCCGACGCCGAGGTGCAGCGGCTGGCCGCCGGGAAGACGTACGCGGGCGAGGCCCAGCCGTACCGGCTGGACGAGGACGACGAGGACGACGTCGACGGGGCCGACGAGCCCACCGGGTCCGCCGCCGAGGTGCCGCCGCCGGGCGGGGACCGGCGGTGACCGGACCCGCCGGCACGGTGCTGAGCGGTACGGGGTCCGACGCGGGTCCCACCGGGGCCGACTGGGCCGCCGCCGTCGACGCGGTGCGCCAGGTGCCCGCCGACGGCCGGGTGCTGCTGATCTGCCACGTCAACCCGGACGGGGACGCGCTGGGCAGCATGCTCGGGTTCGGGCTGGGGCTGCGCCGCCTCGGCGTACGCCGGTTGCAGGCGACCTTCCCCGGCCCGCCGGAGGTGCCGGAGCCCTTCCACGGCCTGCCCGGCCTGGACCTGCTGGTGCCGGCGACCGAGGCGTACCCCGATCCGGACCTGGTGGTCTGCTTCGACGCGGCGAGCGCGTCGCGCCTCGGCGACCTGGTCGACCGGCTGGACACGGCCGGGACCGCGCTGGTCCTCGACCACCACGCCTCGAACACCCGCTTCGGCGGCATCCACCTGGTGGATCCGGCGGCTGCGGCGACCTCGGTGGTGGTCGAGGGGTTGCTGGACCGGCTCGGGGTGCCGCTGGACGCCGGGATCGCCGAGTGCCTGTACGTCGCGCTGACCACGGACACCGGCTCGTTCCGCTTCGAGGCGACCACCCCGGCGGTGCACGAGATGGCGGCGCGGCTGCTGGCCACCGGCATCCGGCCGGGGGACATCTCCCGGCGGGTCTTCGACCACCGGCCGTTCGGCGCGGTCCGGCTCTTCGGCGAGGTGCTCGGCCGGGCGCGGCTGGAGCCGCCGGCGGCGGGCGGCCGGGGCCTGGTCTGGACCTACGCCACCCTGGACGACCTGGCCCGGCACGGGCAGCGGCCGTACGTGCTGGAGGCGTTGATCGACTCGGTGCGGTGCACCGCCGAGGCGGACGTGAGCTGCGTGGTCAAGCAGGTCGCCGCCGAGGAGTGGGCGGTCTCCCTGCGCAGCAAGGGCGCGGTGGACGTCAGCCGGGTCGCGGTCGCGCTCGGCGGCGGCGGGCACCGGTTCGCGGCGGGCTTCACCGGCCGGGGTACGGCCGACGAGGTGGTGGAGCGGATCCGGGGGCAGCTCGACGACGCCGTGATCGGCGGTGGAGATCAGCAAGAGCAGCGACGGGTGTCGGTCTTCCCGCGTTGAGTGACGGCAGGGAGAATTGGCCGATGGAGCAGCCGCACGATCTCGCCGTCGACGCGTCCCGGGTCTGGGACCGTCCGATCGTCACCGTGCCGGTGCTGATCTGCCTCTCGCTGGTGGGCGGTCAACTGCCCTCGTTCTCCACGGCGGCCAACCTCTACACGCTGGGTACCGGGAGCGCGCTGATCTGGCTCGGGCTCGGCAACCGGGCGGCCCGCCGGCCGGCCCCCCGCCGGTTGCCCTCCGGGGTGCTCTGGTGGCTGCTGCCGGTCGCCCTCTTCGCGGTGCTGGAGGCGGCGACCTTCCTGATGGCCGCCAAGGACGAGTTCCCGACCTTCTCCCGGCTCGCCGATCCGCTGCTGGAGGAGGAGTTGCTCCGGTCGGCGGCCTGGATGCTCTGGCTGGCCACCTTCTGGGGGCTGGTGCGGCGATGATGCGGACGATCGCGATCACCGGCTTCCTGCTCTCCCTGGTGCTCTTCGCGGTGGTCGAGTGGGCGGCCCGGCGGGAGGGCTCCCGGATTCCCTCCATCGGTGACGTCTGTGCCTACCTGATGCGGTACGAGGTGGGGCCGGTGCCGGTGGGGCGGATCGGGCTGCTCGGCTTCTGGTGGTGGGTCGGCTGGCACTTCCTGGCCCGTTGATCGTCAAGTCCTCCGCCCAGAGTGTGGGATCGCCGGGCAGCATGTGGACCTGAACGTTAACTTGGGAAACGGCCTGCGGCGCGCCGTGCGCAGGTCGTGGGCGGTGGCGTCGCATCAGGCGTCGCCTCCCTCCAGGGTCGCAACCGACCCGGGCGCACGCTGCCAGGCGCTGCTCCGGTGATCCCGGACCGCTGCCCGGCGCTCAGCTGAATCGCCCGCCGGCCGCCGGTGCGGTGGCCACACCCTGGAAGGGGACGTTCCATGCCGACCAAGCCCAAGCCCGACACCGCGACCACGGTCACCGACGAGGCCCGCGAGCAGGCCCGCCGCGCCCTGCAGACCTCGATGGACACCCGCCAGTAGTCTCACCCGCGTCACGTCGGTGCCCCGGGCGCCCACGGCGCCGGGGCACCCGCTCGTCGCCCCTGCCCGACCGGTGTGAGTAAGCGCCTGTAAGGGTTGTGGTGCTTACTGGGGGCGTGCCAGGATCTGGCCGATGAGCGAGTCCAGGGTTGTCGCCGCGTCGCCCCGCCGGATCGCCGCACTGGCCTTACCCGCCCTGGTCGTGCTCGCCGCCGAGCCGCTCTACGTCCTGGTCGACACGGCGGTGGTCGGGCACCTCGGCCGGGTGCCGCTGGCCGCCGTCGCCATCGGCGGCACGGTGATGACGCTGATCGCCTGGCTCGGCACGGTGGTGGCGTACGGCACCACCGGGCGGGCGGCCCGCCGCTTCGGGGCGGGGGACCGGGCGGCGGCGGTCGCCGAGGGCGTCCAGGCGTCCTGGCTGGCGCTCGGGGTGGGGTTGCTGGTGGCGCTCGCCATGCAGGTCGTCGGTGACCCGTTGGCGCGGAGCCTGGCCGGCGGCCCCGGTGAGGTGGCCGAGGCGGCCGGGCGGTGGCTGCGGATCGCGTCGCTGGGCGCCCCCGGCCTGCTGCTCGCCGCCGCCGGCAACGGCTGGTTGCGCGGCATCCAGGACACCCGCCGCCCGCTGCTGTTCGTGCTCGGGCCGAACCTGCTCTCCGCCGTGCTCTGCCCGCTGCTGGTCTACCCGCTCGGGCTGGGCCTGATCGGTTCGGCGGTGGCGAACGTGGTGGCGCAGACCATCGGCGGCGGCCTCTTCGCCGCCGCCCTGGTCGCCGAGCGGGTGCCGCTGCGCCCCCGGCCCCGGCTGATCCACCGGCAACTCGTGCTCAGCCGTGACCTGCTCATCCGGGGCGTGGCCTTCCAGGCCAGCTTCCTCTCCGCGACCGCGGTGGCGTCCCGGTTCGGGGCCGCCACGGTCGGCGCCCACCAGATCACCCTGCAACTGTGGTTCTTCACCGCGCTGCTGCTCGACGCGCTGGCCATCGCCGCCCAGGCCCTGGTCGGCGCGGCGCTGGGGGCGGGTGACGCCCCGGCGGCACGGGCCCTGGCCCGCCGCTTCGCGCTGCTCGGCCTCGGCTGCGGGGTGCTCTTCGCGCTGCTGGTCGTCGCCGGCTCCGGGGTGGTCCCGTCCTGGTTCAGCACCGACGCGCAGGTGCACGCGCAGGCCCGGCTGGCCTGGCCGTGGTTCGCCGTGATGCTGCCGCTGGCCGGGGTGGTGTTCGCCCTCGACGGGGTGCTGATCGGTGCCGGGGACGTCCGGTACCTGCGCAACCTGACCGTGGTGGCGGCGGTGGGCGGCTTCCTGCCGGCGATCTGGACGGCGTACGTCTGGGATCTCGGGCTGGGTGGGATCTGGGCCGGGTTGACCCTGTTCGTGGTGCTCCGGCTCGGCGGGCTGCTGCTGCGGCTGCGTTCCGGCGCCTGGGCGGTGGTGGGGGTGGTCCGCTGAGCCCCACCACCGGGTGGGGCGGGCCCGGGGGCTTCTGGCAGGCTTGGTGGTCGTGAGTACCGACGGTCTGATCGTGGTGGACAAGCCCGGCGGCATGACGTCGCACGACGTGGTGGCGCGCATCCGGCGACTGGCCCGGACCCGCCGGGTGGGGCACGGCGGGACGCTGGACCCGATGGCCACCGGTGTCCTGGTGATCGGGGTCGGCCGGGCCACCCGGCTGCTGACGTACGTGATCGGGGCGGGCAAGAGCTACACCGCCACGGTCCGGCTCGGCCAGAGCACCGTCACCGACGACGCCGAGGGCGAGGTGACCGCCAGCACGCCGGCCGACGCGGTGACCGACGAGGCGGTCCGCGCCGCGCTGGCCGACCTGACCGGCGAGATCGACCAGGTACCGAGCGCGGTCAGCGCCATCAAGATCAACGGCCAGCGGTCGTACCACCGCGTCCGGCAGGGCGAGAGCGTCGACCTGCCCGCCCGGCGGGTCACCGTGTCCCGGCTCGACCTGCTCGCCGTGCGTCGGGAGACACCGGGGGTGGTGGACGTCGACGTGGCGGTGACCTGCTCCTCCGGCACGTACGTGCGCGCGCTGGCCCGTGACGCCGGGCGGGCGCTGGCCGTCGGCGGCCACCTGACCGCGCTGCGCCGTACCGCGGTCGGCGGGTTCGCCCTCGACGAGGCCGCCACCCTCGACGAGCTGGAGCAGCGCGCCCCCGAGGTGGTCAACCTCCCGCTCCCGGCGGCGGCCGACCGGTTCTTCACGCGCCGGGACGCCACCGCCGACGAGGCGCGGATCCTCTCCCACGGCGGGCCGCTCGCCCCGGCCGGCATCGCCGGGCCGTACGCCGTCTTCGATCCGGCCGGTGGGGTGGTCGCTATCGTCAGCGAGCGGGACGGGCGGGCCCGCGCGGAGATCGTGCTCGCGCCGGCCTGACACCGGCCCGGGAGACCGGCGGGGGCGCCGGCTCGGGACGTGGGGCGGCGGGACGCGGTAGGAGCGGTAGGCGAGGCCGCCGGAGCGCCGGCGCGGAGAGGGACGGGATCATGCAGCGGTGGCGGGGGTACGACGCGACGCCGGGCGGCTGGGGGCGGTCGGTGGTGACCATCGGCGTCTTCGACGGTGTGCACCGGGGGCACCAGGCGACCATCGGGCACGCGGTGGCCCGCGCCCGGGAACTCGGCGTGCAGTCGGTGGTGGTGACGTTCGACCCGCACCCGGCCGAGGTGGTGCGCCCCGGGTCGCACCCGGCCGTGCTGACCGAGCCGGCCCGCAAGGCGGAACTGATCGAGGCCCTCGGCGTCGACGCGCTCTGCGTGGTGCCGTTCACCCCGGAGTTCTCCCGGCTCTCCGCCGAGGCGTTCGTGCACGACATCCTGGTCGCGAACCTGCACGCCACCCTGGTCGTGGTGGGTGCCAACTTCCGCTTCGGGCACCGCGCCGCCGGTGACGTGGCGCTGCTGGAACGTCTCGGCCGGACCTTCGGCTTCGGGGTGGAGGGCGGCCCGCTGGTCGCCGAGGGGGGCACGGTCTTCTCGTCCACGTACATCCGGTCCTGCATCGACGCCGGGGACATGGCCGCCGCCGCGGCGGCGCTGGGCCGCCCGCACCGGCTGGAGGGGGTGGTGGTCCGGGGCGACCAGCGCGGCCGGGAGCTGGGCTTCCCCACCGCCAACCTGCTCTGTCACGGGTACGCGGCGGTGCCGGCGGACGGGGTGTACGCCGCCCGGCTGGTCCGGCGCGGGCATCCCGACCTGGCCGCGGCCGTGTCGGTCGGCACCAACCCGACCTTCTCCGGCCGGGAGCGTCGGGTGGAGGCGTACGCGCTCGACTTCTCCGGTGACCTCTACGGCGAGCGGGTGGCCCTGGACTTCGTCGCCCGGCTGCGCGGTCAGGTGCGGTACGACGCGGTCGAGCCGCTGCTGGCGCAGATGGGCGAGGACGTGACGCAGGTCCGCGAGCTTCTCCTCTGACATCCCGGCGGACCTTCACCGGGCGGTTCGACGGTGAGCTGGTACTCTGGCGGGGACGTCGGCTGACCGACGATGGGCCTCGCGTGCCTGCACGACGCCGCGGGTGCGAGGTTCAGTCCGTCCGGTGTTCCCGCTCAACCGGGGCGACGGACTTCACGTGGCGAACCCGACTCACGTGACGAACCCAGAGAACAGGGAGAAAATGGCGCTCGACCAGGAGAGCAAGGCCAAGATCCGGGCGGAGTACGCGACCGCCGAGGGTGACACCGGTTCGCCCGAGGTGCAGGTGGCTGTCCTCACCAAGCGGATCGCCGAGCTGACCGAGCACCTGAAGGTGCACAAGCACGACCACCACAGCCGCCGTGGGCTGCTGCTGCTGGTGGGCCGGCGTCGCCGGCTGCTCAACTACGTCCAGAAGAAGGACATCAACCGCTACCGGTCGCTCATCGAGCGACTCGGCCTGCGCCGGTGACGTGACGGGGGAGCGGCCGACCGGCCGCTCCCCCGTGCGGCGTCACCACCGAAGAACCGGGCCACGCGACCAACCCGAGAAGGGGAGCCGCTCAGCGCACCGGTCTCCGGTAGTGGCCTCCGGGCGGCCCGGCTCGACAGCCGGCCCGTCCGGGCGCTTCGATCGAAGACCGGCCGTCTGAACCAGCTCCTCACGCGTCGCGGGGCCCCCGATGCGAAGGAGTAAGTCCAGAACATGACCGAGACCAACCTCGGCACCGAACACCGCACCGCCGTGATCGACAACGGGTCCTTCGGCACCCGTGAGGTCACCTTCTCCACCGGTCGGCTGGCCCGCCAGGCCGCCGGCTCCGTCATCGCCCAGCTCGGCGAGACGGTCGTGCTCTCCGCCACCACCGCCGGCAAGCAGCCGAAGGAGCAGTTCGACTTCTTCCCGCTGACCGTGGACGTGGAGGAGCGGATGTACGCCGCGGGCCGGATCCCCGGCTCGTTCTTCCGCCGCGAGGGCCGGCCCAGCGAGGACGCGATCCTCACCTGCCGGCTGATCGACCGGCCGCTGCGCCCGTCGTTCGTCAAGGGCCTGCGCAACGAGGTCCAGGTCGTCGAGACCGTCCTCGCGCTCGACCCGCAGCACCCGTACGACGTGGTGGCGATCAACGCCGCCTCGATGTCGACCAAGCTCTCCGGCCTGCCGTTCTCCGGCCCGATCGGGGCGACCCGGATGGCGCACGTGGACGGCCAGTGGGTCGCCTTCCCGACCCACGAGGAGCTGGCCCGGGCCACCTTCGACATGGTGGTCGCCGGTCGTGCCCTGCCGGACGGCGACGTCGCGATCATGATGGTCGAGGCCGAGGCCACCGAGCACACCGTGGCGCTGGTCGCCGGCGGCGCGCCCGCCCCGACCGAGGAGGTCGTGGCCAGCGGCCTGGAGGCCGCCAAGCCGGCCATCCGCGAGCTGTGCCGCGCGCAGAGCGAGCTGGCCGAGGTGGCCGCCAAGCCGGTCGCCGAGTTCCCGGTCTTCCTGGAGTACTCCGACGACGCCTACGACGCGGTGGCCGAGCTGGTCCGCGCCGAGGTCGCCGAGGCGCTGAAGATCGCCGGCAAGGCCGACCGTGAGGAGGCCCTGGACCGGGTCAAGGCCCGCGTCGGCGAGGAGCTGGCCCCGCGTTTCGAGGGCCGGGAGAAGGAGCTGTCGGCGGCGTTCCGGTCGCTGACCAAGTCCGAGGTCCGTAACCGGGTACTGCGCGAGCAGGTCCGCATCGACGGCCGGGGCCCGCGGGACATCCGCCCGCTGACCGCCGAGGTCGGCGTGCTGCCCCGGGTGCACGGCTCGGCGCTGTTCGAGCGCGGCGAGACCCAGATCCTGGGCGTCACCACGCTGAACATGCTGCGCATGGAGCAGTCGCTGGACACCCTCTCCCCGGAGAAGTCCAAGCGCTACATGCACAACTACAACTTCCCGCCGTACTCCACCGGTGAGACCGGTCGGGTCGGCTCGCCGAAGCGGCGGGAGATCGGCCACGGCGCGCTCGCCGAGCGGGCGCTGATCCCGGTGCTGCCGTCGCGGGAGGAGTTCCCGTACGCGATCCGGCAGGTCTCCGAGGCGCTCGGCTCGAACGGCTCCACCTCGATGGGGTCGGTCTGCGCCTCCACCCTGGGTCTGCTCTCGGCGGGTGTGCCGCTGAAGGCCCCGGTCGCCGGCATCGCCATGGGCCTGATCTCCGACGAGGTCGAGGGCAAGACCGAGTACGTGACGCTGACCGACATCCTCGGCGCCGAGGACGCCTTCGGCGACATGGACTTCAAGGTCGCCGGCACCCGGGACTTCGTCACCGCGCTCCAGCTCGACACCAAGCTCGACGGCATCCCGTCGGACGTGCTGGCCGCCGCGCTCCAGCAGGCGCACGAGGCCCGGCAGACCATCCTCGACGTGATGCAGGCGGCGATCGAGGCCCCGGCCACCATGTCGGACTACGCGCCGCGGGTCACCACGGTGAAGATCCCGGTCGACAAGATCGGCATGGTGATCGGCCCGAAGGGCCAGACCATCAACGCCATCCAGGACGAGACCGGCGCCGAGATCTCCATCGAGGACGACGGCACGATCTACGTCGGCGCGACCAACGGCCCGTCGGCGCAGGCGGCGGTGGAGCGGATCAACGCGATCGCCAACCCGACGCTGCCGAAGCTCGGGGACAAGTTCCTCGGCACGGTGGTCAAGACGGCCGCGTTCGGCGCGTTCGTCTCGCTGCTGCCGGGCCGCGACGGCCTGCTGCACATCTCCAAGGTGGGCGACGGCAAGCGGGTCGAGAAGGTCGAGGACTTCCTCAACGTCGGCGACAAGGTCGAGGTGGAGATCGCCGACATCGACCAGCGCGGCAAGATCTACCTGGACAAGGTCCGCCCGGAGGGCGCCGAGGCGCCGGCCGCCGGTGAGGCCCCCGGTGGCGAGCGTCCGGCCAGCCGGGACCGGGGCGACCGGGCCCCGCGCGACCGGGGTGACCGCGACCGGGGCGGGCGTGGCCCGGAGCGGGGCGAGGGTGGCGAGGGCGGCGGCGAGTCGCGCCCGCGTCGCCGGACCCGGCACAGCTAGTACCACCGACCGGCCGGGTGGGCGCCACAGGCGTCCACCCGGCCGGTTTCGTGACATCGCACCCCCACCCCTCGTCGACCCGAGAGCAGGTTTCCGTGAGTCGGGCCCCGCGTTCGTCCTCTCCTGCGGATCGCCGGGAGGTGACCCCCCGGGCGGCCACCCGGACGCTCAGCGAGGACCCGTTGGGCGGTACGGTCCGCCGTACCGTGCTGCCCAGCGGGCTGCGGGTGCTCACCGAGGCGATCCCGACCACGCGCAGCGTGTCGTTCGGCGTCTGGGTGGCGGTCGGCTCCCGCGACGAGACCGGCACGCAGTCGGGTGCCGCGCACTTCCTGGAGCACCTGCTCTTCAAGGGCACCCACAAGCGGACCGCCCTGGACATCTCGGCGCAGATCGAGGCGGTGGGGGGCGAGACGAACGCCTTCACCACCAAGGAGTACACCTGCTACTACGCCCGGGTGCTGGATGAGGACCTGCCACTGGCCATCGACGTCATGTGCGACCTGGTCGCCGACTCGGTGCTGGCCGCCGCCGACGTGGAGACCGAGCGCGGCGTCATCCTCGAAGAGATCGCCATGCACGACGACGAGCCGGGTGACGAGGTGCACGACCTCTTCGTCCGGGCGGTCTACGGCGACCACCCGCTCGGCCGGCTGATTTCCGGCACCGAGGAGACGGTCACCCCGATGACCCGCCGGCAGATCCACCACTTCTACCGTCGCCGGTACACCCCGCCGCAGATCGTCGTCGCCGCCGCCGGCAACCTGGACCACGCCGCCGTGCTCCGGCTGGTCCGCCAGGCGCTGCGGGGCACCCCGCTGGACACCGAGCGCGCCGCGCCCGCACCGCCCCGGCCGCGCACCCCCGGGGTACGCACCCGGCCGGCCGCCACCGTGGTCGAGCCGAAGGAGACCGAGCAGGCGCACGTCATCCTGGGCTGCCCCGGCATCGACCGCCTCGACGAGCGCCGGTTCGCCCTCGGGGTGCTCAACAACGTGCTCGGCGGCGGGATGTCCAGCCGGCTGTTCCAGGAGATCCGGGAACGGCGCGGCCTGGCCTACTCGGTCTACTCGTACGCCAGCCAGTACGCCGACAGCGGCCTCTTCGCCGTCTACGCCGGCTGCGCCCCCGGCAAGCTCGACGAGGTGCTCACGTTGACCCGGGCGGAGCTGGGCCGGGTCGCCGCCGACGGGCTCACCGAGGCCGAGGTGGCCCGGGGCAAGGGCATGAGCAAGGGCTCGTTCGTGCTCGGGCTGGAGGACACCGGCTCCCGGATGAGCCGGCTGGCCAAGGGGGAACTGCTCTACGGCACCCTGATGCCGGTCGACGAGCTGCTGGCCCGGGTCGACGCGGTGACCGTGGACGAGGTGAACGCCCTCGCCGCCGAACTGCTCGCCCGGCCGATGTCGCTGGCCGTGGTCGGCCCGTTCGGCGCGGACGACTTCACCGGCTGACCCGGCTGACTCCTCGTGGCCCGGTGACCCGGCGCGTGGGACCGGGCGGTCCTGACGGTGCCCGACGCCCGGGTTGGGATAGGTTGTGGCCCGTGACTGACGAGCAGGTGAAGGGCCCGGACGCGATCCGGGTCGGTGTGCTGGGTGCCCGGGGCCGGATGGGTGTCGAGGTGTGCAAAGCGGTCGACGCGGCCGACGACCTCGATCTCGTGGTCGAGGTCGACCAGGGGGACGACTTCGCCGCCGTCGCCGACTCCGGTGCCCGGGTGGTCGTCGACTTCACCACCCCGGACGTCGTCATGGACAACCTGCGCTGGTGCGTCGACCGGGGGATCAGCGTCGTCGTCGGCACCAGCGGCTTCACCGCGCAGCGGCTGGAGCAGGTCCGGGGCTGGCTGGCCGACCGCCCCGGCGTGGGCGTGGTGATCGCCCCCAACTTCGGCCTCGGCGCGGTGCTGATGATGCAGTTCGCCGCGAAGGCCGCCCGGTACTTCGAGTCCGTCGAGATCATCGAGCAGCACCACCCGCGCAAGCTCGACGCCCCCAGCGGCACCGCCACCCACACCGCCCGGCTGATCGGTCAGGCCCGCGCCGAGGCCGGGCTCGCCCCGCCGCCGGACGCCACCACCGACGAGCTGCCCGGCGCCCGGGGCGCCCAGGTCGACGGGGTACGGGTGCACGCGGTCCGCTCCCTCGGGCTGGTCGCCCACCAGGAGGTGCTCTTCGGCACCCTCGGCGAGACGCTGACCATCCGGCACGACTCGTACGACCGGGTCTCGTTCATGCCGGGGGTGCTGCTGGCCGTCCGCGCGGTCGTCGACCGTCCCGGCCTCACCGTCGGCCTGGACGCCCTGCTCGACTGAGCCGGCCCGGGGCCGCGCGGGAGAGGCGGGCCGGCAGGCCGAACCGGCCGGGCAGCCGGGGATCGAGGAAGTAGTGGATCCCGGCGACCGTCCCGCCGGCGAGCGCCAGCACCTGGACGGAGAACGGCCTCCACCCGCCGGCCGGGTCGGGACGGTACTGCGCGAAGGCCGGGGCGCCGTTGGCCGCCACCGGGACCAGCCGGGACCCGGCGCAGCCGGCCCCCGGCCCACGCATCCAGGCGGCGATGTCGGCCCGCCCGCGCAGCCACATCCGGTACGGCGGTATGGTGTGCACCGCGTCCTCCCGCAGCAGCGCCACCAGCGCGTCGATGTCGTACCGCTCGAAGCTGCGGACGTACCGGTCGAGCAGGTCGTGGTGGGCGGGGTCCAGGTCGGCCGGGGGCGCCATCGGGCCGCCGGCGCCGACCCCGGTGCGGCGGGTGGTGGCGCGGGCCCGTTGCAGGGCGCTGGTCACCGCCGGCACGGAGGTGCCCAGCAGGTCGGCGACCTCCTCGGCGGTCCAGCGCAGCACGTCGCGGAGGATGAGCACGGCCCGCTGCCGGGGCGGCAGGAGCTGCAGGGCGGTGAGGAACGCCAGCCGGACCGACTCCCGTGCCACGGCCGCCTCGGCGGGGTCGGCCGCGTCGGCGAGCACCGACCCGTCCGGGGCCGGCGACACCCACCGCCCGGGCACCGGCTCGCCCATCGCCGCCGCGACCGGCGCCGAGGGGTCGCCGACGTCCATCGGCAGGGCCCGCCGCCCGTTGCCGCGCAGCAGGTCCACGCAGACGTTGTGGGCGATCCGGTACAGCCAGGTCCGAGGGCTGGACCGGCCGTCGAAGGAGTCGCCGTGCCGCCAGGCCCGCAGCAGGGTCTCCTGCACCGCGTCCTCGGCGTCGAAGACCGAGCCGAGCATGCGGTAGCAGTACCCGGTCAGCTCCCGCCGGTGCCCGGCCAGCCCCGCCGCCCAGGGCTCCACCTCGCCCACCCCCCGGTGTCGTCTCCGTCCGTCCGGGCCACCGTAGGCCAGGGGGGTGACAGAACGACGGGCCCCGCGCCGGGCGGGGCCGCCTCACGCCGGCTCGGCCGCCGGGGGCACCGTCACGTGCAGCCGGACCTGGGGCACGAGCATGTCGTCGACGTCCAGCGCGCGGGCCGCCCCGTCCAGCTCCCAGCCCGCGCTGGTGAGGAACTTCCGGGTCGGCTCGTCGCCGTCGAAGGCCCAGGCCACCGCGCGGTCGAGGCCGTCGGCCCGCCACCCGTCGACCATCGCCGCGAGCAGCCGGCTGCCGTGCCCCCGCCGCCCCCAGCGGGGCTCGACCAGCAGGTCGGTCACGGCCGCGACGCCGTCGCCGAGCCCCTCGGCCGGCTCGTTCGGGGCCAGCGCCTCGGCGTCGGCCGGGCCGGAGGCGGCAAACCCCACCAGATAGGATTGCTCGGCCTGTTCGACGGCGACCAGCACCCGGTGCGCGTCGGAGGGCGGCTGGAGCACCGCCGCGCTCCACCGCCGGGCGAGATACTCCTCGTCCAGGTTGTCCAGCACGTGCCGGGGCAGGATCCGGCGGTACGCGACCCGCCAGGTCGCGAGCTGGATGCGTGCGATCTCACCGGCGTCGTCACCACGCGCCGGGCGGACGTACCCGAGAGCCATGGCACGTGAGCCTACGCAGGGCGAGGAGGGTGACGGTGGCGCAGGGTCCCGGTCAGGCGCGGGCGGGGCGGTCCGGCCGGACGGTCGGGCAGGTGCTCGCGGTGCTGCTCCTGGCCGTCGTGGTGGCCTGGTTCCTCTCCGTGGCCGCCGTCCGGCACGGCTTCTTCGACCTCAACGTGTACTACGGGGCGCTCACCTTCTGGGTGCACGACGGCGGCGAGATCTACGACTTCCTCAAGCCCGGCACCCAGTACGGCTTCACCTACCCGCCGTTCGCCGCGCTGGTCATGCTCCCGATGGCGTACCTGTCGTGGCACGCGGCGATCGTGGTCAGCGTCACCGCCAGCGTGGCGGTCAGCGCGGTGGTGATCTGGTGGCTGCTCGACCCGGTCGCCCGCCGCAGCGGCTGGACCCGCTGGTTCACCCTCGCCGTGGCGCTCTGCCTGGCGGCGGCCTTCGAGCCGATGCGGGAGACGGTCAACTTCGGCCAGGTCAACATGCTGCTGCTCTTCCTGGTCGCGGTGGACCTGCTGCGCCTGCTGCCGGCCGGCAGCCGCTGGGCGGGGGTGGGCATCGGCCTAGCCACCGCGATCAAGCTGACCCCCGGGATCTTCCTCGTCCACCTGCTGGTCACCCGGCAGCGGCGGGCCGCGTTGACCGCGACCGGCACCGCCGCCGGCACCACGCTGCTCGCCGCCGCGCTCTTCCCGAACGCCTCCCGGGAGTTCTGGACCAGCGCGCTGTGGAACACCGGCCGGGTGGGGGAGCTGGCGTTCGTCTCCAACCAGTCGCTGCGCGGGGTGGTGGCCCGGCTCTCCCCGGACCACCCGAGCACCCTGGCCTGGGTGGCCCTGGTGCTGGTCACCCTGGCGGTCTGGGCGTGGCGCATCCGGGCCGCCGCGGCGGCCGGCGACCACGCCACCGGGTTCGCCCTGACCGGCGTGGTGATGTGCCTGGTCAGCCCGGTGACCTGGGTGCACCACCTGGTCTGGCTGCTGCCCGGGTTGATCCTGCTGGTCGACAACGGCATGGCCGCGCCCGCCCGCAGCCCCCGGCGCCGCCTGCTGCTGGTCGCCGCCGCCCTCGGGTACCTCCTGCTGATCAGCCGGATCGTCTGGGCCTGGGAGGGGGACTCCGGCGGCCTGGACGGCTTCCTGGGCAGTAACACCTACGTCTGGATCAGCCTGGCCCTGCTGGTGTTCCTGCCGATCCGGCGTGGCGGCGTCCCGGCCGGTGACGCCCCGACCGGCCCGCCGCCGTCCGCCGGGTCGGCCGGCCCGCCCCCGGCCGGGCCCGGGTCAGCCGCCGACCGCTCCGGCGTAACGCAGCTCGACCAGCCCGACCGGGGTACGCCCACCGGCCAGCGGCACCGGGTAGGTGGCGCGCTCCCCGTCGGGTGACAACCCGGCCCGCGCGCAGAACCGGCGGGCCCGCTGGTTGGCCGCCAGCACCCAGAGCCGGTACTCGGTCCAGCCCCGGTCGGCCAGCCCGGCCCGCGCCGCCGCGAGCAGCGTGCCGGCCGTACCGTCGCCCCAGCGGGCCGGCTCGACGAAGAGCGAGACCACCTCGCCGTACGCCGGGTCCAGGTCGTCCCGGTCCTGGTTGTTGCGGTACGGGCCGAACGAGGTGAAGCCGACCACCCGGCCACCCGCCTCGGCGAGGAGTGTGGTGAACGGGTGCTCCGGCGCGGCGGTGCCGAGGTCCCGCCGCCGCTGGGCCCAGGCGGCGACGTTGAGCCGGGCCAGCACCTCCTCGGGCATGATCCCGGCGTACCCGGACCGCCAGCCGTGCACGTGCACCCGGGCGACCGCCTCGGCGTCGTCGGGCCCCTCACGGCGGATCGTCACCATGGCACCGTTGTATGCCCCGGTACGCCCCGAGTCCAGGTTCCCCGTGTCGTGTCGTACCCGTGTCTTAGGGTTCCTGGCGATGGCCGTACCGGAAACGCTCTCCCTCGCCCAGGCCCGCCGGGTGGCGCTCGCCGCCCAGGGCTTCGCCGACCCGGCGCCCACCGCCGTGCCCACCCGCCGGCACCTGCGCCGGGTGCTCGACCGGGTCGGGCTGATCCAGATGGACTCGGTCAACGTCCTGCAACGGGCGCACTACCTGCCGCTGTACAGCCGCCTCGGGGCCTACCCGACCGTGCTGCTGGACGCCGCCGCCTACCGCCGCCCCCGGGAGCTGTTCGAGTACTGGGGGCACGAGGCCTCCCTGGTGCCGGTGGCGCTGCACCCGGCGCTGCGCTGGCGGATGGCGCGGGCACATGACGAGGCCTGGGGCGGGATGCGGCGCATCGCCCAGGAGCAGCCCGGACTGGTCGCCTGGGTCCGCGACGAGGTGGCCGCGCGGGGCCCGCTCACCGCCGCCGAGATCGAGCACGACGCGCCCCGGGAGACCGGCAACTGGGGCTGGAACTGGTCGGCGGTCAAGCGCGCCCTGGAGTACCTGTTCTGGGCCGGGGAGGTCACCGCCGCCGAGCGCACCACCTCCTTCGCCCGCCGGTACGACCTGCCCGAGCGGGTGCTGCCGGCGACGGTGCTGGCCGCGCCCACCCCGACCGACGCGGACGCCCACCGGGCCCTGGTCGCGATCGCCGCCCGCAGCCTCGGCGTGGCCGCCGAGCCGGAGCTGCGTGACTACTTCCGGCTGCCGCTGGCCGGTGCCCGGCGGGCGGTCGCCGAGCTGGTCGAGGCGGGCGAGTTGACGCCGGTGCGGGTGCCCGGCTGGCGGCACCAGGCGTATCTGCACACCCAGGCCCGGCTGCCCCGCTGGGTGCGGGGGAACACCCTGGTCAGCCCCTTCGACCCGCTGATCTGGGAGCGGGGGCGCACGGAACGCCTCTTCGGCCTCACCTACCGGATCGAGATCTACGTCCCGGCGGCGCAGCGGGTGCACGGCTACTACGTCCTGCCGTTCCTCCAGGGTGAGCGGTTCACCGCCCGGGTCGACCTCAAGGCCGACCGTAAGGCCCGGGTGCTGCTAATGCCGGCCGCCTGGATCGAGCCCGGCGCGGACCCGGGCGAGACGGCCGTCGCGCTGGCGGCCGAGCTGCGCCGGCTCGCCGGGTGGCTGGGCCTCGACACGGTGGCCCCGCCCGCCGCCGGTGACCTCGCCGGTCCGCTGGCCGCCGCGTTGGCGAGCCGCTCCGGTGTACCGTGAGCGGCGTGACGAGCGTTGACGGAGCCACCGCCCAGCCCGGCCCCGCGAGCACCCCCACCGAGCCGTCCGGCCCCGCCGAGGCCGGTCCTGCCGCAGCCGGCGCGTCGGTGCCGGTGCCGCCGTACCCGGGTGCTCCGCCCGTCCCGCCCGTGCCGCCGCACCTGGTCGCCGAGCCGGACCGGCTGACCCGCTTCGTGACCCGGCTCTACGCGCGCTCGCCGCGCTGGGTGGTGCCGCTGGCGGCGGTCGGCTGTGTCGCCGCCGGCATCGGCTACACGCTGCTCAGCGACCCGACCCGGTCCGCCCCCGACGCGGTCCCGTCCTGCCTGCTCAAGCTGACCACCGGGCTGGACTGTCCCGGCTGCGGCGGCACCCGCGCGCTCTGGTACGTGCTGCACGCCGACATCCCCGCCGCCGCCCGCCACCACTTCCTCTTCGTCTTCGCCCTGCCCTTCCTGGCGTACCTCTTCGTCGCCTGGGCCGGCCGGGAGGCGTTCGGCTGGCGCCTGCCCGAGCTGCGGATCAGCCCGAAGATGATCGGTGGCTTCCTCGGCGTCTGGCTGGCCTTCTCCGTCGCCCGCAACCTGCCCTGGGCCCCGTTCACCAGCCTCTACGTCTGACCGACCGGGCGGGGCCGGCTCGGCTGCCGGGCCCTGCCGGGCTGGCCGCCGCCCCGGGAGCGAACCGTCTCGGCGGTCCTGTCGAGCTGCCCCACCGGTGGGACCACGATCCCGTCGCCACGCCCCCGCTTCCTGCGTGCTCCGTCCACCCGCCTGCGCCCCACCCGCCTGCGCCCCACCCGCCTGCGCGCCCAACACCACCTGCTCTCGCCTGCGCCCCGCAAGCGCCGGCGTCCCACCCGCTGGGGCTGCCGTCGGCCTGCCCGGCCTCGTGCCCCGTTCGTGTGCCCCGTTCAAGAGGGCAGCTCGAAAGGGGGCGGGCGGTGGCACCGCCGCCGCGCCGGGCGGGTGCGGCACCGGGTCGGGCATCGGGTGGGGCATGTCTCGGGCGGTATGCCGGAGTTGGGCGGACAGCCGGCGGCCACTACAGTCGCAGGAATGCCGGACATGGTGCAGCCGCAGGTCAAGCTCATCGCGTGGACCCACTTCGAGGCCCCGGACGACGTTGGGTGGTCGACCGACGCGGAGGGTGGCCAGGCCCTGGCCGAGTTCGCCGGGCGGGCCTGCTACCAGAGCTGGAAGAAGCCGAACCCCGCCACCGCCACCAACGCCGGCTACCTGGCGCACATCCTGGAGGTCGGCCACCTGTCGGTGCTGGAGCACGGCTCGGTGACCTTCTACTTCACCGGCGTCTCCCGCTCCTTCACCCACGAGCTGATCCGGCACCGGCACTTCTCGTACTCGCAGCTCTCCCAGCGGTACGTGCCGGAGCGGGACGCGGCGATGGTCGAGCCCGCGGTGATCGCCGAGGACCCCGAGCTGCACAAGAAGTTCGTCGAGGCCGCCGAGGCCAGCGTGCGGGCGTACACCGACCTGCTGGAGGGGCTCGAACAGCGCTTCGCCGACGAGCCCAACCCGACCCTGCGGCGCAAGCAGGCCCGGCAGGCGGCGCGGGCGGTGCTGCCCAACGCCACCGAGACCCGGATCGTGGTCACCGGCAACTACCGGGCCTGGCGGCACTTCATCGCGATGCGCGCCACCGAGCACGCCGACGTGGAGATCCGCGAGCTGGCGGTGGAGTGCCTGCGCCAGCTCCAGCGGGTCGCCCCGAACGTCTTCGACGACTTCGTCGTCTCCACGCTGCCCGACGGCACCGAGGTGGCGGCCACCCCGCACGCCGGGTGAGTCCTGTGCCCTTCCCCAGCGGGCCCCGGGCGGCCGTCCGCTAGGTTGGAGGGTATGACCCACGACCACCCTGTCGCGCCCGCCCGGGGCGCGTCGCGCCCCTTCGGGCGACTGCTCACGGCCATGGTGACCCCGTTCACGGCCGACGGCTCTCTGGACGCCGACGGGGCCGCCCGGCTGGCCCACCACCTCGTCGACGAGCAGGGCGCCGACGCCGTGGTGGTCAACGGCACCACCGGTGAGTCCCCCACCACCACCGACGCGGAGAAGGAGCGCCTGATCCGCGTTGTCGTCGAGGCGGTCGGCGACCGCGCCCGGGTCGTCGCCGGGGTCGGTACCAACGACACCCGGCACACCATCGAGCTGGCCACCACCGCCGAGAAGGCCGGCGCGCACGGCCTGCTGGTGGTGACCCCGTACTACAACAAGCCGCCGCAGGCGGGGCTGCTGCGGCACTTCACCGCCGTCGCCGACGCCACCGGGCTGCCGGTGATGCTCTACGACATCCCGCACCGCGCCGGCGTGCCGATCGAGACCGAGACGCTGGTCCGCCTCGCCGAGCACGGCCGGATCGTGGCGGTGAAGGACGCCAAGGGCGACCTGATGGCCACCTCCTGGGTGACCAGCCGCACCGAGCTGGCCTACTACAGCGGTGAGGACGCGCTGACCCTGCCCGCCCTGGCGATCGGCTGCGTCGGGATGGTCGGCACCTCGACCCACTTCACCGGCGCGCTGACCCAGCGGATGATCCAGGCCCACGAGGCCGGTGACACGGCCACCGCGCTCGCCCTGCACCGGCGGCTGCTGCCGCTGTACACCGGGATCTTCCGTACCCAGGGCACGATCCTGGTCAAGGCCGGGCTGGCGGCGAAGGGGCTGCCCGCCGGGCCGGTGCGCCCCCCGCTGGTGGAGGCCACCCCGGCGGAGGTCGCCCAGCTCCGGGCCGACTGCGCGGCGGCGGACCTGGCACTACCCGAATGATCGAACGACGAGACGGGCGTCCGGTGACGGCGCCGCAGAATGAGGTGGACGCGTGACCGAGGCGCACATCGAGACGGAACTGCCCCCGCCGCTGCCGGAGGGCGGCCTGCGGATCACCCCGCTCGGCGGGCTCGGCGCCATCGGTCGCAACATGACCGTCTTCGAGTACGACGGCAAGCTGCTGATCGTCGACTGCGGGGTGCTCTTCCCCGACGTGGAGCAGCCCGGCGTCGACCTGATCCTGCCCGACTTCGGCCCGATCCTGGACCGGCTGGCGGACGTGCAGGCCATCGTGCTCACCCACGGTCACGAGGACCACATCGGCGCGGTGCCGTACCTGCTCGCCCACAAGCCGGACATCCCGCTGGTCGGCTCCCAGTTCACCCTGGCCCTGGTCGAGGCGAAGCTCGCCGAGCGGCGGATCCAGCCGTACACGCTGACCGTGCGGGAGGGGGGCCGGGAACGGCTGGGGCCCTTCGAGTGCGAGTTCTTCGCGGTCAACCACTCCATCCCGGACGCCCTGGCGGTGGCCATCCGGACCCCGGCCGGTCTGGTGCTGCACACCGGTGACTTCAAGATGGACCAGCTTCCGCTGGACGGCCGGATCACCGACCTGGCCGGCTTCGCCCGGCTCGGCGCCGAGGGCGTCGACCTGCTGCTGTCGGACTCGACGAACGCGGAGATCCCCGGCTTCGTCACGCCCGAGCGGGAGATCGGCCCGGTCCTGGACTCGATCTTCGCGAAGGCCAAGGGGCGGATCATCGTCGCCTCGTTCGCCTCGCACGTGCACCGGGTGCAGCAGGTCTTCGACTCGGCGCTGGAGCACGGCCGCAAGGTCGCCCTGATCGGCCGGTCGATGGTCCGCAACATGGGCATCGCCCGTGACCTCGGCCTGCTCAACATCCCGGCCGGCCTGGTCGTCGGGATCGAGGAGGCCACCGCGCTGCCGCCCGAGCAGATCGTGCTGATGTCCACCGGCAGCCAGGGCGAGCCGATGAGCGCGCTGGGCCGGATGGCCAGCGGGGACCACCGGCACATCACCATCGCCCCCGGTGACACGGTCGTGCTCGCCTCCTCCCTGGTGCCCGGCAACGAGACCTCGGTGTACCGGGTCATCAACCGGCTGGCCCGCGCCGGCGCGGTGGTGGTGCACAAGGACGTGGCGAAGGTGCACGTCTCCGGCCACGCCCCCGCCGGCGAGCTGCTGTACCTGCTCAACGTGGTCCGGCCGAGCAACCTGATGCCGGTGCACGGCGAGTGGCGGCACCTGCGCGCGCACGCCCGCCTGGGCATCGAGTCCGGGGTCGCCCCGGACCGGGTGGTGCTCTGCGAGGACGGCGACGTGGTCGACCTGGTCGAGGGGCGTGCCAGCCTGGTCGGGCACGTCAAGAGCCGGTACGTCTACGTCGACGGTCTCGCCGTGGGTGACGTCAGCGAGTCCCTGCTCACCGAGCGGCGCATCCTCGGTGACGGCGGGTTCATCGCCGCGACCGTGGTGGTCGACTCGGTCACCGGCAAGGTGGTCGGCGGGCCGACCGTCTCGGCGAAGGGCTTCTCCGAGGACCCGGAGGCGTTCAACCCGGTGGTGCCGCTGATCACCGAGGCGCTGAACCGGGCGGCGGCGGACGGCATCACCGACCCGCACCAGCTCCAGCAGATCGTCCGGCGCACGGTGGGCCGCTGGGTCAACGACGCGTACCGGCGGCGGCCGATGATCGTCCCCAACGTCGTCGAGGTCTGACCCGACCCGTTCCCCGGGAGTACGGCCCGCCGGCCGCCGACGGTTCAATTCGGCGACACGGGACATCGTGTCGCCGGTCGATTCAACCGTGGGCGGCCGGTGGCCGTACTCCGGTCCGGCTGGCGTACCCGCGCCGGCCGGGAGGAGCGTGGCGGATGGACCGCAGACGGATGACAGCCATCGGCGTGGTGGTCGCGGCGGTGACAGCGGCGACGGCGATCACCCTGCCGTCCTTCGCCGGGGACAGCCCGGCCCCGGCGGACGGGCCGACGGCGGCGGCCGCACCGGTGACGCCGGAGGTGGTCGACGCGCTACGGCGGGACCTGGGGCTGACCCGGGAGCAGGCGGTCCGGCGGCTGGACCGGGAACGGTGGGCGGCCGGCGTGGTCACCCGGCTGCGCGCCGACCTCGGCGCGGCGTACGGGGGCAGTTGGCTCGGCGCGGACGGCAGCACGCTGAACGTCGCGGTCGCCGACCGGGCCGGGGCCGAGCGGGTACGGGCCGCCGGGGCGGTGCCGACGCTCGTCTCCCGGGGCGTGGCGCAGCTCGACCGGCTCAAGTCCACCCTGGACCGGTCCGGCCCGGCCGCCCCCGACGCGGTCTCCGGCTGGTACGTGGACGTCGCCACCAACTCGGTGGTGGTGCTCGCCCAGCCGGGCCGGGAGGCGGCCGGCTGGCGGTTCGTCGACCGCAGCGGGGTACCCCGGCAGGCGGTCCGGGTGGACGCAGGCGTCGAGGCGCCCCGGCTGCTCTTCGACGTGCGGGGCGGGGACGCGTACCTCAACGGCACCGGGCGCTGCTCGGTCGGCTTCTCGGTGGTCGGCGGGTTCGTCACCGCCGGGCACTGCGGCCGGCCCGGCGACCGTACCCAGGGGGCGAACCAGGTCGCGCAGGGCGTCTTCCGCGCCTCGTCCTTCCCCGGTGACGACTGGGCGTTCGTGCAGGTCAACAGCGACTGGACGCCGCAGCCGGTGGTGCACGACTTCAACGGCGGCGTGGTGCCGGTGACCGGCTCCCGGGAGGCCCCGGTCGGCGCGTCGATCTGCCGGTCCGGCTCCACCACCGGCGCCCGGTGCGGGGTGATCCAGGCGAAGAACACCACAGTGAACTATCCGGAGGGGACGGTCACCGGCCTGACCCGGACTGACGTCTGCGCCGAGCCGGGCGACTCGGGCGGCTCGTGGATCTCCGGCAACCAGGCGCAGGGCGTGACGTCCGGCGGCTCCGGTGACTGCCGGACCGGCGGGCTGACCTTCTTCCAGCCGGTCAACGAGATCCTCGCCGCCAACGGGCTGACCCTGGTCACCGCCGGTACCGTCGCGCAGCAGCCGGCCCGGCGCGGCGTCCTCGGCCGCTTCTTCTCCTGACCGCCGCGCCCTGACCGCCGCGCCCGGCCGGACGCAACGGACACCGCGTCGGGCGGCGGCGGTCAGGGGAGGGCGGCGACCGCGTCGGCGTACGCGACGCCGGTGGCGACTGCGGCGTCCACCAGGACGGCCACCTGCACCGGGGCCACCCCGTACCCGAGGTCGGTGGTGACGTCGCCAGCGAGCACCAGCTCACCGTTGCCCAGGTCGTGCACGTACGCCCGGGGCAGCAGCCGGTCGTGGTTCCAGGCGTTGCAGAACGCGTACGCCTCGGCGCGGCGCTCCGCGGGCAGGCGGCGTTCGGCGGCGACCCGGGCCTGGAGGACGTCCCCCCGGTCACCGACCCGGCTGAACTGGATCACCGCCGGACCCCATTGGCCCAGCACCGTGCCGGTGGCGTCGACGGCGTACCCGTCCCCGCGCCCGTCCAGCACGCCGGTGATCAGGGACAGGCTCAGCGGCACCGGCTCCTCGTCGACGGGTGGCCGAAAGTCCGGGCCGTCCGGCTGCCCCGTGTCGGGCCCGGTGTCCGCCGGCTCCGCCGGGTCGTCGGGCGGCAGCGGCACCGGCGGGCCCGCCGGGCGTTCCGCCAGCCAGGCCGCGATCCGCCCGGACTGGTGGCCGGTGCCGTTGCGGGCGTCGAAGCTGCCGGCCAGGGCGGTGGCGGTGGCCAGCAGGTCCCCGCCGAGGGTGCCGACGTCGAGGTCGGCGGCCGGGCGGCTGCCGTACCCGGGGCGGTGGATCGTCCGCCCGCCCAGCCCCGCCTCGACCGCCACCGCGCAGACCAGCGCCCCGGCGGCGGCGACCTCCATCGCCCGGCGGTCGTCGGGTGCCCGGTCCAGCCGGGCCACCTGCTCGGCGAGGATCTCCAGCCCTCGGGCCGGGTTCCCGCTCAGCGCGCAGAACCGCAGGTGCGCGGCGAGGTACCCGAACCCGGCCCGGCCCCGCCGGTGCCGCCGGTACGCCCGCACGTGCGCCGCCGCGGCCCGCCGGGTCGCGCCCAGCCGCAGCCAGGGCAGCAGCCCCACGGCCAGCGCGCCCGTCGGCTGGTCGGCGCAGCTCGCCCCGGCCGCGAGGACCGGTTCCAGTTCGGCCACCGCGCCGGCCGGGTCACCCCAGCCGGCGAGCAGGTCGGCCCGGCGTACCGGCAGGCAGTCGGGGCAGCCCGCGGCGGGGTCGGTCCCGGCGGCGTCCCGCCACCGCGCGTACCAGTGCCGGGCGTCCGGCTCGTCGCCGAGCTGGTCGGCGACGCGGCAGCGCAGCTCGGCGACCACCGGCCCGCCGTCCCCGGGTGACCGGGCGGCCAGTTCGTCCAGCATGGACCGGGCCTGGTCCAGGGCCACCCGGGGGGTGCCGAGCAGCGCCTCGACCGCGTACCGCTGGTACCGGCGCAGCGCGTCGACGGTCGCCGGCGACCCGGACCCGGTGCGGTCGAGCAGGTCGAGGCAGCGGCGGACCGGCTCGAACAGCCGCCACCCCTCGTCGCGGTGCAGGTACGTCTCGATCAGCTCGAACCGGGCCCGCAGCGCGAACCCGGGGTCGCCGGTCGCCTCCGCGCGCCGCGCCACCCGCTCCAGCGCGTCGGCCCGCTCGGGGCCGTCCGGCAGGTCCCGGGCGTCGGCCAGCGCCTCGGCGAGGGGCTGGTCGCCCCGGCCGGTCGCCCGGTCCCGCCGGGCCGCCGGCCCGGTCACGCCGGCACCCCGCCGGGGAGGTGGCCGACGGCGGCGGCGAGCCGGCGACCGGCCGAGACGCCCCGGTCGAGCAGCCGGTCGAGCTGGTGCGGGGTCACCCCCCGTTCCAGGTCGGTGACCACCTCGCCGTGGACGCGGGCCCGGCCGCCGTCGTCGACGTGCACGAACGCCTTGGGCCAGAGCTGGTCGTGGTTCCACGTGTTGCAGAACGCGTGCAGCGCCGGCACCCGTTCGATGTCGAAGGTCGGCGCGGCCACGGTCCGGACCTGGAGGACCTCCCCGGCGGCGCCCAGGCGGAGGAACCAGATCAGGCTGTCGTCCCAGCGGCCGTACGGGTCGCCGCCGGGACCGGTGTGGATGGGGTACCCCCGGTGGGCCAGGACGGCGGCGACGAGGTCGCCGGTCAACGGGCGCAAGGCCGACGGGTGCCCGGCGAGGGGATCGTCGGAGAAGACCGGCGACACCATCCGACCGCCCTTCCTGGAGAGAGGCGAATATCACGGTCGACGGCGTGGTCCGGGTTGCGACGCGCGGACACGACCCGGAAAAGCGGCGGTCCACCGGCCCGCGCCGTTACGGTGACCCTATGGCGGGCCGTCCCTCTCAGGCGAGCCGGCGGCGCGGCGCGTCGCCGCGCGGTACCACGAACAGCGGTACCACGAACAACCGTGCCCGCCAACCGGCGAAGAAGGCGGCCAAGGCGCCGGTCCGGCGCAAGGCCGCCGCGCGTCCGGGCCCGGCGCAGCTCGCCGGCCGCGCCATCGGCGCGACCTGGATGGGGGTGGCGCACGGGGTGGGCTGGGCGGTCCGGGCCGCCGGGCGGCAGGCCGCCTCCGCGCGGGACCTCGACCCGGAGCACCGGCGCGACGGGGCCGGCCTGCTGGTCTTCGGGCTGGCCCTGCTCAGCGCGGTGGCGATCTGGTTCTCCGGCGCCGGCCCGGTGGGCGCGCGGCTGGCCGACACCGTCCGGCTCTTCCTCGGCGCGATCTCCATCGTGGTCCCGGTGCTGCTCTCCATCGGTGCCTGGCGGCTGATGCGCGAGCCGGCCGACCCGGAGCACCGGGGGCGCGGCCTGATCGGCTGGGGCTCGATGCTGGTGGCGTTCGCGGCGCTGCTGCACATCGGACAGAACCCGGTGGACCAGACCCAGCGCGACTACGCGGGCGGGCTGGTCGGCGCGGGCATCGGCGACCTGCTGGAGCGGGCGGTCACCGCCTGGGTGGCGGTGCCGCTGCTGCTCCTGCTGCTGGTCTTCGGCCTGCTGGTGGTCACCGCGACCCCGATCAACAAGATCCCCGAGCGGCTCGGGCTGCTCGCCGGCGCGGTGACGGGTCAGCCGCCCGCCGACGCCGCCGAGGAGGAGGCCGAGGAGCCGCCCGCCAAGCCGGCCCGCCGCCGCCCGGCCAGGCGCGCCGCGCCCGCGCCGGTGCCCGACCCGGACGACTTCGACTCCGCCGACGGCGACGTCGACCTCCAGCAGACCATCGTGCTGCCGCGCAAGCCCCCGGCGAAGGTGCCGGCCAGCCGCAAGCCGGTCGAGCCCCCGGAGCACTCGCCGGCCCCGACCCGGGCCGAGCAGCTCGCCCTCACCGGCCTGGCCGGCGACTACACGCTGCCGCCGGCGAACATCCTCGCCACCGGGACGGCGCCGAAGACCCGCAGCAAGGCCAACGACGAGGTGATCACCGCGCTGCGCGGGGTCTTCGAGCAGTTCGGAGTGGACGCCGACGTCACCGGCTTCACCCGGGGCCCGACCGTCACCCGGTACGAGGTGGAGCTGGGGCACGGGGTCAAGGTGGAGCGGATCACCCAGCTCTCCCGCAACATCGCGTACGCGGTGAAGTCGCCGGACGTGCGGATCCTCAGCCCGATCCCGGGCAAGAGCGCGGTCGGGGTGGAGATCCCCAACACCGACCCGGAGAACGTCGCCCTCGGTGACGTGCTGCGCTCCCGAGCCGCGACCAGCGACCACCACCCGATGGTGGTCGCCCTCGGCAAGGACATCGAGGGCGGCTACGTGGTGGCGAACCTCGCCAAGATGCCGCACATCCTGATCGCCGGCGCGACCGGGGCCGGCAAGTCGTCCTGCCTGAACTCGCTGCTGGTGTCGATCCTGACCCGGGCCACCCCGGACGAGGTGCGGCTGCTGCTGATCGACCCGAAGCGGGTCGAGATGACCGGGTACGAGGGCATCCCGCACCTGGTCACCCCGATCGTGACCAACGCCAAGAAGGCGGCCGACTCGCTGGAGTGGGTCGTCCGCGAGATGGACATGCGCTACGACGACCTCGCCGCCAACGGGGTACGCCACATCGACGACTTCAACCGCAAGGTCCGCAACGGGGAGATCAAGGCCCCGCCGGGCAGCGAGCGGGAGATCCGGCCGTACCCGTACCTGCTGGTGATCGTGGACGAGCTGGCCGACCTGATGATGGTCGCCCCCCGCGACGTGGAGGACTCGGTGGTCCGGATCACCCAGCTCGCCCGCGCCGCCGGCATCCACCTGGTGCTCGCCACCCAGCGGCCCTCGGTCGACGTGGTGACCGGTCTGATCAAGGCGAACGTGCCGTCCCGGCTGGCGTTCGCCACCTCGTCGCTGGCGGACTCCCGGGTCATCCTCGACCAGCCGGGCGCGGAGAAGCTGCTCGGCCGGGGTGACGGCCTCTTCCTGCCGATGGGCGCGTCGAAGCCGATCCGGATCCAGGGCGCCTGGGTCACCGAACGCGAGATCACCGACGTGGTGAAGTTCTGCAAGGACCAGCGCGAGCCGGAGTTCCGCCCGGACGTGCTCGCCCCGGCGCAGGACGGCAAGAAGAAGATCGACGAGGAGATCGGCGACGACCTGGACCTGCTGGTGCAGGCGGTCGAGCTGGTGGTCACCTCGCAGTTCGGCTCGACCTCGATGCTCCAGCGCAAGCTGCGGGTCGGCTTCGCCAAGGCGGGCCGGCTGATGGACCTGATGGAGACCCGGGGCGTGGTCGGCCCGTCCGAGGGCTCCAAGGCGCGCGACGTGCTGGTCAAGCCGGACGAGTTGGAGGAGGTCCTGGCCGGGCTGCGGGGCGACGGGGAGTAGGTCGGCCCCCGGCGACCGGCACCAGCCGGCCGCCCGGTTCCGGCACCGGCCCCGGACAGCGCCAGGGCCCGCCGGTGTATCCGGCGGGCCCTCGGTGTCGTCGGCGCGGGGGCGGTCAGGCGCCCATGACCACCATGTTGATCAGGGTTCCGAGGACGATGGCGGCGACGCCGGCCGCCGCGGCGTACCAGCCCAGCGGCTTGTCGCCCTGGACCGCGCCGACCACGCCGAGCGCCACGGCGATCACGCCGAGGATGAGCGGGGAGAACAGGACCGCGAGACCGGCGAAGACGAAGCCGAGGATGGTGCAGATCCGGGCGGCGTTGCTGCGCGGGCGGGCGGTGCTGTGCATCTGGGCCATCGTTGCCTCCGGTGGGACGTGCCTTCCTGGTCGCCCCTGTGTCTACCCACTGTGTCCGGCCGCTACGCATCGACCTCGGTCGGCTCGTGAGACACCTCGGTCGGCTCCGTGAAGGACCTCGGTCGGCTCAGTGGAACAGTTTCAGCCCGATCACCCCGGCCACCACCAGCAGCAGGCTGAGCAGTCGGAGCAGGTTGGCCGGCTCGCCCAGGGCCACCATGCCGACCAGCGCGGTGCCGACCGCGCCGATGCCGACCCAGACCGCGTACCCGGTG
The DNA here is from genome assembly GCF_001567585.1 of Micromonospora rosaria. GTDB lineage: Bacteria > Actinomycetota > Actinomycetes > Mycobacteriales > Micromonosporaceae > Micromonospora > Micromonospora rosaria. The sequence continues at coordinate 31,216 of NZ_LRQV01000043.1, forward strand.
CCGACGGGGATCTCCCGCAGCGCGTACGCGAGTCCGACCATGCTGAGCGGGGCCGTGACGAGGAAGACGAGCGAGGGCACCAGCCGGGTGAACCCGGCGCTGCGGCCCAGGGCGATCGCCCAGGCGGTTTCCAACAGTCCGGAGATCACCAATACGATCCAGGCCATGACGTCACCCCTGCGGGAACGGGCCCGACCACCGGGGTCGGGACGAGTCGGTCGCCGCGCCGCACGCGCGGCGGGTGCGCCACCACGCGGCGTCGGTGCTCGCGCGGTGGTGCGGTGTCGCGCGGGGCGTCTTGCATGACCGGGTACGCCCACGACTCGTCCGGAGTGGCCTCGGCGAGCCGGGCCTCCGGGGCCGACCCTAGCACCGCCGGTGACCGCCGGACCGGCCCCGGAGGCCGCCCTCGCGACGGTGGTGAGATGAACCACCGGAATCTTGACCTGAAGTCAACTTCAGGTTGAAGGATGTCGGCATGACTCTGCTCATCTCCGACGCCGAGGTCGCCGCCACGCTGGACGCGGCGACGACCGTCGCGGCGATGCGGGACGCCCTGCTGGCGGCCCACGCCGGGCACCTGGTCGCCCCGCCCCGCGCCGCCGCCCCGCTGGCCGGCGGTCGGCTGGTGCTCACCGCCGGGCAGCTCGTCGGCGAGTGGTACGGCTACCGGTCGTACGACACGTTCGGGCACCCGGGGACGGAGCAGCTCGTCGTGCTGCACGACGCCCGGACCGGGGCGGTCCGGGCGGTCGCGGTCGGCGAGGAGCTGGGCTCACGGCGTACCGGTGGGCTGGGCGGGGTCGCCGTCGACGCGCTGGCCCGCCCCGACGCGGCCACCGTGGGCGTGCTCGGCTCCGGGCGGCAGGCGTGGACCCAGCTCTGGGCCACCGCCGCCGTCCGCGACCTGCGCGAGGTGACCGTCCACAGCCCGAACCCGGCCCACCGGACGGCCTTCGCCGCGCGGGTCCACGCCGAGCTGGGCGTACCGGCCCGGCCGGTGGACTCGGCGTCGGCCGCGGTCCGGGACCGGGACGTGGTGCTGGTCGCCACCACCAGCGTCACGCCGGTGCTCGCCGCCGCCGACCTCGCCCCCGGCACCCACCTCAACGTGGTCGGCTTCAAGCAGCTCGACCGGCACGAGTTCGGCACCGACCTGCTGGACGCGGCCGAGGTGCTGGTCACCGACTCACCGGCCCAGGCGGGCGCGTACCTGCCGCCGATGCTCGCCGCCCTCCCGCCGTACGCCGGTCGGCTGCGTGACCTGGGCGCGGTGCTGGCCGGGGCGGTCCCCGGCCGGACCGGCGCGGACCAGGTCTCGGTCTTCTGCTCCACCGGTCTCGCCGGCACCGAGGTCTTCCTGCTCGACCGGATGGTCCGGGTCGGGGTCGCCCCGGCCTGACCGCCCGGCCGCCGCCCACCGGCCCCCGCCATTGGTGGGGGGCGTCGGCGCGCCCGGTACCCTCGGATGGTGTCTGACACCACCTCCCCCTCCGCCGCCCAGGGCCGCCGCGTCGCCCTGCTGACCCTGGGCTGTGCCCGCAACGAGGTCGACTCGGAGGAGCTGGCCGCCCGGCTGCATGCCGACGGCTGGCAGGTCACCACCGACGGCGAGGGCGCCGACGTGGTGGTCGTCAACACCTGCGGCTTCGTGGAGAAGGCGAAGCAGGACTCGATCCAGACCCTGCTGGCCGCCGCCGACACCGGCGCCAAGGTGGTGGCCGCCGGCTGCATGGCCGAGCGGTACGGCCGGGAGCTGGCCGACAGCCTCCCCGAGGCGCAGGCGGTGCTCAGCTTCGACGACTACCCGGACATCGCCGCCCGGCTCGACGCGGTGGTCGCCGGGGAGGCGCTCGACGCGCACACCCCGCGCGACCGGCGGGAGCTGCTGCCGCTGACCCCGGTGGCCCGGCGCGACGCCGCGGTCGTGCTGCCCGGCCACGGCAGCCCGGCCCGGCCCACCCCGGCAGCCGCGACCGGAGCCCCCGCGACCGCAGCGGCCACGACCGACCCCGTCGAGGCCGACGAGCGCACCCCCGCGCACCTGCGCCAGGTGCTGCGCCGCCGGCTGGACACCGGGCCGGTGGCCTCGCTGAAGCTGGCCAGCGGCTGCGACCGCCGGTGCGCGTTCTGCGCCATCCCGGCGTTCCGGGGAGCCTTCGTCTCCCGGACCCCGGACGAGCTGCTCGCCGAGGCGGAGTGGCTGGCCAAGACCGGCGTCCGGGAGCTGGTCCTGGTCAGCGAGAACTCGACGTCGTACGGCAAGGACCTGGGCGACCCCCGGGCGCTGGAGAAGCTGCTGCCGCAGCTCGCCGCCGTCGACGGCGTCGTCCGGGTCCGGGTGAGCTACCTCCAGCCCGCCGAGACCCGGCCGGGCCTGGTCGAGGCGATCGCCACCACCCCCGGGGTGGCCCCCTACTTCGACCTGTCGTTCCAGCACTCCAGCGAGCCCGTGCTGCGTCGGATGCGCCGGTTCGGCTCCACCGACCGGTTCCTGGAGCTGCTCGCCACCGCCCGCTCCCTGGCCCCCGAGGCCGGGGCGCGGAGCAACTTCATCGTCGGCTTCCCCGGCGAGACCAAGGCCGACGTCACCGAGCTGGTCCGCTTCCTGACCGAGGCGCGGCTCGACGCCATCGGCGTCTTCGACTACAGCGACGAGGACGGCACCGAGGCCGCCGGACTCACCGGCAAGGTCTCCGCCGCCACCGTCAAGCGCCGCTACGACAAGATCGCCGCACTGGCCGACGAACTCTGCTCGCAGCGCGCCGAGGAGCGCCTCGGCAGCCGCGTCGACGTGCTCGTCGACAGCGTGGCCGACGGGGTCGTCGAGGGGCGGGCGGCGCACCAGGCACCCGAGGTGGACGGCTCCACCACCCTGGTCGCCCCGCCCGGTGGTGGCGTCGACCTGGCCGCGCTGCGCCCGGGCGACCTGGTCCGGGCCACGGTCACCGGCACCGAAGGGGTGGACCTGGTGGCCGTACCGGATGAGATGATCTCGGCGGCGCCCGGCGCAGCCCGGTGACGGCGCGCTCGGACGAGGCGGGGGAGTGGCGTGGTGCGGTACCGGAACCGGCGCGGCGGGAGGCCACGGTGACCGGGGCGACGGAGTCCACCCCGGTGGTCGCCCCCGTACCGGTGTTCAACCTCGCCAACGCGCTGACCGCCCTGCGGCTGGCGCTGGTACCGGTCTTCATGGTGCTGGTGGTCGTCTCCGAGATGAGCCGACCGGGCTGGCAGATCGTGGCCTGCCTGACCTTCGTCTTCGCCTCCCTCACCGACTTCGTGGACGGCTGGATCGCGCGCCGGTTCGCGCTGATCACCTCCGTCGGGAAGGTCGCCGACCCGATCGCCGACAAGGCGCTGACCGGCGCGGCCCTGCTGCTGCTCTCCTGGTACGGCGACCTGCCGTGGTGGGTGACCGGGGTGATCCTCGCCCGTGAGCTGGGCATCACCGCGCTGCGCTTCTGGGTGATCCGGCACGGCGTGATCGCGGCCAGCCGGGGCGGCAAGCTCAAGACGGCCCTGCAGACCGCGGCGATCGTCTGGTACCTCTGGCCGATGCCGGCGGGGCTCGCCGCCGTCGGCGGGTGGATCATGGCGGCGGCGGTCCTGGTCACCGTGGTGACCGGTTTCGACTACATCGCCCGGGCGGTGCGGCTGCGCCGTCCGGCGGGCGGTTAGCCGCCGCCGGTGAGGGAAGGGTGAGAGCCATGGACACCGACGCCCACGGACACCGACCGGTCGGCAGCCCGGCCGCCGGCGCGGTGCACCGGCTCGCCCAGCGGCACGAGACGCTGGCCACGGTCGAGTCGCTCACCGGCGGGCTGCTCGCCACCGGGATCGTCGAGATCGCCGGGGTCAGCGCCGTCTACCGGGGCGGCCTGGTGGTGTACGACACCGAGCTGAAGGCGCAGCTCGCCGGGGTGCCGGCGGAGCTGCTGGCCGCGCGGGGGCCGGTCGATCCGGACGTCGCGGTCGCGCTGGCCGAGGGTGGCCGGCAGCGGTGCGGCGCGGACTGGGCGGTGGCGACCACCGGGGTCGCCGGCCCGGAGCCGCAGGACGGCAAGCCGGTCGGCCTGGTGTACGTCGCGGTGGCCGGGCCGGGCGGTCCGACGGTCCGGAAACTCGGTCTCGACGGTGGCCGGGAACACATCCGCGCGGCGGCGGTGATCGAGGCGCTGCGCCTGCTCACGGAGCGGATCGACGCGCTCGCCACGGCCGCCCGGTGACCCCTGCGCCGGCCCGGCTCGCGGGATCGACGTCCGGGGGAGGATGTCAGCGGGCGTGGCAACCGGGTACGGTTGCGGGAAGGCCCGGCGGTCTGTCGGTGTCGGTGCGGTGACGCCGTGTCGACATGTGTCGTCCATCGGGCGGGTGTCCCTCAGGGGGAGGTGCGATGGTCCTGCTACGCCGTGTGATCGGGGATGCGCTACGGGCGCGCCGGCAGGGGCAGCACCGCACCCTGCGTGAGGTCTCCTCGGCCGCCAACGTCAGCCTCGGCTACCTCTCCGAGATCGAGCGCGGGCAGAAGGAGCCCTCCAGCGAGCTGCTGGCCGCCATCTGCGACGCGCTCGGTGCCCGCCTCTCCGAGCTGCTGCGCGAGGTGAGCGACACCGTCGCCCTCGCCGAGCAGCTGCCCGGGGTGCTGGTGCCGGTCCAGGACGGGCCGGCGACCCCCGACGAGCAGCCCGCGATGGCCGCGTCGGCGGTGCGCAAGGCCACCAACCGGGGCGTGCGCCAGGTCACCACCGACGGCACCGTCTCGGTGGCCGTGCGGCAGGAGTCGCCGTTGAAGGCGACCCTGCGCAGCAGCCGGGTCCGTGGGGGCGACCGGGACGTGGTCTGCGCCGCCTGACCCAGGGCGTAGCCGCGGTTGTTTGCGCCGCGTAGGGTTGCCGACAAGCGCTGGCCTGGCCGGCGTCCCTGGCGTACCCGTGACCGGGTGGCGCGCGCCTGGGACGATGTGAGGCAGGGCCGCGCTGCCGCCGCTCCGGCTCCGCCGGTACGGCGGAGGCGGAGCGATGCTACTGAGGGGACACGGCGAAGATGGCTAACCCGTTCGTCAAGGGTTGGAAGTACCTGATGGCACTCTTCGGGGCCAAGATCGACGAACACGCGGATCCCAAGGTGCAGATCCAGCAGGCCATCGAAGAGGCCCAGCGTCAGCACCAGGCGCTCGTCCAGCAGGCCGCGGCGGTCATCGGCAACCAGCGCCAGCTCGAGATGAAGCTGTCCCGGCAGATGTCGGACGTCGAGCGGTTGCAGGCCAACGCCCGGCAGGCGCTGGTTCTGGCCGACCAGGCCCGCGCCAAGGGCGACGAGACCCAGGCCGGCCAGTACGAGCAGACCGCGCAGACCCTGGCCAGCCAGCTGGTCTCGGCCGAGCAGTCCGCCGAGGACCTGAAGACCCTGCACGACCAGGCGCTGGCCGCCGCCGCCCAGGCCCGCCGCGCCGTGGAGAACAACTCGATGATCCTCCAGCAGAAGCTGGCCGAGCGCAGCAAGCTGCTCAGCCAGCTCGAGCAGGCCAAGATGCAGGAGACGGTGGCCGCCTCGCTGGAGTCGATGTCCTCGCTGGCCGCCCCGGCCAACACCCCCTCGCTGGACGAGGTGCGTGACCGCATCGAGCAGCGCTACGCGACCGCGATGGGCCGGGCCGAGCTGGCCGGGAACTCCGTCGAGGGTCGGATGATGGAGATCCAGAAGTCGACCATCGACATGGCGGGCTCGGCGCGGCTGGAGCAGATCCGGTCCAGCCTCGCCGGCGAGCAGCTCAGCAACCGGCCGGAGCAGGCCGGCCAGCAGGCCGCCCCGACCGGTGACCCGGCCGCCGTCGCCCGCCTCGACGAGCTGCGGGCCAACATGGCGCGGGACCGGAACACCGGGGACAGCAGCGCCGCGAGCTGACCACGGGGCGAGGAGGCAGGGTGAGCGACGAGCGAGCACGGTACTTCCGGAAGCTGAGCCGGCTCCGGCGTTCGGCCCGGCGGTGGAGCGTCACCGCCGGCGGGCTCGGCGGCGCCGCCGCCGTGCTCACCCCGTACGCCGGGATCGGGCTGGCCGACGCGGCCTGGGCCGGCGCCGCCGGGGGCGCGCTGGCGCTGGCCGTCTGGCGCTGGATCGACCTGCGGGCGCTGGCCGCCCAGCCGGCGCCCCCGGAGATCGACCCGGCGGAGGCCGCCGCCCGGTCCCGGGCCCGGCTGGTCGCCGCCGTCGAACGGCTGCCCGTCGGTCCCGGGGTGGTGGCCGAGGTACGCCGGGTCCGGTCCCGGATGGCCCTGCGCGGCACCGCCGCCGCGCCCCTGTGGGCCCGCCTGGACCAGGCCGCGCTGGCCCTGGCCGGGATGTCCGCCCGGCTGACCGGGCTGGCCGCGCCGGCCGTGCTCCAGGCGGCCGAGGCCGACCGGTCGTTGCGTGAGCTGGCCGGCCGGGTGGCGAGCGTGGAGCGGGCGCTGCGGCTGGCTCCCCGTGAGCCCCGGTCGCCGCTGGCCGACGCCCACGCGGCCCTGATCGAGCAGCTCGACAGCGGCGTGGCCGCCTACGAGCAGCTCGTCGTCGCGGCGGCCGGGTACCTCGCCGAGGACTCCCGGCCCAGCGGCGAGCACGTCGCCGCCTCCCGCCTGGTCGAGGCCACCGACCTGCTGCACGGGGTGGCCTCGGCCCTGGCCGAGCTGCGCAGCACGTCGGGGCCGCTGCGCACGCCGACCACCAACTGACCCGCGCCGGCCCGCCCGCCCCGCGTCCTCGACGTCGGGAGCGGGCGGGCCGGCTCCGGCGCAAACTGCTCCGGCGGGCCGGCTCAGGGCGGCGGTTTCTGCCGGACCGGCTCCGGCCGGCTCAGGGCGGGGTGCTGACCGGCACCGGGCCGGTGAACGCGGAACTGCCCACGACGTTGTACGACCGGACCCGGTAGAAGTAGGTCACCCCCCGGGTCAGGCCGCTGTTGGTGAAGCCGCGCCCGGTGACGGTGAAGGTGGCGAGTTCCCGGGTGAACCGGGCGTCGGTGGCCCGCTGCACGACGAACCCGGAGCCGGGCCCGCTGGGCGTGGCGCAGGCCCAGGTCAGGATCACCGTGGCGGTGTCCGGCGCGGGCGCGCTGGCGGTGCCGGCGACGGTGTGCGGCACGCCGGGCGCCGGGGGCGTGGAGACCGTCGACACCGTCGACCAGGGTGAGGCGGCCCCGAGGTACGTGGTGCGGACCCGGTAGTAGTACGTGGTGTCCGGGGCGACGGCCTGGTCCAGGTGGTTCTCCCCGACCCCGATCGCGGTGGTGCCGGGGCCGCTGGTGAAGGTGGGGTTGGTGGCCCGCTGCACGTCGACGCCGGTGGCGAACGACCGGTTGGCCCAGCGCAGGGTGACCCGCAGCGGTGCGGCGGTGGGGACCGCCGTGACCAGCCCGGTCGGCGCGGCCATCCGGACCGCCGCCGGGACGCTGTTCGACCAGCCCGAACAGCTCGCCGCGTTCTCCGCCCGGATGCGGTAGTGGTAGGTGACCCCGGGGGTGACCGTGGCGTCGGTGTACCGGGTCGCGGTCGCGGCCACGGTCAGCGCGGTGACCCCCTCGGTGAAGGAGGGGTCGGTGGCCCGCTGCAACTGGTGGCTGGTGGCCGCCGGGTGGCTGCCGTTGCCGGTCCAGGCCAGCGCGATCGCCGGCAGCACGGTCGCGGTACCCGGGACCGGGGTGGCGGTGAGCCCCGAGGGCGCCCGGGGCGAGACCCGCAGCACCAGCGGTCGGCTGGCGCCCTGGTCCCGGTACCCGCCGAGCTGGCTGTGCCAGCGGTACTCCCAGCCCAGGTTGACCACCTGGTTGACCACCAGCGCCGGTCGGCCGTCGACCGGACTGAGGTGGGTGCCGTCGGTACGCGCCCCGGCCGGGCGCGACGGGTCGAGCAGCCGGACGCTGTCGCCGAGCTTGAACGGCAGCGGCGGGGCGACCGGCCGGACCGCCACGATCACGTCCTCCCGGGGGTTGACCCGGACGGTCTCCTTCCAGCCCAGCTCCCCGCCGTGCGGCGGGCGGACCGTGCCGTCCCAGCCGACCCGGTTGACGACCTGCACGTCACAGCCGCCGAGGTGCAGCGGCTGGGTCACCCGGCCGGTGCCCACGATCCGCCAGAACTGGGTGCCGTCGCCGGGCGCGCCGACCGGGGTCGCCGGGTCGCTGGCGAAGAGGACCTCGGTGGCCGGGTCGGCGGGGCCCAGCGGCAGGATCACCGGGGTCAGCGGCCCGGCCTGCGGGTGCCCGACGGCGAGCCGCCCGGTGAGCCGGCCGTGCCGGGCCTCGAAGACCGGCTGCACGCCCTTGACGGCCAGCGGCAGGGTGACCGGCTCGGCCCCGCCGGCCGGGGTGAAGCTGACCGTGGTGGCGTGCACCGGTACCCGGGTCTCCCGGGCGGTACGGGTGTCGAACGCCCGGTCGTACGCCGGCTGGGGCACGATCGGCGGGCGCTGGCTGGCCGCGTACGCGCCGGGCAGCCGGGCGGTCAACCGGGCCAGGTCGTACGGCCGGTCCGGCTCCCCCTGCACCCGGAACTGGAGCAGGGTACGGGTGTTCGGCCCGTACCCGGGCAGGGTCGGCGGTGGCCCGCCGACCTCGGAGCGGTCCGGCCCGCCGGTGTGGTGGTCGTACCGGGGGTCGTGGCAGGGCAGCGGGGCCGGGCAGTCGTTGTAGAGGATCAGCGTGCCGCCCGGCGCGACGCCGGAGAAGTCCACCACCACGTCGGCGCGCTCCCCGGGGGCGAGCAGCAGGGCGTGACCGTCCACGTTGAGCACCGTCGGGTCCTGCCGGTCGTACCGGTACCCGACCGGCCGGGCGGGCAGCACGACCGGGGTGGGCAGCAGCCCACCCTCGTTACCGATCTGGATCAGGTCCGGCCCGGCGGCGCGCGGATCGGGCACGCCACCGTCGCGCCCGTCCGTCGGCCAGAAGGACGGCCGGCCGGGGGCCCGGACCGCGTCCACCATCGGCACCTCACCGGCGTCGGCGTCGGCGAGGCTCCCGTCGGGCCGCCACATCGGCCCGTCCGAGGCGGCCCGGTAGAGCTGGAGGTTCAGGCTGCGGTCCGCGCAGGCGTTGAGGATCCGCAACCGGTACGCCGCCGGCCGCACCACCAGGTACGGGTAGGCACAGCCGTTGATCACCGGGGTGTCGCCGTACGCCTCGGGCACCGCCGATGGGTGCGGCACCCCCGGCGTCAGCGGCGGCTCGTCGGGCGCGTCGACCGGGTCGTGGTGCGGATTCGCCACCGGCGCCGGTCCGCCGCCCGTGCCGCGCCCGGCCTCGGCGGTGCCGGCCTCAGGACCAGCGGCGGCGGTGCCGGTGGAGGGTGCGCCGGTGTCGACGACGCCGGTCGAGGCGGCGGCGGTGCCGGTGGAAGGTGCGGCGGCGCCCGTGGCGGGTGCGGTGGCGGTGCCGGTGGAGGTGGCCTGCTCGGCGCTGCGGGACCAGGGACCGTAGTCCCACCGGCCGGTCGGGTTGCGCCCGCAGGGGTGCTCCGGGTTCTGCCGGGGCTGGTAGACGTGCGGGTGCCAGAGGTCGCCCCGGGACCCCCACCGGTCCCGGTCCCAGGTCGGATCCTCGGCGGCGAGTTGGGCGTCGTCCGGTACGAAGGTCTTGTCCTGGACGACCAGCGGTAGCTGCTCGGCGGGGAGCACCCCGTCGGCGACCAGCGCCTCCTCGGCCGGGTCGGTGAGCAGGTACGGCGCGAGTTGCCCGGCGTACACGGTGAGCCGGGACAGGCCCAGGGTGTTGTCGTGCAGCCACATCAGCCGGCCGCTCTGCTCGTTCGGGAAGTACAGGGTGGTCGCCCCCGCGCCCGGCGGCGGCATGTCCGGCACGGGGGTCAACCCCACCCCGGTCGGGTACGGGGTGATCTCCCCGGCCGGCGTGATCCAGTGCAGCGGATTGCCGGCGCTGATCCAGCCGGTCTGCGCGCCGTGCAGGTGCGGTACCGCCCGGTTCTGCGGGTACGGCGCGGGGCCGTCCAGCGGGCCGACCCCCGCCCCGTCGACGGACGGGTCCACCGGGAGGAACAGCTCGCCGGCCCGCCCGGTGGGCAACTGGTTGATGAACTTGATCCGTACCGGCCGGCCGCGCCGGGCGGCGATCAGCGGCCCGTGCAGGTACGGCCGGTCCGGTGGGCTGACCGTGTTGTGGCCGGTCGGGTCGGTGCCCAGGTTGAGCTGCCGGTACCCGCGCAGCCGGGTGGTGGGCAGGTCCCGGTGCAGCCGCTGCCGGTACTCCTGCACCCCGATCTCGTAGTAGTCGCAGCCCGGGTAGCTGATGGTGTCGGGCACCGCCACCGGCAGGTGACCGCCGAGCGCGTTGCGGCCGTCCGGGCCGGGCAGCGGCAGCGCGTCGACGAACTTGCGGATGCCGGTCCCCGGTACCGGCCGGCCGGTCGGCGTCAGGGCCGGCCGGGGACTGGTGGCGAAGTTCGGCACCGGACCGAAGAGCCGGGGTACGGCGGCCGGGTCGAGGCTGCTGGCCGGGGCGGCGGCAACCGTCTCGGCGGTCCGTGCGGTCGGCACCGGATGGGGTGCCGGACCGCCCCGGACGGTGCGGTGGAGCCAGGTGGACCGGATTCTGCGGAACATGGCCATGGCGCTCCCGGGTCGCGGCACCCGCGGCCGGACCGCCTGCGAGCGGCCGGCCCGGCGCGGTGGACTGCTGGCGAGAGGTAGTCGTTCGACAACAGGATGCGACCAATCGATGATCGGGAGGAACCACCCATTCGTCCGAATTTCCTCCCCACCCCGCCCCGCGCCCCCTCTCCCACCCCCGCGATCGTGCAGTTCCGGCCCGGGCATATGCCGCAGATGCCGCGTCACGCGGGCGCGACGTGCACGATCGCGGGGTGGGGCGAGGTGGGGTGGGGCGAGGGGGAGGGGCAGGGGTGGGCGGTTAGGGGGTGGGTTGGCAGGTGGGGCACCAGTAGGTGACGCGGTCGTCGAGGTCCCGCTTGTCGATGGCGGTGCCGCAGCGGCGGCAGGGCTGGGCGCGCCGGCCGTACACGTAGCTGGTCTGGCCCCGGTGCAGGGAGCCCGTGGTGCTCTGGGTCCACCGGCCCCGGTTCGCGGCGAGCAGGCGCTGGGCCAGGGTGACCGTGCCGGCGAGGTCCGGTACCGCGCCGACCGGCGTCCACGGGGAGAGGCCGCGCAGGAACAGCACCTCGCACTTGTAGAGGTTGCCCACCCCGGCCAGGTTCCGCTGGTCCAGCAGTGCCTCGCCGATGGTGACCTCCGGCCGGGCGGCCAGCCGGCGGACCGCCTCGGCCGGGTCCCAGTCCGCGCCGAGCAGGTCCGGGCCGAGGTGGCCGACGAGGGTCGCCTCGGCGTCGGTCGGGACCAGGGCCACCTCGTGCAGGTGGTACCCGACCGCCACCGCCGCCGGGCTGCGCAGCACCACCCGGATCAGGTGCGCCGGGCGGGCCGTCCAGCGCTCCCCCGGGGCGTACGCCCGCCAGGTGCCCTCCATCCGCAGGTGCGAGTGCAGGGTACGGCGGGACCCGCCGTCGGGCCCGGCCAGCCGCAGCAGCAGGTGCTTGCCCCGGCTGGCCGACTCGCGCACGGTCCACCCGGCCAGGTCGACGGTGGCCAGGCCGGGCACTCGGAAGTCGCTGCCGGTCAGCCGGGCCCCGGCCAGCGCCCGGTGCAGGACGCGGGCGGTGTTCCAGACGGTGTCACCCTCGGGCACCCCACCATCCTGCCCCGCCGGGTCGGGTCAGGGGCGTTCCTCCGGGCGTGGCGGGCGGACCATGTCCTGGTACCGGGGGTGGCTGGCGCCGTAGACGGCGTAGTTGAGGCGCGCGTGCGACAGGCTCAGGTCACCGTTGGGGCCGCCCCGCACCACGTCCGCGTCGGCGTCCGCCTGGCCGTCGTCGGTCCAGAAGCAGACCGGGCAGGTGCCACCGCCGGTCAGACAGGCGCAACAGGGACAGACCGCCGGAACCCATTGATCACCCACCGGGGCAGCATTCCACACCGCCGAACCGGACAGGAGCACGGGAGCGTACCGATTCCGCCACTCGGTGCTGTCGTTTTCCGGTCTTGCCGCCGGTCCGTCCGCCCGCTCAGCGCGCTCGTCCGGCGACCGTCAGCAGATCGCCGGGGCGGACCGTCAGCAGGTCCACCGCCCGTCCACCGTTCACCGCGACCGCGACCCGACCGGCCGAGTCCACGTGGACCACCAGGGCACCCGGGGCCGCGTCGCCGAAGGTACGGCCGCGTACCGCCGGGTGACCGGCGACGGTGAGCTGGTCGGGGAGCGGGTCGAGCAGCGCCGCCGGGGCGGCCAGTTGCACGTTGCCGAAGTGGTCCACGGTGGACACCTCGGCGGTCAGCGCGCCGTCGACCACCCGTACCGTCGGGGTGGGCAGCCGGACCAGGCTCTCCGGGTCGACCGCCGGGCCGGCCCCGGCCAGCGCGGACCCGGTGGCCAGCCGGGCCGCCACCGGGGCGAAGACGTCACGCCCGTGGAAGGTGCGGGACACCTCGGGGGCCAGCCAGTCCGGGGCGGTCAGCTCGACCGCCGCCCGGATCCCGCCCAGCGCCTCGGCCGCCTCGACCAGCAGGCCGTTGTCCGGGCCGACCAGCAATCCACCGGGGGTGGCCAGCCCGACGCCGCGCCGGGTCCCGCCGACGCCGGGATCGACCACCGCCACGTGCACCCCCCACGGCAGGTACGGCACGGTCTGGGCGAGCACCGCCGCGCCCCGGCGGACGTCGGCCGGCGGGACCAGATGGGTCACGTCGATCACCCGCGCCTGCGGGGCGTACCGGGCGATCATCCCGTGGCACGCGGCCACGAAACCGTCCGCGAGGCCGTAGTCGGTGGTCAACGAGATCCAGCAGGGCTCCGCCATGCCGGTAGGCTAGCCGCCCGGAATCCGCGTCGCCGGGAGGTCCGGCGTGGACCGGACGCGGTGACGGTTGTGCGACACCCGCGCTGGCCGACCGGCCGGTGCCGGGCCCGCCCCGGCGGGGGCAGACTGCCGGGGTGACCCGTCGCATTCGGACCGTCCCCGCCGTCGCGGCGCTCGTCGCGTTGCTCGCCGCGACCGTCGCCTGCGCGGACTCCCGGGGCCGCCCCGAGGCCGGCCCGACGCCGCCCGCCCCGTCCGCTCCGGCCCCCTCCGGGCCACCGGTCGGTACCGCCCCGGCTCCCACCGCGCCACCGGCCACCGGCGTCCCGTCCGGCGGTGTCCCGGTACCCGCGCCCACCGGCACCGCGCCGACCACCGCGCCGGCTGCACCGCCGGCCGCGCCGCCGGAGCCCGAGAGGTCGACGGAACGCCGCCCGAGCACCCTGCCCCCGGTGCAGCTTCCGCCCCGGCCCAGCGCGGCGCCGGGCGCGCGGGAGGTCGTCGCGGCGTTCCGGGCGGCCGGGCTGCGGGTGCCCAACCCCCGGGACCGTTCCGTCGACTGTGGACCGGACGGGGACGGGCTGGGCTGCTCCGAGCTGATCGCCACCGACGCGGTGACGGTGTACGTCTTCCCGGACGAGACGAGCGCCGGGGACATGGCCGACGTCTGGAGCGGGGCCTCGTACCGGCGGGGCAGCGTGGTGCTGAACTACCTGGAGGCGCGGACCCCGGCCGCCGACCGGCCGAAGTACGAGCGCGTCCTGGCCGGACTGCGCTGACCCGATCCCCTGCGCTGATCCGACTTCCTGCGCTGATCCGCGTCCCGGCCGGCCCGCCGGGTGCACCGCGCCGGGTGGCCCGGGTCACCGGGGCGGCGGCCCGAGGCGACCGGCCGAGGGGAGGCCCGGCCGGACCGGGGGTCAGCCGCGCAGCCGTAGCCCGCGGGGGGTGGCCCGGAACCCGGCGGCCGTGAGCGCGTCGCGCAGCGGCGAGGAGCGCACCGACCCCCCGTCGGCCCGTTCCACCGACAGCGCCCCCAGCGCCCCGGCGTGCACCGCGTCGGCCAGCGCCTTGCCCGCCGCCGCCAGCGCCTCCGGGTCGTCGGTGAAGGAGAGCAGGGTCCGGCCACCCCGCTCGACGTAGAGCGCCAAATCGCCGCCGACCAGCACCACCAAGGCCCCCGCCTTGCGGCCGGCGCGGTGGCCGGTGGCCGGGGCGGCGTCGTCGCCGGAGTCGAGGACCCGGTCCGGCCAGGGCAGCGCCGCGCCGTACGGGTTGGCCGGGTCGGTCGCCGCCAGGACCAGGGCGGGGCCGCCGCGCGCCCGGCCGTCGAGGGTCTCGGCCACCGCGCGGATCCGGTCCACCGCCCCCGGTACGGCGAACTGGGCCGCGCCCAGCCCCTCCACGAAGTACCCGCGCCGGGCCGCGCCGCGCTCCTCCAGGGCGGACAGCACCGGGTACACCGCCGCGAACCCGCCGGGCACCTGCTCGGCCACGACCGCGCCCCGGGTGACGATGCCGTGCCGGTCCAGCAGCAGGTCGGCCAGGGCGGCGGCCCGCCGGGTCGGATCGGTGTCCCGCTCCGGCAGCCGGGACCAGCGCCCGGCCACGGTCGGCGGCCCGCCCCGGGTGGGCAGCGCCACCCGACCGGGCCGCCGGTACCGGGTGCGCGGGGCGGTCGGGCGGGCCCGGTGGGCGCCCCCGCCGCCGAGTCGGGCCCGCAGCGGGGCCAGGGTGTCGTTGGTGAGGTACCCGGCCCAGACCAGGTCCCACAGGGCGGCGACCAGCGCCGCGTCGTCGGTGACCCCGGCCATGGCCGCCCCGCTGGCGGCCCCGGCCATAGCCGCCCTGTCGGTGTCACCGACCCTGGCCGCCCTGTCGGTGTCACCGGCTTTGGCCGCCCTGTCGGTGTCACCGACCAGGCCTGCCCTGCCGCTGGCGGCGACCCGGTCGGCCAGTGTGCGGAAGAACAGCGCCTGCCCGTCGGCGAGGGCGTCGAGCACCGCGTCGTGCAGCGGAGTCCGGGCCAGCGCCTCGTCCGGTGGGGGGAGCAGCAGCGGCGCGGCGTCGGCGTACGCCAGGGTGACCCAGCCGTCCCCACCGCTGATCGCCCCGGCACCGGCCCAGACCACCTCCCCGCTGGCGCACAGCTCGTCGAGCTGGCCGGGGGAGTAGTCGGCGACCCGGGCCGGCAGGACCAGCCGTTCCAGGGCGGAGGCGGGCACCGCCACCCCCTGCACCTGCTCCACCGCCGCCGCCAGCGCCTCCACCCCGCGCGCCGCGGCGCCCACCTGCTGCCAGCGGGGCAGGAAGCTGGCCAGCACGGCCGGCGGCACCGGCTCGATCTCCCGGCGCAGCGCGGCCAGGGAGCGTCGCCGCAGCAGCCGCAGCACCTCCGCGTCGCACCACTGGGTGCCCACGCCGTCGGGGGTGAACTCGCCGGAGACCACCCGCCCGGTGGCGGCCAGCCGGCGCAGCGCCTGCTCCACCACGAAGACCCCGAGCCCGAACCGGGCGGCACAGGTGGCGGCGGCGAACGGCCCGTGCGTGCGGGCGTACCGGGCGACCAGGTCGCCGAGCGGGTCGGGCACCGGTTCGAGGTACGCCTCGGCGACCCCGACCGGCAGCGCCACGCCGAGGGCGTCGCGGAACCGGGCGGCGTCCTCGACGACGATCCAGCGGTCCTGGCCGGCGACCCGGATCCGCAGTACCCGGCGGGCCGCCGCCAGCTCGGCGGGCCAGGCGGCGGGCACCCCGCGCTCGGCCAGCTCGGCGTCGGAGAGGTCACCGACCACCCGGAGCAGCTCCACCACGTCCTCGGCGTCGCGCGGCCGGCGCTGGTCGGTCAGCCAGCGCAGCTGCCGATCGCTCTCGGCGAGCACCGCCGGGTCGAGCAGCTCCCGCAGGTCGACCCGGCCCAGCAGCTCGCCGAGCAGGGCCGAGTCCAGCGCCAGGGCGGCGGCCCGCCGTTCGGCGAGGGGGGCGTCACCCTCGTAGAGGAACACCCCGACGTACCCGAACAGCAGCGAGCGGGCGAACGGTGAGGGCCGCTCGGTGGACACCTCCACCAGGCGCACCCGGCGGCCGGCCAGGTCCCGCATGAGCTGGGCGAGGGCGGGCTGGTCGAAGACGTCCTGGAGACACTCCCGGGCGGCCTCCAGGGTGACCGGGAAGTCGGCGTACTCCCGGGCGACGTCGAGCAGTTGGGCGGCGCGTTGCCGCTGCTGCCAGAGCGGCTGGCGGCGGCGCGGGTCCCGGCGGGGCAGCAGCAGCGACCGGGCGGCGCACTCCCGGAACCGGGCGGCGAAGAGCGCGGAGGTGCCGACGGACTCCTCGACGAGCTGGGCGATCTCGTCGGGGTCGAAGGCGACCACGTCGGCGCCGGGCGGCTCGTCGGCGGTGTCCGGCAGCCGGATGACGATGCCGTCGTCGGAGGGGAGCACCTGGGCGTCCACCCCGTACCGCTCGGCGAGCCGGCGGCCGATGGCCAGCGCCCAGGGCGCGTTGACCCGCGCGCCGAGCAGGCTGTGCACGGCCAGCCGCCAGTCGCCCAGCTCGTCGCGGAACCGCTCCACCACGACCGTCCGGTCGTCCGGCAGGGAGCGGGTGGCGGCCTGCTGTTCCCGCAGGTACGCCAGCAGGTTGCCGGCGGCCCAGTCGTTCAGCCCGCCGGCGCGCAGCGCAGCCACCGCCGTGGCGTCGTCCTGCCGCAGCAGGGCCCGGACCCGGGCCCCGATGGCCCGGCCCAGCTCCACCGGCCGGCCGGCGTTGTCGCCCTTCCAGAACGGCATCCGGGCGGCCTGGCCGGGGGCCGGCGAGACGAGCACCCGGTCCGGGGTGATCTCCTCGATCCGCCAGGAGGAGGAGCCGAGCAGGAAGACGTCGCCGACCCGGGACTCGTAGACCATCTCCTCGTCCAGCTCGCCGACCCGGGCCGCGCGTTCCGCCCCGGCCAGGAAGACCCCGAACAGCCCCCGGTCGGGGATGGTGCCGCCGCTGGTCACCGCGAGCCGCTGGGCACCCGGCCGGCCGGTCAGCGTGTCGGTGACCCGGTCCCAGACCAGCCGGGGCCGCAGCTCGGCGAAGGCGGTCGACGGGTACCGCCCGGAGAGCATGTCGAGGACGGCGTGCAGCGCCGAGTCGGGCAGGTCGGCGTAGGACGCCGCCCGGCGGACCAGGGCGGCCAGGTCACCGACCGACCACGGGTCGAGGGCCACCATCGCCACGATCTGCTGGGCGAGCACGTCGAGCGGGTTGCGCGGCGGGTGCAGCTCCTCGATGGCGCCGGCGGCCATCCGTTCCGCGACCACGGTGCAGGAGAGCAGGTCGCCCCGGTGCTTGGGGAAGACCACCCCCCGGGAGACCGCGCCGACCTGGTGCCCGGCCCGGCCGACCCGTTGCAGCCCGGCGGCCACGCTGGGCGGGGCCTCGATCTGCACCACCAGGTCGACCGCGCCCATGTCGATGCCGAGCTCCAGGCTGGAGGTGGCCACCACGGCGGGCAACCGGCCGGCCTTGAGCGCCTCCTCGATCTGCCGGCGCTCCTCCCGCGAGACGCTGCCGTGGTGGGCGCGGGCGATCACGGGGGCCGCCCCGGTCGCGGCCCCGGACTGGGCCATCACCTCCGCCGGCGCCCGCCCACCACCGGCCGCCGGCCCGGCCGCTGCCGGCCTGCCGCTGGC